>CAYQTK010000259.1:0-5428 GCA_964420375.1 uncultured bacterium
TCGCATACAAAATAGATGTTTTTCGTGCGAGCAGCACAAGTCGCGACTAAAGCCGTTCGGCAAAAAATACTTCTTGGAGGCAACAAAAAACGTTTGACAGGGCAGTAGGGTTTTGCGGCCCGTTTTGTTCAGCCTTTCCTGTGCGAAAAAATCAGGTTCTTCAATGCTGGGCTGCCACCAATGCGATAAACTTAAAGCCCAAAGCCGGATAGAAAATCGACCCTTTCCATGAGTGCACCAAGTCACCTACTGTTAAACCTGAAGGCCCTAAATTTTTGCATTTTTTACTTGACAAATAAAGCTTGAATTATGTATGTTATTACAAATACGGTTAAGACAGTGGATATGGAATGCGGTAGAGGCGGTTTTAAGCTGAGGAGGAGCGCGATGCAGATGAGGAAAGCGGAGACAGGAGTTGAGGCGGTTATTGATCCCGGTTTCGAGGTTCTTTTCCAACAGGTCCACCATATTTACAAGACCAATTCTTTAGGGACTTACTTCCGTTTCCTGGATGAGCTTGTTGATGCGGCAAGGAAGAGTCTCTCCGCTCTTGAAGAGGACGACAAGCGCGAGCATCTTCAACAGCAGTATCGCCAGGTAATCGAGTACGCCCTGGACCTGGCATGCGAGAACGCCGGCTGATATAAAAAGCCCCGGATTCCGGTCCGGGGCTTTGATTGTTCGGCTGCTTTTTTACTCGGGCAGCAGTGGAATGGGCGCTTCCCCTCCGCGGGAGCCGGGAGGATTATAAGGCTCGGGCGCTCCTGCTCTTTTCCGCGCTTTCCTTATCTGTTTCATGTCGTTGTCGCGGGGAATTTGGAAGTTCTGTCCCGGGTATATCCAGTCTTCCTCGTTCTGGTAGTGTCCGTACCGGTGCGCGGTCTTGTCGATCTTTTCCTGGTTTTCCCAGTAGATCAGGGGCCACTGAAAAGGATCGCCGTATACGCTGTTTTCCTCTGCGATCCACCACAGGCAGTCGCCTTTGACCACCGTGCGGGTGGTGTATTGAACCTCCGGCGGCTTCGGCTGCTGCTCTTCATCGCATTCAGGAGTCGGCTCACTCTTCGCGGCAATGGCTTTTCTCTTTGCTTCCTTGGCATGCCGGTAAGCCTTTTCATACTTGCTCCGTGCCTTGTCGTAGCGGAAAGTGTCAACCAACTCGTCCCCTTCGTCCAAGGAGTCCTCTGCGCTCCGAAGCTGGGCAGGGGCGTATTCGGCAGCGCCCGCGGCCTCCGCTTCCCGGATTGCGTTCTCCGCTCGTCTCTTCTCCGCGTCCGGTTTGGGACACCCGTAAACCAGGGCCGCGACGGCCAAGACCAGCAGGCTCCCCACCACCTGATTAATCCGATAACTTTTCACGACAAACCTCCTTCTATCTCTTCCCAGACATTATTCTCTTCGGATTCGATTCTACTGCCCCTTTTTGTCTCTCTATAATTATTATTGTTAAAAAAGAGCTTTGTCAAGTCCGAATTTAAAATTTTTTAAAAGCCTCCATGAAAGGTGAAGCATAGCTTACTTTGGAGCCGTTTTTCAATCCTCGTCAAGATGCAGCTTAAGATGAAGCTCCTTCAACTGCTCCTCGTCCACCGGACCGGGAGCGCCGGTCATCAGGCAGGTCGCCGTCTGCGTCTTTGGAAAAGCAATGACCTCTCTCAAGTTGGGGGCATCGAGCAGGAGCATGACCGTCCGGTCCATTCCCAGGGCGATGCCTCCATGGGGAGGAGCGCCGTACTCCAGCGCTTCGAGCAGAAACCCGAACTTCTCCCGGGCCTCTTCCTCGGAGATGCCCAGCACATTGAACACCTTGCTTTGCAGCTCGGGCCGGTGGATGCGGATGCTGCCTCCACCCAGCTCGACCCCGTTCAGCACCACGTCATAGGCGCTGGCCCGCACTTTGCCGGGATCGGTTTCCAACAGGGCAATGTCCTCGTCCTTGGGCGATGTAAAAGGATGGTGCATGGAGTAGTATCGCCCGTCTTCCTCGTTCCACTCGAAAGCGGGAAAGTCCAGGACCCACAGGAAATCGAGCCGGTCCGGGTCCAGAAGCCCCTGCCGCTCCGCGAGCATCACCCGGAGCGCTGCAAGCGAGTCGTGCACGATCTTGGGTGTGTCAGCCATGATAAGAACAAGGTCGCCCGGCTCGATACCCATCCTCCTTTGCAGCTCGGAGAGCTCGTCTTCGGAGAAGTACTTGATGGCCGGACCGTGCCAGCCCTCCTCGCGAAGCCGGAAACTGGTCAGTCCCTTGGCCCCGTAGGCGTACATGGATTTGGTTATCTCGTCGGTCTCCTTCCGGGAGATGGAAGCCATGCCCTTGGCGCAGATGCCCTTGATGATTCCGCCGGCCTCTTTCGCTTCCTTGAAAAACCGGTACTCGGAGTCGCCCATGAGGTCGGTCAGCTCGATTAGCTCCATGCCGAATCGGGTGTCGGGCCGGTCGGTCCCGAACCGGCTTACAGCCTCGTCATAGCTCATCCTCGGAAACGGCGTCTTGATCTCCACGCCTTTTACCTTGCGCCACAGCTCGGCAAGCATGCCCTCGGTTATCTCCATGACGTCGTCCGGGTTTATGAAGCTCATCTCCACGTCTATCTGGGTGAACTCCGGCTGCCGGTCCGCTCGGAGGTCCTCGTCTCGCATGCACCTTACTATCTGGTAGTAGCGGTCGAACCCGGAGACCATTAGTATCTGCTTGAATATCTGCGGGCTCTGGGGCAGGGCGAAGAACTTGCCCGCCTGGTTGCGCGACGGCACCAGGTAATCGCGCGCACCCTCGGGCGTGCTCCTGGTGAGGAAGGGAGTTTCCACGTCCACGAACCCGAGGTTGTCAAAGAACTCGCGCACCGTGCGGGTGGCCTGGTGACGCTTGATGATCCGGTCCTGCATCTGGTAGCGACGCAGGTCCAGGAACCGATAACGGAGTCGGACCTCTTCGCTGCTGCGCACCCCGCTCTCCAGCAGGGCCTCCTTGACCGAGTCCGCAATTACAAAGGGCACGGTCTTGCTGTTGTTTAAAAGACGCAGGTCGCGGCCCACTATCTCGATCTCGCCGGTGGGCCTGTCCGGGTTTAATGCCCCTTCCGGCCGCTTATCCACGTTGCCTTTTATGGCGATCACGCTTTCGTTTCTGACGTGCCGGGCCTGTTCCATGACCGACTCGTCAATACCGGGGTTATACACCACCTGGGTGACCCCCCACCGGTCGCGAAGGTCGAAAAACACCACCTCCTTGTGTTCCCGGTAGTTCTGCACCCAGCCCATGAGAACAACATCCGAGCCGATGTTATCGCTGCGAAGCTCGCCGCAGTTATGGCTGCGTTTCCAGTCTCCCAATAAATCCCGGTCCATTACATCACTCCCGCGCTCTTAATCATCCGGCGAAAATCAAATGACTCTGCCGGCACCAACTCCATCATGCTCTTCCATCTCATTACTAAAAAGCTGTTTGACGTGCGAGCAACTTAACTCGCTTCCACGCTATGCGTCATTTTAACCTTGACAAGCCACTGGTGCTCTGTCAAATGCTTCTCGGGAAATAGAGAAGAATCGTGCGAGCGGCTTTAGCCGCGATTATCGTAGGCCCTGTTCCCCTTTTTTCGAGTGACAAGGCACTAGTGCCCTCTCAAGCGTTTTTTGTCGTCTCCAAGAAAACTTTTTGATGCGAGCGACGGCAGTCGCGACTAAAGTCGCTCGCACGCTATGCGTCATTGCGTCATTTCAATCTTGACAAGATACTAGTGTCTTATCAAAAGCTTTTTGGGGAATAGAAAACAATCGTGCGAGCGGCTTTAGCCGCGATCTTCATTGGGCCCGTTCCCCTTTTTTCGAGTAACAAGGCACTAGTCTTGTATGGAGTTTTTGAATTCTTCCTCCGTCAACGACTGCTGCTCTCCGCTTTCCAGGTCTTTGACTGTAAAGACGCCTTTTGCCAGCTCTTCCTCGCCAATGATGAGCACTTTTTTCGCGCCCTGCCGGGAGGCCGCTTTCATCTTGGATTTCATGCTCCGGTCGATGCCGTCGGTGAGCATGCCTGTATAAACCCCCCGGTCGCGGAGCATATAGAGGACTTCCACCGCTTTATCGCGGGCCTTCTCTCCCTGCGAGACCACGAAGAAAAGGGGTGCAGGTTCGGCCTGCTCCTTCATGAGCATGGCCACCCTTTCCACGCCGAAGGCGAAACCGATTGCCGGAGTGGGAGGTCCGCCGAACTCCTCGACCAGGTTGTCGTACCTGCCGCCTGCGCATACCGCGTTCTGGGAACCAAGCCCGTCAGAGGCGAGGTGCTCGAACACCGTCCTGGTGTAATAATCGAGGCCCCGCACGATGCGAGGGTTGATCTTATATCTGACGTCCGCAGCGGCCAGGTCCTTTTTCACTCCCTGAAAATGCTCCCGGCAGTCTTTGCATAGATGATCGAGAGGAGAGGGCGCTCCCTCTATGGATTTCCTGCATCCTTCCACCTTGCAGTCCAGGACCCGGAGGGGGTTTGTATCCATGCGGCGGAGGCAGTCGGGGCAGAGTTCGTCTTTCACCGACTTGAGGTAATCCACCAGTGCTCTTTTATAATCGGGCCGGCACTTTACACAGCCCAGGCTGTTGATCTCCAGGGAGACGGTTTTATCAATCCCCAGTCTTTTAAAGAGCCTGTCCAGCATGACCAGTATCTCCGCGTCCGTGCCCGGACCGCTGTAGCCGATGGCTTCTGCGCCCACCTGGTAGAACTGCCGGTACCTTCCCTTCTGGGGCCTTTCATAGCGGAACATGGGGCCGGCATAGTACCACCGGACAGGTTCGCCCTTGCCCAGCCCAGCGTTCAGGTAGGCCCGGACAACAGAGGCCGTGCCTTCCGGCCGGAGGCTCAGTGAACGGCCTTTCCGGTCGGGAAAGGTGAACATCTCTTTTTCCACAATGTCCGTGTCCTCGCCGATGCTGCGGGCGAAGAGCTCGGTATGCTCGAGCAGCGGAAGCCGGATCTGCTCAAAACCGCAAAGAGAAAACAACGAGCGGGCCTCATCCTCCAAGCCCTGCCAGGTAGTGCTCCGCGGAGGAAAAATGTCCTGAAAGCCTTTGATTATCTTGAATTGCCCGGCCATCTCACGTCCGTCCCTGCCTTTACCGAAATCAAACTATAAAATTTAGCACAGTCTTGCGGACCAAGCAAACCGCGCCGACATGGGGCCAGCAATTTCGCAACTTCTGTCGAGTTGGTGTTTGGTTTGGATATTTTCTTTCTTTTTATTGGGCAGATTGCTTTTGATGTCCGGTAAGGGGTCCGCAGAGCAGTGTGCAGGCGTTTTAAATGATCCTGTTGCGGCATAAATGACGAGTGGTTTCGGCTGCCGGCCCGGACCGGCAGGAGTGGAGGAAATATTAGTCCCTTACCAGTGGAATCGTTGCCGGATTTGTCATGAAATTATAAAAGGCA
>CAYQTK010000260.1:0-5369 GCA_964420375.1 uncultured bacterium
TGGAGTTCGAAACCTCGAGCCAGTTAATCCCACCTTATTCATAGTACCCCGTAAGTATTAGGGGGAGAAGTTCCACGAATTCGGATTATGTAAAAATGTGGTTTTTGCTCTTGATTTTACCTCCCGATTCCGGATAGAATGGATATAGAGAGTCGCGTCATGTGGAGAGTTTTATTTATCGGCAGCGAAAAGCTCTTTAAGTGAATCATGAGGAGGAGGTTCTAAGGTGACTAAGATCAAACCGTTACGCGATCATGTGCTTTTCCGGGACTTCTCGGACAAAGAGATAGCAGTGCTTTCCAAGTACGTGGAAGAGAAAAGCATTGCAGCTCCTACCCCGTTATTCCTGGAGAACATGCCCGGAGAGTCCATGTTCATCCTGGTTTCCGGGGCCATAAACATCGCCAAGATGCGGGGGGAAGGCGAGACCGAGACTTTGATGACGCTGGGTCCCGGCGACTTTTTCGGCGAGCTGGCGCTGGTCGAGAACGGCGCCCGCCAGGTTTCTGCTCTGACCGCCCAGGACTCCCTGCTCCTGGTGATGAAAAGGTCAGCATTTGAAAAGATGATGCAGGAGTCGCCCGCAGTTGCGGTAAAGGTGGTTATCGGCATGTATAAAACTGTAACCAACCGCATCAAGTCCTGCTCTCCCCAGATACAAGAGATGATCATGGGGAAGAAAGGAAGCTGAGGCAAAGCCTTCAACGCTTGTGCTTTCAAGTTGAAAACATATAAACCCGGGAGTTCTTCAGCATGGAAATCATAGCCATTGTAATATTGGCCGCGATCCTTATTGCGGGGCTGCTTGTATTTATCAGCTTAAAGAGGGTGGTTGACCTGGAGATCGAAAACCGCGAGTGTTACAATCGTCTCCAGGAGAAACTGAGCTCCATTGAACAGCAGCTTAAGTCTTCTTCCCGGGGAGGACAGGACAAGGTTGAGTAGCTCTATTTTCCTCAAGGCCGCACTGGTGTCCTTCCTGGTTATCGGAGTCGGCGTCATACTCATGTTCCTGCTGCCCGGCGACGCAAGCGAAAACGCGCCACTGGTGGGCATAATTCTCATGGCACTTTTTCTCGTCGGACTTATAATCTACATGGTCTTCATGCCCGGCATGTATCAGAAAAGCCTCGATAAAAAAGGAGACAAAAGCCTTCGAAAGTTCATCATGGCAGACCCGCGGTTCAGAGACGCCATGGCTCCCCGAACCGAGAAATGGCAAGGCGAAGACCAGCCTGTAGAGAAAAAAAACGCGTCTCCAAAAACGGAAGAATCCGAGGCTGCTTCAGGAGAACCGGAGCAGTCAAAAGAAGAGAAACAAAAATCTCCGGACGAACCCCCGGATGACGACGACCTCTTTGCCTGAACGAAAACCCGGACTCGAACTCCATCAGACACGTTGTCCATGACAGATCAATCACCAAATATCCGAGAAGAGCTGCTTCATATCTACGAGCTTCTCTACAACCATTTCGGGTCTCTCAACTGGTGGCCCGCGGACACTCCCTTCGAGGTCATGGTGGGGGCAATTCTCACCCAGAACACGGCGTGGACCAACGTGGAGAAAGCCATCAAGAACCTTAAAGAACACGATAAGCTTACGCCGGAAAAGATAAAAAGGTCCCGACAACAAACCCTGGCCCGGCTCATCCGGCCGTCGGGATACTTCAACCAGAAAGCGGAGAGGCTCCGTGACTTTGCCGCATATTATGTGCGGAGCTATGGGGGAGACTGGCGAAAAATGGCCAAACGCGATACCAGCGAGCTCCGGGAAGAACTCCTGTCTCTGCGCGGCATCGGTCCGGAGACCGCGGACTCGATTCTTCTTTACGCCCTGGACAAGACGGTGTTCGTGGTTGACGCTTATACCAGCCGGGCCTTTTCCAGGCTGGGCTATCTCCCTTCCAAGGCAAGCTACGACCATGTCCAGAGGTTCTTTACAAACCACCTGCCTCCTGACCGGGAGCTTTTCAACGAGTACCACGCCCAGATAGTTTACCTCGGCAAGGACTACTGCCGCAGCAAGAAGCCCAAATGCGAAAGCTGCCCGCTTGCCACGCTCGCCAGGTGTCGGTTATAAAAAAGACGTATCTTAAGATGGAGAGGAAATCATGAGACATACGTGGATAGTGCTGATTTTTGTAGTGTCAATTGCCGTCGGGAACGCAGGAGCCGTTGCAAAAAAAACGCCTGCTGATGTTTGCCTCTCCTGGTCTGAGTTTCAATACCCCGGCGAGGAGTACCGTCCCTGGACGCGGTGGTGGTGGCCCGGCAACAACGTGGAAAATGCCGAGCTCGAGCGCGAGCTCAACCTGCTTGCCGAGTACTTCTACGGCGGCGTAGAGGTCCAGTCCTTTACCATGGGGCTTGACCCGGACGCGGACTCCGCAACTCTTGCGCGCCGCATGTCCTTTGACTCGCCCTCTTTTTATGATCACCTGGAAACGGTCATGAAATCGGCCCGACAGAAGGACATGCAGGTAGACATTACCCTGGGGTCGGGATGGCCCTCCGGAGGGGCACACGTAAGCGCACAAGAGAACATGCAGACCATGCTGTTCGGCGAGAAGCGGGTCAGGGGTCCGCGGACCATCCGCATGCGGATACCCGGACCGAAAAAACCGCTCTTTTATTACCTCACCGACCTTTTAAAGCTTATTGACGGGCTCTTCCATACCGAGATCGCCGCCTACCTTGGCGATGAAGCCGAGCTCATCGAGGTTGTCGCCGGCAGGATAGTTGAAGGCAGAAGGTCGCTGAACCCCGTCAACCTCTCCGACACGGTCCGGCTGGAAGCCAAGTCGCTCCAGGTAATCACCGGCCACGTAAAAGGCGGCCGTCTCGACTGGGATGTCCCTTCGGGAAGATGGATGATAATCGCCCTCTACCGGGCGCCGGACGGGGAGAGGCCCACGCTGACCGCCCAGTCCGATCCCGGCTTTGTGGTGGACCACCTGGACCGGGAGGCATCTCTTTCTCATCTCGAACACCTTGTCGGAAAAAGAACCGGACTTCAGCCCTACTACGGAGACCCCTTCCGGGCGTTCTTCAACGACAGCTTCGAGTTCAAATGCGAGAGGCACGTGGCCGAAGACTTTCTCGAGGAGTTCGAGAACCGCCGCGGATACGACGTGTCCCCCTATCTGCCCATGGTGATGGTGCCGGGAGCGGACAACTTCTTCTTCGAGATAATGGCGCCCGAGCGCAAGCCCTTGTTCGGCTTCGCAGAAGACAAAGGCGACGCTGGAGAGCGCATCCGCTACGACTGGTCGCTCACCGTGTCCGATCTTTTTATCGAGCGTTACCTCGAAACCGCGCGGGAGTGGGCGGAAGAGCAAGACCTGCAAAGCCGCGGCCAGGCCTACGGCATGGACATGGACATCATCCGGGCGCAGGGAGAGTTGAACATCCCCGAGACCGAGCAGCTTTACGCCGGCGGCTCGGAGATGTTCCTGAAGATCGCTTCTTCCGCTGCCCATCTCTATAACCGGGAAGTGGTGTCCTCCGAGTCCATGGTGTGGGCGGGCAGGGACTACATGACCACACCGTTAAAAATCAAGACTTCCGCGGACAAGCTCTTCGCTTCCGGCGTCAACCAGGTCATCTACCACGGCTTTACCTATAAGAAGGACCACAGCTACGGGGAGGCCGGCTGGTATCCCTGGTCATCTCCTTACATGGCGCCGGGAGTGTTCAGCTCGAACCTGTCGCCGGCAAACCCTTTCTGGAAATATATGAAGAAGCTGAACCTCTACGTCGCCCGCTGCCAGTATCTTCTAAGGGAGGCCGAGCCGCAACCGGACATCCTGGTGTACTACCCTTTCCTGGGACTGCCGTCCGGGTTCTCGTCGCATCCGTATCACCGGGAACCACTGTTCACCGGACACTTCCAAGGACACGAACCGGAGGAGACCGGCGAGACCCTGGAAGGACTTCTGCCCCTGCCGGAACCCGAGCCTGATGCGCGCTCCAAGTGGCTTGCCCGGGCCTGGCCCGCGCTACAGTCCATGGAACGAGCCGGTTACACCTGGCAGTGGGTGAACGACCATTCCCTGGCAAAGGCCGAGGTAACGGAAGGAAGGATCATGATCCGGGGAAAAGTCTTCAAGGCTGTGATGCTTCTTAACGCGCCGTGGCTTAAACCAGAAAGCGCCCGCCGGCTCCGGGAGCTGTCTGCACAAGATGCCTCCATTGTCCTGTTCGGAGAGCCTCCTCGAAAACAACCCGGTTTCCTGGAGTATCAAAAAAACGACCGGGAAGTGGCCAAGGCAATGGAAAAGGTCCTTCAAGAAAAAAACACCCTTTACGCGCAAAACGAGGACGGGATGGTCCGCAAAATGGCCGCCCTGCCCTTCAAGCCTTCGCTGCCCGTGTTCAGCTTGTCGTTGCCGATAAACCACGCCGGTTTTAAAAAGGCCGACGGCACAATTATTCATTTCCTGTCCAACCCCCGCAACAAAACCCTGTCGTTTACCCTGAAGTCCATGGCAGGGTGCGCTGATTGTTTCTGGCTTGATCCCTGGAACGGAGAAGTTTATAACCAGCACATGCGGGGAAACTGCGCATGCGCAGATACCGGCCCCATCTCCAACGTAGTGCTGAGACCCTATGAGTCATTGTTCCTGGTCTGCCCGCCGAATGGAAAGACGGTGTTTCCAGCAGTAACCAGAGAAAAGCTCGGCAAGAGCTACGTCACCCGGCACGAGTTCTTCCGCGAGCAGGCAAAAGTAAAGGAGCTTTCGAGTTGGACCCTGGAGGTCAAAGGCGCGGACGTGAAAGGCGAGGGTGCCATAAAGCTTGACGGCCTTGAAGACTGGCGGAAGACAGACCGGCTTCGCTACTCGTCGAGCCCCGGTGTATATCGCACCGGGTTTGACATGGACATGGAGGGCCTGGACGACAAGTCGGTCGAGCTGGAGCTGGGCAGCGTGGCCGCGGCAGCAGAGGTCAAGGTAAACGGCCACGGACCCCTGGTGTTGCTGGTTCCGCCTTTCAGGACGGACATCACCTCGTATCTGAAAGAAGGAAAGAACTACTTGCAAGTCCGAGTCATACCCCCGCTCCGGAACCGATATATCGGCAAGGCCCGACACGGTAATAAACTTTACAAGCAGTTCAAGGACAAGGAGGACACACTCCTGCCGGCCGGGCTTATTGGACCCGCCCGCCTGCTGGTGTTCTCCAAGCAAAGGGTCCTCGAGTAGTGCCCTGTCAAGCGTTTTTTGTCGTCTCCAAGAAAAATTTTTTAGTGCGAGCGACGAAAGTCGCGACTGAAGTCGCTCGCACGCTATGCGTCATTTCAATCTTGACAAGACACTAGTCCCATAACAAGCGCACTTTTTTAGCCCATAACATAAAAAATACTTGAA
>CAYQTK010000261.1:0-5313 GCA_964420375.1 uncultured bacterium
CTGCCCTGTCTGCGTGTCCGCACAGGCAGGCGTGTCCGGCACAGGCAGGCGGAACACACAGGCAGGCGCACTCCGAAAACGGAGTTTCGAAACAGGCACTATATAAACATGCGGCTTACGAAGCAGGAGGCGATCAAAGCATGTCAAGCAATAGCATAATACGGACAAGGAGAGCCTGAATGGATCAAGGGCGCATTCTCCTGGTAGAGGACCAGGAGACAACACGTGAGTTTGTGGGCATGATTCTTGGAGATGCGGGCTATGATGTCGGACTTGCCGAGGACGGCGGCGAGGCTCTCGGAAGCCTGGAGGAAAAGACTTATGACCTGGTTCTGACCGACCTCAAGCTGGGGGGCCTGTCCGGAATCGACGTTCTGAAAAAGGCCCGCTCCCTCCAGGACCCGCCGGCGGTGATCATCATAACCGCTTACGGCAGCATCGAGAACGCGGTCGAGGCCATCAAGATGGGGGCCTATGATTATCTTACCAAGCCGGTGAGCTCCGACGAGCTTCTCCATACCATCAGGCGGGCCCTCGAGCATCATCAGCTTGCCTCCCGGGTCAAGAAGCTGGAAAGCCAGATTGAGCAGGAGTTCAAGATAGACAACCTGGTGGCCAAGAGTTCCAAGATGCGCCAGGTGATCGAGACCATCCGGCAGGTGGCCAAATCCGACGCCACCGTGCTTATCGAAGGAGAGTCCGGAACCGGCAAGGAACTGGTCGCCCGGGCCATACACGCCAACTCCAGGAGAAGGGACAACGGGTTCGTGGCCATAAACTGCGGGGCCCTGCCCGAGACCCTGCTCGAGTCCGAGCTGTTCGGATACATAAAAGGGGCGTTTACGGGCGCGGCAGAGACCCGTAAGGGTCTTTTCGAGGAGGCGGACAAGGGGACCATATTCCTGGACGAGGTAGGCGAGACATCGCCCGCCTTCCAGGTCAAGCTGCTTCGAGCACTCCAGGAAGGAGAGATAAGAAGGGTAGGGGACCAGAAACCAATAAACGTGGACGTACGCGTGGTGGCCGCATCCAACCAGGACCTGAAGAACCTGGTCGACCAGGGCAGGTTCAGGCAGGACCTCTACTACCGCATCAACGTCATTCCCATAAGGATACCGCCCTTGCGGGAAAGAAAAGAGGATATCTTGCCATTGGCGGAGTTCTTCATAAAAAGGCACCAGGGCAAAAACGACGGAAACATTCCGCGCTTAAGCCATAAAGCCATCGAGTTTGTCGAGCAGTATCCGTGGCCGGGAAACGTAAGAGAGCTTGAGAACGTTATCGAACGCTCGCTGGTGCTTGCCCATACCGATACCATAGAGCACGAGGACCTGCCCGCGGAGATACAGGGCAAGGCCGAGCCCGGCTCAAAGCAGGGAGATCTGCCCCTCAGCATGAAAGAAATGGAGCTGTTTCAAATCAAAAGGGTCCTCGAAATGACCAACTGGAACCAGACGGAAACCTCCAAGCTGCTCGGAATCGGCTATAACACCCTGTGGAGAAAAATGAAAGAGTACGGCATCAAGAAACCCGATAATCCCAAGGACGCCTGAGAAAGGCGGACCGTTAAGGCTTCACCGTAATGATGGGACTTCGGTAGATCAGGCTTTTGACCGAGCTTTTATCCAGTGCGTCGGGGTCCCGGTCCCACGGATAGGGCCTTTCCCCTTTCGGGCCGGGAGGCAGGGGCGAAAGATTCAGCTTGCAGACCTCTTCAGCGTAGGGATAGTAGTCCTCCAATGCCGCGAATATTGCGTTCTCCGCGGCAACCACAGCCACCCCGGTCTCGATCTCGTCGTGATACAACAAAAGCGTCCACAGCGACTCGAAGATGGTGTTGCGGGACGCCCGCTGTTCGTTCTGCCATATTATCTCGCCGGTTCCGCAGTCCGCGAGTTCGAGGCGGAGCTGCACGGTCACGCTTGCTGCAAGCACGGCGTACTTGGTGGAGAAGTCGGTAACCGTCCCGAACATTACCGCGTCCACCGAAAGGATGTCGCCCAGCTCCCGGGGAGTGAAGCTGTAAACGTCGTGGGCGATCATCACTCCCGCTTCCTGCAGGGTCTCGTCAACCGCGGCAAGATCGGGAACGCGGTAGCCCTTGTAGCGCAGACGCCTGGCTACGATGGGACGGAGGAGGGGGGTCGCGTCCAGGTCGGTGCTCATGTTGTCAAATGGAAGCACGGCAATGCTCCGGGGCTGAAGTGAGCGGTAGTCGGGATGCACGGAAAGCGCGGTCTCGCTGCCGGTTTGGGGACAGCCGGCAACAAAAAGCGAGAGCGCAGCCAGAAGGAATGCAACCGCAATGAAAGGCCGGGGGAGTCTCCCCCACGCCGTGCTTTTACCGGGCAGGTTAACAGCGGCCAAAACAGGGCCTTACCTGGCGATCATTACCATGTCGCCGCGCTTGGCTCCCGAACCTTCCACCATCTCGGCAACCGCCACGTCCTCGCCGGTCAGGTCGATAACCCGGGCACGGCCCAAAGGCTCGGTCTTATATCCCTTGAACTCGCCGGTGACCGGGTCGGTAAGCTTGCCCTTGACCCGCTTTACCCGAAGCATCTGGCCCATGGCCATGCCGGAGAGGCGGCCCGCGTTTACGTAGATGACCTCGCTGCCCGAGCGCTGGTCAACGTCCATGACAAAGCCCTGCCAAGGTATCTGCATGACTTCTTGGACCAGGTTGTCCGTGAACTTCTCCATGGCAGAACGCAGGGCCTTGTCTGCCATGGTCTCGTTAAAGGTCGACTTCTCGCCGAAGCCGAGCACGGTCTTCAGCTCCTGCTCGACCCTGCCGGTGCCGCTGTCTGCGAAGATGACCTTGCCGGTAGTCACGTTAACCACCCGCACGTCAACCGTGGCCTCGGCTATGACCATCTTCTTCTGGTAAACACCGTAGTCCTTGGCCTCCTCCCAGATGCCGAACTGGGAGATGGTCCCCACTACTACCGCCTGGACGCCCACCAGCCGGCCCGCCTGCGCAGCAGTGTCAAGGTTTACCCGGCCCGAGTCGATAAGGTCGAACTCCTTGTCCAGCTCGGCAAGGTCGGCGCGCTCGTAAAGCACGAAAACATCGGCCTGTTGGAGCTCGGTGTAAAGAACGTCCACTGCAGCGTTGGAAAGACGGTTGCGGCCGTACCTGCTCTTGTTCTCGAACTCGAAGATGCCCACCCGCTTCTTGGGGCCTTCCAGAACCTTCTTCTCCGGCTCCTTGGTAGCCCCGGTGTCCTCCTGCTTCGGACACGACGAAAGCATGAAAAAAAGAACGGGCAGAAGACACATAATAACCAATCTCTTCATTTTACTCTCCTCCTGAAACGCTCGGGAACATGAACCACACAGACCGAAACCAGTCCTCTGTGGATAGAAGATAGTACAGTTTCATGCCTTCGGCAAAGATTTATGCAATGCCTGATGTCGCAAACCACCGTTATTTAAAGTGCTCGTCCATGAGCTCCCGCGCCAGCTTCCGGGCCATGCGGTTATCGGGCTCGAAGTGGGGAAGCGCGGCCGGGTCTGCGTTTAAGGTTTCTTCGAGCATCTTTTTCGCCTTGTCCATCTTGCCCTGGTACACATAGAGCTCGCCCAGAGCATAGATGTTGCGCAGGTATCGCGGCTCGTACTCGCGGGCCAGCAGGCTTAATCGGAGGACCTGGTCCTCTGTAAATCCCAGGATCTCCGCGGTCTTGGCCACCAGCTTTCCGCCACGGGCGATGGCCAGGGCAAAGTACTGGGAAAGACCGCCGTAGTAGTAATTAGGGTCCTCCTCGCCAACCACCTTCAGCTTGGTCCCCATCTCCAGGGCATAGCGGGCCATGGCGAGGTATCCCGAGTTGGTGCAGTACTGCCCGATCCCGGCAGCAGCCCAGTAGTTGGCCGCGGGGTTGCGGGGCTCGAGGTCCACGGCCTTCCTGCCCCACTCCGCGGACTTCCAGCTCCACTGTGCCTTGCTCTTCTCGGTGTCCGCGTGATAGTGCATCCAGTAGTAGCCCCGGCAAAGCCACATAACCGGCTCGATCCGGCCGGGGTGTTTCTTCTTAAGCTTGTGAAAAATCTCGATGGACTCTTCGAGCTCTTTGCGGTCCAGCCTCTTGTCCCAGTGGGACATGGCCTTGTCCCATAACGGGTCGTCCTCCGGCACCGGCAGCTCGCGGAGGTGGGCATACTTCTTGCCCAGCTTGCGGAGTGTTTGGTACTCCTTGTCGGTAAGCTCTCGAAGCAGTACAATCGCGCAGTAGCGCCAGTAGGCGGCGAACCGGTTACGGGGATCAAGCTCCAGTGACCGCTCGCAGGCGGACACCGATTTGTTAAACCACTTGTCCCTTTGGTCTCCGCTGCTGCGCATCCCCATCATATGTGCGGCGCGGCCCGTCCACAGCCAGGCCGTGGCGCTTTCCGGGTTGTCACCTGCGATGGACTCGAAAAGATCAAGAGCGGACTTGACGTTTTCCGTCTCTGCGCGCTGGTCCCACTTCGCGAAAGCCTTGTCCCACCGCGGGTCGTCGGACGGCCGCGGAAGGTTGACAAAGGGGCTGGAAGTGGTAATTGTCTGCGGGTAATCCGCCCGGAGAGTGGAGGGAGGCAGTGCCACTAAAAATAAGATCACGCACGCGGAAAAGATGCCCGTTCTTTGCATGAGAAGCCTCCTTTATCAGTTGTTACGGAACTCCGGCTACGTTCATATCATACTCTGAAAACCTTGTCCAGTGATTAAAGCTTTTTCAAGCTCCTCCCTTATCAACTCCTTTTTGATTTGTTCAAGCAGGTCAACGCAGGTTACAGCCCGCTTGAACTCCATAGTTTCAAGGCGTTTTCCGCAGCCGGGGGCGGCCTTTTTTCACTGACAGGTCGTCTACTACGTTCCTGAGCCCGCTTTCCCGGTTTATCATCCAGATATCAGGTGCCGGGTCAAAGTCCAGGTTGGTGGCCGCCAGGGCAGTAAAGCCCTGCTCAGATACTGTGGCGTACTCTTCGTAGCCCTCCCCTGCTGACTGCTTTAGGTCTCTCTCCTCGATCATGACGGCCGCGAGCAGGGCAAGGGCAAGGGCAAGGAGGACGGCGTTAAACATGCCGAATATACCCCAACAGATAAGCAAGATGCCCAGCGGGCGCGAAAGCGAAGAATAAATAGTGCCCGTTGCGAAACGGAGGTTTAATTTACTTTTGCGGCGCTGTTTTCGAGTGCGGCGGCAAGCTGTCCGCTTTTTCCGCCGGGAAGCTTGCTTGTCGGAGACACGCTCCACAAGAGGCCCGCAGTGTACGAGGCGTCTTTTTGTAAGTTCCGGCAAGCCGGAACTTATGAGTGCGAAAGCA
>CAYQTK010000262.1:0-5210 GCA_964420375.1 uncultured bacterium
TTCACTGAAGGTCGCTGAAAACCGGAACCTCTCTTTACCTGCCCCTAGTGCCTTGTCAAAAGCTTTTTGGGGAATAGAAAATAATCGTGCGAGCGGCTTCAGCCGCGATCTGCATTGGAACCGTTCCCCTTTTTTCGAGTGATAGAGCACTAGTGTCTTGTCAAGCTTACACTGACGAAGAAGATCAGTCTTGTAAGCGACGAAAAACGTTTGACAGAGCACCAGAATATCCAGGACAGGTGATCTGTGCCAGATGGCCGTTATCAAACTCCGGTTCAATTGCTCGATATTATTATGCCCTCCCCTGAAAAAGGGAAAGAGGGAACTTGCTGAATGAGGTTATTAGCAAGGACTCGGCTCTTCGGCTTAGTAAAGCAAAAGCTGTGAGGTCCTTTTGACCGCGAGCCTGAAAATTAAAAGATTAAATAAAGAGGATCGTTTATATCTTCCCTTACAGTATAGCCCAATTTTATTTCTATGCAAATAAGAAAGATCAATGCTTGAAACTCCGCTCCCCGGTAAACACCATGGCTGCCCCGTACCCGTTCACCGCCTCGATGACCTCGAAGTCGCGGGCGCTGCCGCCCGGCTGGATCACCGCGGAGACCCCTTCACGCAGGCCGACCTCTACCCCGTCCCGGAAGGGGAAGAAGGCGTCCGAGACCATGACCGATCCTTCTAATCCGCCGTGCCTCTCCGCGGCCATCCTCTCGAACTTCCTGCGTTCTTTTTTAGTGCGCAGCTCAGCCAAGGCAACCCCTTTCTCATCGAAACACAACAGGTCGGCCAGCTTCCGATAGGCCTTGTCGCGGGCGATCTCGGCGACCCCCACCCGGTCCTGCTCGCCGGTGCCTATGCCCACGGTAACTCCGTCCTTTACGTAGAGCACCGAGTTCGAGGTCACCCCGGCTTCCACCATCCATCCGAAGATCATGTCGTTTATCTGTTTCTTGGTGGGCTTTTTCCTGACCTTGTAGAGCTTGCCGTTGTGCTCCGCTTGTGCGGGCTTTAAGTCCGCCGCCGTCTTCACCCTCGGCTGGAAGGACCACTGCACCACCTGGCCGCCGTCAACCAGGGCCTTGAACTCGAGGACGGGCGAGCCCCGGAACTCCTCTAACCGGTCCATGTTGCCTATCTTCATAATACGAAGATTCTTTCTCTTGGATAGAATCTCCATTGTCCCCTCTTCATACTCGGGCGCAGCCACCACCTCGGCGTAGCGGCGGGATATCTCTTTGGCCGTGGCCTTGTCGCAGGCCCGGTTCAAAGCGATGGCCCCCCCAAAGGCGGCGATCCGGTCCGCCCGGTCCGCTTTTACATAAGCGCTGCGGAGGCTCCTGGCCCGGGCAACACCGCAGGGGTTGTTGTGCTTTATGATCACCGCGGCGGGCGCGTCGGGCAGGTAACGGAGAATGTTTAAAGCCGCGTCCACGTCGGTCAGGTTTATCTTGCCGGGATGCTTGCCGGACTGAATGAGCTCGGCGTCGGATACCAGGTACCTGCCCGGCTTTATCATCCTGGCCTCTCCCAGAACCAGGTTGCCGTTCACCAGCCGGTAGAGCGCTGCTTCCTGGGTGGGGTTCTCCCCGTAGCGAAGGCCCTTCCTTTCACCGCCTATTTCCCAGCCCGCCTTCTCGTATATAAGCGACTGCCGCGAATCGCCCTCGCCAAAAGATATCTCCATGCGGGAAGGGAAATGGTCTCCCAGGATGGTCTTATACATGTTCTTCAAGTCCGCGGACATCTCGGTATCCTCCTTCAGGGCCTCTCCGGCTTACTTGATCTCGGGGTATGACTTCTTCACCGTGGCGAAGTTTTTCTTTGCCAAAAACTCGGTAATGGCCCGGTCATAATCCGCGGTGTGGCTGAAGGCCTTGCGGGCCAGCTCATAGCGGAGCTTGAGGCTTGTCTTGCCCTTGTTTTCCTCGAGCTCTTTTAATACCTTTTTATAGTCGGAAGGGTCGGTCACCGCGGCGACCCGCAGGCAGTTCTTTGCGGACGCACGGATCATGCAGGGCCCGCCAATGTCAATGTTGGCCCGGGCCTCCTCTACCGTTACACCTTTCCTGGCCACCGTCTCCTGGAAAGGATAGAGGTTCACCACTACCATGTCGATCCGGACCGCGCCCGTGCGCTTCAAGTCGGACTTGTGGGAAGGGTTATAGGTCTCGGTGAGAAGCCCCAGGTATATCTTGAAGTCCAGGGTCTTGACCAGGCCGCCCTGCGTCTCCGGCTGGCCGGTGTAATCCGACACCTGCACGAGCTTCTTTTCAGACTTTTCGCCCAAAATCTCCTTGAGGCGCAGGTAGGTGCCGCCGGTCGAAATCAGCCGGGCCCGAGGGCAAGCACGCACCAGACCGGGTATAAAGTCCTCCAGCCCGCCCTTGTCGGATACGCTAATGAGCACGTTTCTTACGGGAACAAGATCGTCGATCTTTTCTACCATGTTCTTCATGACTCCTCCTTTAAACGCATCTTAAGACAAGGTATGGAATAGGGAAAACTTCTCTCACCCGCTTGAATGATAGAATTATCGACAAGGCAAAGCAAACCTGTTAAGGTCCGAGTTCCGCCTTTTCGCCGGGCACCGGCCGTGCTTTCTCCACGTCTTCGGCCGACACCCGGACGCGAGGCCCGGCAGGCTCCAGGGTAAGAATACAGGAGCCCGACGCCAGCTCCATTGCCGCGAGGGTAGAGGATACGCTCTTCTCCCCGGTTGGGGATCGAAGTATAAGCCTGCCGTCTCGTCTTTCGAGCCTTCCGTCAATGATGGTGGAACCGCTGTCCGTAACCTTGCCGTCCTCCACGTAAAGGACCCGGTCGGCGATTCGAAACGCCTGGGAGCTGTCATGGGTGGCCAGGATGATGCTCGTGTCCCTCTGCTCGCGGAGTCCGGCAACGGTCTTTTCAATACCCGGCACGCTGCCCGAGTCCACGTGGGCGGTGGGCTCGTCCAGGACCAGCACCTGGGGGTCGCAAACCAGTGCCCGGGCAATGGCCATCCTTTGCAGCTCTCCCCCGGAAAGGGTCCTCGCTTCCTGTCGGCCGGCGCCGGAAAGGCCGACCTCGCCAAGGGCCCGCTCGACCCTGTCTTCAATCTCCGGCTTTTTGACGCCCCGCGCTTTGAGACCGAAAGCAACGTTGGTGAAGACGCTGCCCCGGAAGGCATAGGGGTTCTGGTCAACCATGGTTACGAGCTTCCGGGCCCGGAACCAGTCTCCGCGCTCGCTGAGCTTGTTGCCGTGGAGCCTGATCTCGCCGCTGTCGGGATGGTCCAGGCAGGCAAGGATGCGCAGCAGGGTCGACTTGCCGGCGCCGTTGGGGCCCCAGAAAGCGGTGATGGAAGAGGAATCGAAAAAAAGACCTTCCACTTGCAGGGCAAGCCTGTCCCCGTAATACCGGCGGATGTGCCGGGCCTCCAGCACCGGCGGGCCTGTAACGCTCATCCGCTCCTCCGCAGGAACATCCGGTGGACCAGGATGTTGACCCCCAGGGCCACCGCCAGGAGGACGGCAGCGAGGACCGCGGAGCGCGCGAACTCGCCCTTGCTGGTCTCCAGGGCGATGGCGGTGGTGATGGTGCGGGTGACGCCCTTGATGTTGCCGCCCACCATGATGGCGCTGCCCACCTCGGAGATCACCCGGCCGAAGCCCGCGGCCATGGCCGCCAGGATACCGGTGCGCGATTCCGCCAGCACAGCGAGGTCGGCGCGGTATCGGCCTGCCCCCAGGGTGAGCGCGGTGGAGCGAACACGGGGGTCGACCCCTGCTACTGCGCCGTGGGTCAACGCGGTGATCACCGGAAGGGCAAGGACCACCTGGCCGATGACTATGGCCGCGGGTGAGAACAAAAGCCGGAAATCGCCCAAGGGACCGCTCCGGGAAAGCAGGAAGTATACCAGCAGACCTACCGCCACCGTGGGCAGACTGAGCAAGGTGTTCATGAGCGTCACTGCCTGACGCTTGCCCCGGAAATCGCGGGCGGCGATGAAAAGCCCCAGCGGAACGGAAAGAACCGCGGCAATGACAGTGGCAGTAAGAGACAGCCGGAAGGAAAGCCCCACTATCTGCCACGTTTCCGGATTGAATATGATGCCGAACTCTTCCAATAAGACCTGCCTCCCAAGCACCCTCTCCAGGCAGAATAATATTAACAGAAGATACG
Organism: uncultured bacterium; assembly: GCA_964420375.1. Classification (GTDB taxonomy): domain Bacteria; phylum RBG-13-61-14; class RBG-13-61-14; order RBG-13-61-14; family DATKZS01; genus CAYQTK01. The sequence goes on from CAYQTK010000262.1 coordinate 4,165, forward strand.
GCGGTCACCAAGCGTAAGATTGGTCTGAAACTCCCCCATTGCCTGTTAGGTTTTATATTCCCCCAGGACCGCTAAAGCAAGTTTGGAAAGTGACAAGCAATAAGGGACCGGAGGGTTTGCAATGTATACACGGGAAACTTCCGCTCCCATCCTCCAGTGCTCATGTATAAAGGAGATTGGCTGCGCTCTTGCCGGAACGACAACATGGGATAATAGAAAGGTGCCGGCTGACTGAAGCATTACAAAATAAGTCAACTCATGGGCCTCTCTTCATGAATTTTTGCTCTTCATCTTATGGATCCATTGATATTTAAAGATAGTGTTCAGATTTTACTTTTGGGAAAGTTTTCAACAAGGCACGATTTCAGCAACTATTCGCTTAATAAACGTTTTTGAAAAAATGATCCAACATTAAAGGAAATGAAGCTATAAGAAACTGATCTCGGTTGAATTTAAATTACTGTTCTTATAGACAATATAATTTTACAGAGACGCATCAACCGAAACTGTTGACACTGAAAAAAATCAATCGCCTTCAGGCAAAGCTCTCGGCTATCGGATACATTCACTAATTACAATATGTAGATGAATTATTTTAAGACAACTATTATAAAATTCATCCGATTTTAATGACTCTTTTCTTAGAAAACCGGTTTGATTTTCTTTCGTTCGCCGCAAAGAAAGCCGTCTTTTCCACAAAGCGGCAGGCGTTCCTCCATCGAGCGGATACAGCCTTTATATCACCGTCCTGATGAGAAGCCGGGAACTTCATAAAATAAACCAATACAAGCCGTTCACGACCAGGGGAAATATGATGGAGGAAAGACCCCGGACTTCACATCCTCCCCTCATATTGAGCTAATGTGATCCATGCGATCTATAACCGCGATATAAAGCGTCTTGAGTAAGCTTACGCTTTGGATTACTTTTGCTTGAATCAATAATTGATGCTCATGTAAAAAGTCCGAAATCGGCCTTTTGAGGCATCGTAACTAGTGCTTTGACCGCCAGCTAATGTCGGGTTGATTAATTTCAACCAATCACTA
>CAYQTK010000263.1:0-5206 GCA_964420375.1 uncultured bacterium
AGTTAACCTTTAACGGATGTCATAAGGGCCAAACAGAGTGATACACTACACTAGTACTTCGACCGCGCCTTTATGTCGGGTCGCAGGTCAAATCTGGCGGCTATAGTGATTGGTTGAAATTAATCAACCCGACATTAGCTGGCGGTCAGAGCACTAGTGTCTTGTCAAGCTTACACTGACGCATAGTGTGCGAGCGACTGATATCGCGACTAAAGTCGCTCGCACGAAGAAGCTCTCTCTTGTAAGCGACGAAAAACGCTTGACAGTGCACTAGTTCCCGTTGGACTCCCCGGTCCTCGCTGTTGTTTAAGATTTTACTCTTCTGCTTTTGCGGTCTGTTTTGAACCCGCTTCCGGGAAATCCGCTTTCAGGAAGTTCAGCACGTCGTGGTTGAACTTATCGGTCTGTTCCACCATGGGGTAGTGGCCGCTGTAGGAGTATTTCAAGTAGTTGCTTATTGGTATAGAGAAGTCCATGTACAGGGCTTCCTCCTCGGTAATAATGGGATCGTACTGTCCCCTGATGATGAGGACGGGCACTTTTATCTCGTGGAGCCGGTCGGGCAGGTCGCCTTCTCCGGTGGCCATGAGCGCCTTGTGGACCGCTTCGGTCTCTTTGCGCATTTCCTCCGAAGTCACCGCCCGCAGCTTGTAGTCGGTGACCTTTTCGATGAAGTCTTTGGAGTTGCCTTCCCGCTGGGCGATGATGTTTTTCCTGGTGTTGATGGAGGCGTTATTCACCTGCTGGTTCAAGGTGGAGTACAAGGCGTTCTCCAGGGGGGTCTCCCAGTTCCCGTAGATTTTTCTCACGGTGGGAAGCAGCACATTGACCTTTGCCGCTTTTTCGTACTGGATGTACTTGGGGCCCGCCCACCTGGGCAGGTCGTGCAGGGAGAACGAGTCTTTAGAACCGAAGCTGTCCACCAGCACCAGCTTGTTGACCCGGTCCCGGTTTTCCAAAGTATAGGCCGCCGCGATCTTGCCGCCCAGGCCGTGTCCCACCAGCACGGCTTTTTCAATCCCCATCTCGTCCATAAAAGCGGCCAGGTAACGGACAAAGTCCTTTGTCTCGTAGTCGATGTCCGGCTTGTCCGAGCCCCCGAAACCGGGCAGGTCGGGAGCCACCACGTGATAGCCCGCGTCAGCCAGCGTCCGGATGTTATAGTTCCATGAGTCAGCGGTGGCCACTGCACCGGCATGGAGAAGCGACTGGGATAGAGGAAGATACCCTATAAAAACGCTGGAAAGATCAGCCCACATGGTTATACCCATCGACTCGCCCGCGTTCATGGGTATGACCCCGCCGTGGATAAGTATAACGTCGGGGCCGCTGCCGGCCTCCATGTAGGCCATGTTAACGTCCGCGGCCATTATGGTCTTGGGCTCGATAACGTAAGGACGCTCTACAGTAGGAGTAGTGGAGACGCGCTCGTTGATAGGCCCTTGCAAATAGTAACATCCAGTGACAGCCACTATCGCGGCCGCTAAAAAAGCTCCCGTCCATCTTTTCTTCATGTCCGACCTCCTGCAATATTGTAAATAACTTGAACTTATAAATAAAAGAGTGTCCCCCGAGAAATAAACCGCTCAAGGTCCCCTTATCTTAAAATTCAATAATCATATATCATAAACGGGAAGAATTGTAAAGGTTTTTTTAGGTGTCGAGGTATAAAGACTGATAGACCAGGAACTCCCCCTCTCAGTAGAGAGGAGGCGGGCATTCTTTGGGGTTGATTTCCATCTCGGTTATTACCTGCCCGCAAGCCCGCCGGTGTCGAAGTACAGGGTCAGTGACAACTGGTTTGCCAGGGATGACTTGTTTTCTTCGTCAACATTGAACCGGTTCCAGGTGGTCTGGTTGGCTATTTCAAAGGTCATCTTATCTTCAATATCGAACCTGGCGCCGAGCATGATTCCCGGAAAGAACGTGCCGGAGTCGCGCCGGTCATTCTCTTCTTCCGACTGGTATTCGATGTCCTTTCTCAGCAGTACGGTCCCCGCCACCGGTCCTGCGAACCAGGTGCCCAGGTCGGTTTTGTAGGGGAAAAGCAAAGCAGCGGAAAGCTGGAGCACATCCGCGGCCACATCCGCTTCACCGCTGTCCGTGTCCGCTTCCCAGTGTCCGCTCCCGTAAGAGCCTTCCAGCCTGGTGGCGGTGTTTGCAAAAGGAAAGGCCCCTTTGCGATAGGCAATGCCATAGAAGTAGGTGTGGGGAAGTACATCCTCCTGAAGCTCTGCAGAGCCCATCATGCGGTAGGCCGCGGTAACACCCAGGGAAGGTTCGGCCCGGGCGGTGATGATCCGGTCCAGGTCCAGGCGCTCGCCGCTCCGCAAGTAGATGAGCCCGGTATACAGGCTCCCGCCCGATCCCGGGGCATAAGCCTCGATCCGCCGCCAGCCCGGATTCGCGGTAAACCCGTCAGGGAGAGGACCTTTTTTGCTGCCGTCTACTGAGAGCACGGACCCGGCAAGCCGCGAACCGTAGCTGTAGACCACCGGCTTGCCCTGCCGCAAGACCTGTCCGGAAAGGATGATGGGGTCTGCGCCCAGGATGTCGCTCCGGGCAAAGGGACGCTGCTCGCCGCGGGTGAAGTAATAGGTCTGACGCTGGGCGTAATCGTGGGCCTCCGAGATGCTCACCGCTCCGTCGCCGTTGCGGTCGCCTTTCAACAGTCCTTCCAGGAAAAAGTGGGTGTAGATGTCGTTTTCAAGCTCCGAGTCCTCCCGCGCAGTCTCTCCCCACGAGCTGGCCCCGATGATCACCGACGCCCGGCTCACGAACTCGACGGGCTTTATCAGAAAGTCGGACTTGGTGTGCTCGAGCTCTTTTCTGATGTCGGGCGGCAACTCGCTCTTTCCCATCCCCGAGTGGCAGGAGGCCATCATGAGCACCTTGCGCTCGCTGGTCAGGTTGTTGAACGAGTCGGTGAGCGAAGCCAGGTCCAGAGCGGTTTCCGGCACGTTTTCAAAATCGGTGTCGTAAGTGACCAGGTACTGCCGGAGCTTATGGTCTTTATCGCGCGCCAGGGTCCCGTGGGTCGAGAAGTAGATAAGCACGATGTCGTCAGGGCTGGTGTTCATGTTTTCGAGATCGCGGAAGGCGCTGAGGATGTTCTTTTTGGTGGTATTTTCAGGACCGGTCAACAAGGAGACGTGGTCGAAGTAGCCCACTTCCGGTTCGCGCAGCCTGCGGGCCATGTCGCGGGCATCCTTTTCCGCGAACTCCAGGGGCCTCCACTTCGGGTCCTGGAATTCGTTTATCCCTACTACCAGCGCCAGCCGGCGGGGACCATAGGCCCGGTCAAGGTCTTCTTGGGAAAGGTTTTGCCCCTGTGCATTGCATACGAAAATAATCGTTAAAGCTGCCGCCGCTATCGCGGTCCGGAATTTCCCTGCCATGAATCCACCTCTACCTCGAAACAATCTATTCGGTTCTCGTTAACGCCGCCCTTCCGTCGTTTCCGGTATTCGGTAACGGCTAATAATACCCTGTCTTCCAGTTCTTGTAAAGTGACTTCTTCATGGAATGCAGCGGCGCAGAAGGTAACCGGCCCGCTCTCGTCAGCAAGCGGATAGGTGAAAAAGCCGGGCTCGTCTCTTACGTCATACTCGCCCGCCCGCTCTTTTTCCTCGTACCGGAGCACTTTCAAGGAATCGCCCGGACCCACCTTGACGAGGTAGATGTGCGCCGGACGGCTGATGCGATAGCGGAACATGAGACTTGCTGAGGGCGGCAGCGACGCATGGTTTGCGCCGCGCTTTACCGCGGGCTTGCCTCCAGCATTTTCCAAAGGCGTCACCACCAGGAACCGGAGGGACACGTCCGCGGGAGCGGTCATGGCTGGACCTTTTATGTTCTGATGATGATCGTGGTCTGCAAGACCGAACACATAGAAAAACCCGACAGCCACGGCAGCGACCAACATCGCGGCAACAGGCAGAACCTTGTTCCAGCCCTTGCCCCCCTTTTTGCCGTAAAGCTCGGCCGATCTTTCGACCGCGGCCTTGATTGCCCTCTTCTTGCCAAGGGATGCGTCTTCCTGCGCACTGCCGTCCGTTTCCGACTCTGCCGCCATGGCATGGAAAAGAAGCGCCTGTTCATACTCGTCGGGAAGCTCGGCAAAGAACCCTTCGCAAGCTTCGCAACCCGACTCGAGGTGGGCCATGAGCTCTTCGTACTCCTTTGAGGAAAGCTCGCCCTGTAACGCCTTGTCAAGTTTCTCGATGGTGAGTTTACATTCATCCATGGCTCTTGTCCTTCATGCCCATGTATAAAAGGCGATGGCGGAGCTTGCCCCTGCCCCGGGAAAGCCGGGTGGTCACCGAAGTTTGGCTTATGCCTTCGCTTTCCGCTATCTCGGCTACCGACATGTCATGGAAGTAGAAAAGCTCGAGAGTCCTTTTAAACCCGTCGTCGGAGAGCGAGTCCAGGGCCTGTCTGATAAGTTTTTTCTTTTCCAGCCGCAGAAGCTCGGCTTCGGGGTCGTCGTCAGGGCAGTCGTCCATGGTATGTGCAAGATCGCGGGCGGCGTCGTTTTGGACCTTTTGCTTGCGCGCGTGGTCTATGCCGCAGTTGTGGGCGATGCGCACCGCCCAGGCTTTCAGGTTATAAGGCGTGCCAAAGCTTTCCAGGCTTTCCATCATCCTTACCATCACCTTCTGGCGCAAGTCCTCGGCAATTGCGCGCTCCCCTCCCGAGTAGGAAAGCGCAACCGAGTACACCAGTCCCAAAGTCCGCTCCGCAATCTCCTCCGCAGCCCGGACGTCACCGCCCAGGGCCAGCTTTACAAGCTCCTTGTCAGTCATAGTCGAACCATCTAGCGCTTGGTAGTCTTGCTATTCACCCGGCAAACGAACAAGCCCTAAAAATGTCACAAGATATTTCAACTGTCAAAAAATTCCGATAGAGTTACAAAAAACCGTGACAAAATCAAAAGCGCTTCGTTACCTATTCAAAAACAATTCTGGATTCCAGCAAGAGCTTAAGCTCCGTGCTTAACATAAAAAGGTTGGCAAAATTTGTCCGGCAACGAAAGTCCAAAACCGCGAACATACCCGAATATTCCAAGGGTAAGGGAAGAGGAGGAGAACAATGAGTTCGAAAAGGATGAAGGCGAAGAGTTTATGGGCAATGTTCATGGCCGTTTTGCTGGTGTTCTTTATGAGCGCCTGCGGGGAGAGCGGGAACAGTGGTGGAAGCTCCGGAG
>CAYQTK010000264.1:0-5197 GCA_964420375.1 uncultured bacterium
GCACTCATAAGTTCCGGCTTGCCGGAACTTACAAAAAGGCACCTCGTAAACTGTGAGCATCTTGTGGAGCGCATTTCCGGGAAGCTTGCTTCCCGGCGGAAAAAGCGGACAGCTTGCTGCCGCACTCCAAAACAGCGCCGCAAAAATAAATTAAACCTCCGTTTCGCAACGGTCACTAATTAAGGAGAGATGACGTCTTGGAAGGCGGAAGGCTAAATATTGCGGTTTGCGGAGCGGGTGATTGCGAGGGTGAGGTTGCGGAGTTTGCGCGTCGCGTTGGTTCCGGCCTTGCAGAGGCTGGTGTTGTTGTTGTGTGCGGCGGGTTGGGCGGTGTGATGGAGGCTGCCTGCCGAGGGGCGGCAGAGTCCGGCGGAATCACTGTAGGCATTCTTCCGGGAGCGCGCATCCGCGATGCCAATCCTTTTGTTAAGGTGGCATTGGCGACCAACATGGGTGAGGCCCGGAACGCGGTGATCATCCATTCCGCGGATGCTGTCATCGCCATCTCCGGCGGATACGGCACCCTTTCCGAGATCGCGCTTGCAAAGAAAGCGGGCAAGCCGGTGATATCGCTTATGAGCTGGGACATAGCGCCTGATATAGTTGTGGCGGAAAGCCCTGAAGACGCCGTCAGCCTGGCCCTGCAAAAGGCGAGACAAGGGCTTTTATAGCCGGGGTCCACACTGCTCTTATACCGGTGCATGGCCCTTGCTCTAAAAAGAACGGCCCGGACACGCGGGAGATGCGGAATGCAAAAAGGCGGACGCTGCTCTGGATTACAGGTTCTGGCTTTAGGGGCCGTACTGATTATGGCTCTTCCCGCCTGCGTAAAGCGCGCTCCCCGCTCTAACGAGCAGAACTCCCCTGAATCGAAGAGTTCCGAAAAGAAGGAAAGATGCGGTCTTATCTGCCACATCAAGAAGTGGAACCGGGAGAGAGAGAAAAAAGATAATGATGATAGAAACGGCAGCGACAACCCGAGCTCCGGTCATGACTGGCTGGGTCGCGACAGAGACGAAAAAAAAGAGGAGCCAGCTCCCTCGCATCCTTCCGGCAAGGGAATCCATCACACCGTAAAGAAAGGAGAGACTCTCTGGCGCATCTGCCGGACATACGGCGCGGACGTAAACGAGGTTACCAGGCTGAACCGGATCAGCGACCCCACCAGGCTCGAGGTGGGCACAAAGATATGGATACCCGGCGCTGACTCGGTAAAGAAGGTTCCGCGGCGGAAGCCGGATTCAGGCGACAATAATCCGGATACGCCTTCCCCCAAACACGGCGACCTGTTGTATCCGGTCCCCGGCGGCAGGATATCTTCCGGTTTCGGCATGCGTAACGGCCGGATGCACGAGGGGGTTGACCTCGTTGCTCCAAAGGGTTCCAAGGTTGTTGCCGCTGACGACGGCAAAGTGGTTTACTCGGACAACACCATCCGGGGTTACGGCAACATGATCATAATCAAGCACGCCGGCAACCTCTCCACGGTGTACGCTCACAACAGCAAAAACCTGGTTCACACCGGCGAGATAGTCAAAAGGGGCCAGAAGATAGCCGAAGTGGGAATGACCGGTCGGGCCACTGCTCCTCACGTGCATTTCGAGGTCCGGGTGGGTGAAAAACCGGTTGATCCAAAGTATTATCTGCCTTAACAGGATTTGATGAAGTTCGGTGCAGCATTGCGCCCCCATGAAAAGGAGGAGAGATAATGGAAGACCTGAAGAAGATCATTCGCGCGGTTCCCGATTTTCCTAAAAAGGGCATTCTCTTTTACGATATAACCACGCTGCTTTCCGAGCCTGCGGGGTTTCAAAGGGTGGTGGACCACCTGGCGGAGAGGTATAAAGACGACAAGCCGGACAGGGTGGTTGCAATCGACGCTCGCGGATTTATCTTCGGTGGTGCACTGTCGTATGTTCTGGGAGTGGGACTCACGCCGGTGCGCAAGAAGGGCAAGCTTCCCGGCGAGACGGTTCGGGCCTCTTACGAGCTGGAGTACGGGCTTGACGAGGTCGAGATGCACCGGGACCAGGTGTGTAAGAATGAACGGGTAGTGGTGATCGACGACCTGCTGGCCACCGGGGGGACCGCCCGTGCAGTGGCCGAGCTTGTCAAGCAATGCGGCGGCGAAGTCATGGAGTATGCTTTTCTGATCGAGCTGGATTTTCTGAAGGGCAGGGACAAGCTTGCCGAATACCCGGTATACTCGATTCTTCACTATAGCGAATAGGTCTGGAGGCGGAGTTGTAAATGGATAAAAGGGTTGCACTGTTTGCAGTGATCGTTGTTTGTCTGGGTCTTCTGGTATATCTTACCGTATCCGCTCCCCCTCAACATCTGGGGGTCCCTCCGCTTCCGGAGACCCCGAGCGGCAAGCAGCCGTCCATGGACGGTGGGGAACAGGATTCTGAGGACATTAAAGCGCCGGATTTTACCCTTCAATCTTTGGAAGGAGAAAGCTACTCCCTGTCCGAACTTCGCGGCAAGGCAGTGCTTATAAGCTTCTGGAGCCCCACCTGCCCGCCGTGCGTTCTACAGTTGCCCGGTCTCCAAAAGCTGTATCAGGCCATGCCCGATGAGTCCTTTGAAATATTGGCGGTGACTCCTGCAAACAAGGCCATGGTAGAGAACACCAAGAAAAAACATAACCTCGGCTTTCCCGTTCTGCTGGATACAAGAGGTCAGGTAGAAAGACTCTACCGGATAAGTTCTCACCCCATGGCCTATGTAGTCGGTCCTCGCGGAATGGTCAGACAGGCGGTGCCCGGAGCCTATAACTGGTCCCATGAGTCGGTTCTCGCCTACCTGAAAGACCTGGCACAACACAAACCCTGAGCCGCGAATACACCTTGACATGAGGGGGAACGCGGCAATAAACGCAGGGCAGGCATAAGCATATCCGCCTGCTTTCTTACATGTAATCCGCGGCTATCAGACAGGATTTCAAGGGAGTGCGCTCATCAAAGTACTCGACCTCGATCACCGCCTGGAGGCTCGCAGCGCAGCCGTCCGATTCGAATATGATGTCGATGTCCTCCTTCGACTGGTCGCAGACCCAACGCTGGCAACTGAAGGGCTCCTGCGCGAACTCGTCGTCCTTGTAGCAGGGAGCAAAGCTCTCCAGGAAGCTGTCGAATACGTAGCTGTCCTCCGAGTAGACCTCGAACATGACCTCGTGGGAACCCGCGAACGTGGAAAAAACCACCTCGCACTCGCCGGCGTCGCAAAGAAGAACCCTGCTGTTACAGCCCGTACCGTGTATCCAGCCGGTGAGAACACCGTCTTTGACCTCTTCGTCAAGGAAAAAATCCACCGACACCAAGTCCTGGTACGCATGCGGTGCAACCGGCACCTTGAGAAGGTAGGGACCGTGAGAGATGGCGTCATACTGGCCGCAGCTTATGGAAAGACCTGCTATAAAAACATGCGCCAGAAACAGCAAAGTTATCCGGCGAGCATTGTGATTCTTTGCCTTCTTCATGCCAGACTCCTTTCCTAAAACAAATGGACCCCTGCTGATAGAAAAGCACGATCCGTGCCGCTTCGGCTTCTTATATGTAAAACAACATTATTACAGTCGCTTAAAAAGAATCCTCCCGTCGGCCCCTTAGGTCTCAACTATAGATCGAAAGAATAGACTCCTCCACGCGCAACTTTTTCCGGCTTATAAGGCCTTTTCACAAATTCAATTATGCTGCAAAACCACCTGCTGTTTTGTAAAGCTCACGGCACTATACTTGCGCGGACATGACCACCAGGTCACGGCGCTCTTCCCAGCCGACCTTTTGCCAAAATGCTCGGGCACCGGCATTTTGTTCGAACGCCATGAGGTGGCATTTCCTGATGCCCATACTCCGGAGACCCTGCATGCACCTTTCCAGAAGCTTCCGGCCCAGGCCATTGTTGCGGAAATCCTCCCGCACCGCGAGATGATAAAGGTACCCCCGCCTGCCGTCGTGTCCGCCAAGCACAGTGCCGACTACTTCCCTGCTGTAAACCGCCACGAAGCTGAGACCGGCATTGCGCTCCAGATAGCCGCTGATATCAGCGAATGAATCGGACCCGCTGAGACCGATGCCCTCTGAAGAGCGCCAAAGATCCATCACGACCTCATAGTCTTCCGCCCGCATTTCCCTTATGCTCACGTCCATGGGCTCTTTCCTCCAAGTCCCTTATAGTGGAAATCCGGTTGCAGGTCAATACACTCGTTTTTGCCTGGAGCTTTTGATCGCAATAGTAAAAAGCGGGCTTGCCGGGCTGCCGGAAACCGGGCTGTTGTGTTATCATTTTCATACAGCCTTTTTGAAAAAGGAGCCTCCCATGGACGAGATAAGCTTTGAAGATTTTGAAAAGGTGGAGATAAGGGTCGGCGTTATCACGAATGTCGAGGATTTTCCGGAAGCGAAGAAGCCGGCTTATAAGGTAGCCTGTTACTTCGGCCCGGAGATCGGGACCAAGAAGACCAGCGCGCGCATCACCGAGCTTTATTCCAAGGAAGAACTTATGGGCCGGCAGATAGTAGGGGTGGTAAACTTCCCGGCCAAGCAGATCGGTCCGGTGCGCTCGGAGTTTCTGCTCACCGGATTTTACAACGAGGACGGCTTTGTAGTGCTTGCCGTTCCCGACCGGGAGGTCCCCCTCGGTGCCAGGCTTTTATGAGCCCGTAGTTGCTTGCGCCGCAGATTCCTGGGCGTGGCCTTATTGAATACGCATATCTTCAACCATGGCTCTGCAATGGCCGGGAATGCTCCTCCCTCTCTCTCAGTTTTCTCTTTCTCTCTCTGAGCTTTTCCCATACCATGCACTGGGAGCGGTACTCGCAGTAGGTCCCTTCCGACAGGCACTGGGCGGGTTGTTCCGCATCCAGCTCGAAATCAAGGTCACAGAACCTCCGGTTGAACTTCAGACACCTGGCGGTAACTTCGTTCTCCGGATGGACCTGGCAGTATCTATCTTTATCTTTGTCCAAAACTTCATGCCTTCGTAAAAAGTCATTTCGTCCAGGATCGCGGCACGTAAAATCAACTGGTGCCCTGCCACTCGAAAAAAGGGGAACGGATCCAATGCAGATCGCGGTATCAGCCGCTCGCACGATTATTTTCTATTCCCTAAAAAGCTGTTTTCTATTCCCTAAAAAGCTGTTTTCTATTCCCCAAAAAGCTTTTGACAAGACACTAGTCCCAAAATAAGCGCATAT
>CAYQTK010000265.1:0-1198 GCA_964420375.1 uncultured bacterium
GTGAGCTTTCCGCTCCTTGACCATGCGGATAACAGCCCGGAGAACCTCGGGGTGGGTGGTGACGCGGTGAAAATCGTCATACCCGTCGGCCGGCATCATCATGTTGGGTTTTATCACTACGCGCTGGCCCTTTTCGATTTCGGACAGGCCGCCCGCTGATTCCACGGCCTCTCGCACCGACTTTTCAATCGAGTCTCGAACGCCGACGATTCCGACCCTTGCATGGGGCATGTCCGGATAAACCCCGGTGGGCGGCAGGGGGGCTGGCCCCTTGCCCGATTGTTTTCTTATCATGTCCATCAACCGGCTGGGGACTTTTTTGGTAAGGTCCATTTCGCTTTCGGCGTTCATGGCCTTGTCGATTTTGTAAAGGTTCATGCATCCCGCGGAAAATGCGCCAACCGCCGCAGCCGCGCCCGCTGAATGGATAAACTTGCGCCGACATATTCCGTTTTTAGTGTCCGACATTTTAACCCTCCCTTTTTATTAACCTAGTAAGCATGCCCGATATACAGGTCGGCGACGCCTTCATATTGCAGGAACAAGCCCGGAACAGCGACTCCCTCGGATGGAATCAGCGGGCCCCAGGGCTGGCCCTGGTCGACTTTTATCCGCGTCATTCCCTTCTCAAGTTTCCATTCGGACTCGGGATAGGTGGTAACCTTCTGCCTGATGACCAGGGGACCTTTATGAACGGGGACCACCACGAAACCCGGGACCTCGACGAAGTGCAAGTCGCCCTCCATGTACTCGGCCTGCCACGGTTTCAGTTCTCCAAGCTCGTCTCTCCTCTCAAAGTCCATGGCCAAGACTGACTTGATCGAGTCCCGGTAAAAAACCTGGCCTTTCCATCCGCGGTCATACCCGTACAGCTTGAAATCCGCGAACAGCTTGTCATACCCGTAGACCGGGCCTACCGCCCAGTTGGCGGAATCCGAAAGCGGAGTGGTGATGTAATACCATCCCTCCTTTCCGTTGAAAGTGCACCGAAGACCGATATCGGCCTCGAAGTGTCCCACCTTGCCGCCGATCAGTTCGTCCAGCTTTAATATGAACAAACAGACTCTGGGCTGTTCGGGCATGCCCAGAGGCTTCGGCAGCAGAGACTCGTACAGATCCAGGTCGGTCGGCTCCACTTCGGCGTAGATCATCCGGTACTTCCTGAGCACTCCGTCAGGATACATGTTGCACGACGCCG
>CAYQTK010000265.1:1298-5173 GCA_964420375.1 uncultured bacterium
GCACGATAACCGGATAGCCCGCGGAGGAAAGACCCGCGGCGGCGGCGTCAACGTCTTTTACGATCATACCCAGGTGCTGGACCACAATGCGCCCCTCCGGATCCAGGCTGTTCCGATAAAAGTCCGAGCCCTCGCCGGGACCCAGAAGCTCGAACTCGATCCCGTGATGATAGGCAAAGCCCAGCTTGCCAAAGAACTCTCGGTCCTCCCCGCGTTCTTTCCAAAAAGCCGGCGCTCCCGAGGCGATGAAAAAGGGGCCAATGCCTCGGGCCTCCAACCGCGCCGCCGCCGCCTCCACATCCGGGACCGCCAGACCGAGCTGGCGGATTTCAGGCATCTCATGCTCCCGTCGGAAATCGCGGGCCAGCCCCTGCACGGCTGATCGGAAATCCCGCTTTTCCAAGAGTTCGTCTAAAAACAACATGCGCTTTTCCTTTATGCTTTTCTTTTTCTCCCATTGCCGCGTCGCCATACAAAACGACGCATTCAAGCGCCGGTTCACATGCTCGCTCAGCTGCACAGCCATGCCCGCGGCTTGTCGGGTGCGCCTGTTTGCGGGCTTTCGCCGGCCTTGAGATGACCGACTTCGCAGCCCAGGCCCGCAAGGATCGCTTCGGTGCGGGAGAGGCCCTTGCCATCTATGCAGATGATGGAAACTCCGGCCTCGAAGCATATGGCGGTTTGCAATTCCTGGACCTGGCGGAGTAACGAATCCTTGTCCGTGATCAGGATGACGTTCTTGTCGGGTTTTCCGATCTTGGCGCCGATGGCAAAGGGAAGACCCACTCCGGCCATGTCCCTCGTGTTCATGAGGTAAAGGCCTCCGTGATTTGCATCTTGCAGGAATGCGTTCGCGGCGTGGACCGGGAGAGCGCCATCCACGATCACAATATCGTCATCGGAGAGCGCGGGAGCGGCGCCCTTGAATATGGAAGCATAACCGGGCATGGTTACCGCCAGTTCTTTGGAGAGGCTCGTGCCGGTCTGCAGCATCTGATCGAGCCACGCGCTCCATTTATTGCTGTCAACCTCGATGTTTTTTGTCAGCGCGGACAGGAATGACACGGGGTCTGCATTGACGCCGACATGGTCCCGCATACCTGTGAGCAGCGCGGAAGGATCAACTTCCAACTGGACTATTTTTTTATGGTCGCTTATCCCATCGAGAGCTTCCTTCACATGGTCGTCAAGGCCGATGACCAATATCAAGTCCGCTTCTTTCAAGGCCTGTGCGCCTAGGTCGCTTTTGTCGAACAGGCCGAGCGCTCCGACATGACACTCGTCTTTCCCGTTCATGATCCCCGAGCTTGTGTCGCTCAAGAGGGCTGGGGCCCCGAGTTTTTTCAGCATGTCTCTGAGCGCGGGATAACGGCCCGGTCTGCCCAGGCCCTGGCCGACGACGACTAAAGGCTTTTCACTGCGAGAGACGGCTTCACCCGCCTTTTCTATCTGATCTTTCGGACCCGGGAGGCAACCGGGAAAACGGGTGTGCGCCGCCGCCGGCATGATCTTTTTTCGATTTTTATCGTCCAGCTTCCCGGTCTTGAACAGCACGTCCACCGGGACGTCCAGGTGCGTCGGACCGGGGGCGTTGGCCAGGGCCTCGCGGAGCGCGCGGTGGGTGAGTGATGGTATGCGCTCCCAGTGGTAGATAATGGCGTTCCATTTTGTTATGGGCTCGAATACCCGGTGCTGGTCGAGGCCTTGCAGGTTCTCCTGGTGAGGGTTCATCTTCCAGGACTGCACCTGGGGGGCGATGGAGATGACCGGCAGATACCCATACCATGCGGCCATGAGGCCCGCCACCTCGTAAACCACGCCCGCGCCGACCGTAGCCATGGAAACGCTGGGCACGCCGGTAACCGCGGAGCATCCCGCGGCCATCATGGGCGCGGCCGCCTCGTTGCGGAGTGTGACCAGATTGATTTCCGGACGCCGACCCATGGCGTCATACACCGAGCACATCTGCCCGCCAATGATGGAAAAAACGTTGCGCACCCCGTGATTCAGCAGGGTGTCAATCAAAAGTTCGCCGCCGGTCATTTTCGCCATGTCTTCATTCCTCGCCAATCAGGAGAAAAAACTATTCCGGATGTAAGCCATTTTGTTCTTCGCCCGCAGCCACCCGTCGCTCCGGCTCTTCCAAAGGCCGATAAGAGAATTCTTCCGGCTCAACTCCACTCCGCCGAACTCGACCATGGCAAAGGAAATGAGAGAGTCGGGGAAGTTGGTCTTGTCGGTGACCACATCCAGGAGAGCGGGACCGCCCGAGTCCCGCGCCCTCTCGTAGGCCGGCACGATGTCCTCGGCGTGCTCCACCCTCTCGGCATGGAAGCCGAACCCCCTGGCGATCCGGGCGTAATCAATGTCGGGCAACAGCGTGCCCACGTAGTTTCCGGCGCACATGGTGGTCTGGGCGCACCTGATCATGTTCCAGGACGAGTCATTGTTGACCACGATGATGACGGGCAGACCGCGGTCCGCGATGGTCTCGAGTTCCTGGACGTTATAAGGCATGCTTCCGTCGCCCGTGAACAGCATGACCCTTTTGTCGGGCTGCGCGAGTTGCATCCCCACCGCGGCCGGAACGCCCGCGCCCAGCGCGGCCATGCCGAAAGGGAAGAAGGTCTGGCTGGGCTTTATCCTGGGCGCGTACATTGCCGCGTACAACGCGGTGTTGCCTCCGTCAATCACCAGCAGGAAGTCGTCTTCCGCCATTTTTTGCCCCAGCACGTGGGCCAGCCGTCCCTGGTGGATAACAGGCCAGTCAGCATAGGCCTCGGCAAGGAGCCGCTCCTGCCTTTGCTTCTTTATAGTGATAAGCGAGTCGCGCCACTTCCCCCAGGATTCGGGGAAGTCGCCTTTGCGCTCCTTAAGTTTTTCCATCATCTGCCCGAGCACGGTCCTCACGTCTCCCTGGATGGGGACCTCGGGAGAAACGTTCAAACCGATCTGGAGTGGGTCTATGTCCACGTGGATGAACTTGATCTTGGAAGACCACAGCGGCGGCTGGCCGTAACCCTCCAGTCCGCCGAATGCCGTGCCCAGGGCAAGAACGCAATCGGCCTTGCGGATGGCATTATGAAAAGTCTCGCCTGCATTATAGCTGGGGCCTCCGATATAACATTCGTGGCCCGAGTCAACCGACCCGACGCCGGCCATGCTGTGCGTCACCGGGATGCCGGTGAGATGAAGAAACTCGGAAAGCTCGTCCACCGCGCCCGAACGCACCACTCCCGCGCCGACAAAACACAGGGGCCGCTCGGACGCGAGAAGAAGCGAAACCGCCCGCTCGACCAACTCACGGTCCCCGGGCATTCGCGCGGGTTCTATCAATACCGTGTCCAGCGCATCCGGAAATTTAGCGTGTTCAGCATCAATGGTTTCGTTCAAAAGCCTCGCCGGTATGTCCAGGTGCACCGGGCCCATCTTGCCCCGGACGCTCTCGGCCAGGGCCTTGGCCATCAATTTCGGGATGTCATCCACCGACTCCGCTCTCGCCCTCCAGCGGGTTATCTCCTTGAATACCCCGGCCTGGTCGAACCTCCTCCGTTCCACTCCCTTGTTGGGATCGGGAAGAGAGTCCTCGCAAACGCTGACTGAAAGCACCGGAATCTTGTCCGCCCAGGCGTTGGTGACCGCGGAGACCTGCGAGAGCGCCCGCCCGCCGTGGCCGGTTATCACCGCGCTGATCTTGTTCGAGCGGTAGGTGAAGGCGTCGGCCATGGCCGCGACCGCGATCTCGTCGCGGGCCCTCACCACTTCGAGGTCGTCGCCCGCGTTTTTGTCCAATACCTCGGTCAGCGCTGCGATTTCCGGTGAATCAACCGTGAACGCGTGATCCACCTTGTGGTTCAACATGGACCGGAGCATTG
>CAYQTK010000266.1:0-5117 GCA_964420375.1 uncultured bacterium
GTGCGAGCGACTTTTAGTCGCGACTAAAGTCGCTCGCACGAAATTTTATTCAGTTCTCCTGCTGTGTTTTTTTCCTTGCCTCTTCCACTTCTTTGTTGTTCTGCCCGAAGTAGACGGTATGGTGGGGGAATGGTATCTCGATGCCTTGTTTGTCGAACGCCTTTTTCAGTCTTTTGTTGAACTCTCTTTTTACTGTCCATTGCTGGAGTGGCCGGGTGGTGAACCTGGCTTTTATGACCACAGCGGAGTCGTCGAACCTGTCGAGCCCGAGTATCTCCAGCGGGTCGGTAATGAGCTTCTGGAACTCTTCATCTTGCTTCATTTCCCGGCCCACAGCCTCGATGACCTCGATTACTCGGTCCACGTCCTCCTTGTAGGCGACCCCGATATCGAGTACGCAGCGCGAGTACTCATAGGTCATGTTGACCACTGACGATATCTCGCCGTTGGGCACTATGATCCGGTTGCCTGCGAGGTCCCGCATGATCAGTGTCCGCAGTCCCACCGACTCGACCAGGCCGGTCCTGCCTCCCGCTTCCACCACGTCGTTCTCCCGTATCTGGTTTTCGAGCAGGAAGAAGAAACCTGATATCACGTCCCTGACCAGGTTCTGTGCTCCGAATCCGATGGCCAGGCCGCCGATGCCCAATGAGGCCAGCACCGGCTTCATGTCGATTCCCAGCTCGGAGAGGAGCATCATGGCCCCGCTTACGATGATGAGAACGCTTCCCAGCGCGGAGAGGACCCGCCGGAGTGTCCGGGCCCTCTTCTCCTTTTCCGAGCCTTCCTCCTCCTTGTGAAGATATACCTTTAAAAAGCTTCGAAGACCCAGTTTGAGAAGAAGAAGAAGCAGGAGTGTAATAACCAGTATCCCTATAAGCCGCGGGCCGTGGGCGATGCCCCAGTTGTAAAGCTGCTCCGTATAGGTCAGGCTTTCTTCCTTCATTGCCGCTTTCCTTTTTGGCGGGTCTCAGGAACATGTGGAGACGATGTTTCTCATTATTGAAGACAAACGTATCAGAAGTCGATCGTAATCATGGCGTAGTACTTCAGGTCATAATGCTCGTATCCGGGGTCCACCTCGGACTGGTACTCGTGGGTAAAGCCGGCGCCCATGCTCATGTTACTGTCGCTTCCCAGGCCGGCGGCCCAGCTTCCGCTGGTGTCCAGGCGGTACTCGCCCATATCGCCCAGGTTGGGGTAGACGGTCTGTTCGAGCTTCAGCTCCTGCCGATCAGTGATCAACCACCACAGGTCCCAGCCGAAGAGCGCCTCCGGCTTTAAGTCCTCGTCTTCCGACTCGTACTCCTTGGTCAGGCCGGCGCCGCCCCGGAAAAGAAAACTCAGCGATGCCTGGTCCACGATCCGATATGCAACTCCTCCGTGAAGGGAAAGCCGGTGCTTCCAGAAGTTGAACTCGTCGTAATCGTATCTGCCTTTTACAAAAGCGGACCACGGAGAGTCCGGCAGGAGCCAGTCGTTTATCACCATTGCCATTAAGTTGTTGACAGCGTCCTCGTCCTCGATCCTGCCGTAGTAATATGCCATTTCCGCGCGGGTATGGAGCTTGGGGGTTTTACGCAAGGTATTTACAGCCAGCCGGGAGGTGAAGCTCTCCGAGTTGCCGTCGGTGCCGTTAAGACCGGCTTCCAGCCGGGCTTTCCAGGACGAGCCTTTGGCGGAACCGGCAGGCGCTTTTACGAGCTTATACTCGGCATCCAGCATGGTACCGAGCCTGCTTCCGGCATAGCCATTTCCGGTTTTGGACACAGCCCATTGCGGGCAGAAAAAAATGATCATAAAAATAAACATCAACACCGTCCCGGGCATTTTCGACTTGTGGACTTTTCTTGATTTTATCAATGTCCTTCCTCCTTTTGCTCTGATTGGCTTATCACCTCTCCCAGATTTCATTGTAGTCCTTGCCCAGATAGGCCCGCTTCACCTCCTGGTCTTCTATAAGCTCGCTTGACGATCCTTGCAGGACCACCCTGCCCACCTCGAGCACGTATGCCCGGTCTGCGATGGCAAGCGCGGCCCGCGCGTTCTGCTCGACCAGGAGTATGGTGGTCCCGTCGTCGCGGAGCTTCCTTACAATATCGAAGATCGCGGTCACCAGGCGGGGGGCGAGCCCCATGGAAGGCTCGTCCAGGAGCATGATGGATGGTCTTCCCATGAGCGCCCTGGCAATGGCCAGCATCTGCTGTTCCCCTCCGGAAAGGGTCCCCGCAGGCTGGCGGCGTCTTTCCGACAGGACCGGGAAGCGGGCCAGCATTTTTTCGATGTCTTCGGCTATCTCCGCCCGCGATTCGGTCTTGTAGCGGAGGTACGAGCCCAGGACCAGGTTGTCATAGACCGTGTGCCTGGAAAAAATCTGCCTGCCCTCCGGCACCTGGCTGACGCCCATCCTGACGATCTTCTCCGGCGGCTTGCCCGCGATCTCCCGGTCCAGAAAGCGGACGCTGCCTTCGCGGGGAGGCAACAGTCCACAGATGGTGTTAAGCAGGGTGGTCTTGCCCGCGCCGTTGGCCCCGATAAGCGCCACTATCTCGCCTTCCTGCACGTGCAAAGATACCCCGTGCAAGGAGACAATTCGGCCATAAGCCGTGGATAAGTTTTTTACTTTAAGCATGATGTCTTCTGAATTTTTTAGACCCCGTTTATATTACAATCCACTCGGACTGTCAAAGAAAGATGTTACTGATTTGATGTCTAAAAGCAAATAAATGATGCAAAAGTTTTTAACCATACGCACTTGGCTTTGCCGTCGTCATCTCCTGCGAGCCGAAAGCGCAAGGATATAAAAGGCCGCGGTTTCATCAGCGGTCGGTGCAGTCAGCCGCGGATTGTATAGAAAAGCCGAGAATGCCCGGGGACCTTGCTTCCCTGGTTCAGCCCTGTTCAAGCCTTTGCATGATATTTTTGGCCTCGGGGTTTTTGGGTGCAAGGCTGAGTATTTTACGGCAGGTTCTTCTGGCGTCAGTTTTCTCTCCCAGCCTCTCCTGGATGCGAGCGAACAGGAGGAGGTAATCCACTTTGCCGGGATGTGAGTCGAGGGCCAGCACGATGTGGGTGCGCGCTGCTTGGAGGTCCTCCCCCAGAGCCACCATGAGGCGTGCGGCATCGTACTGATACTCGACGTTCTCGGGGTCGAGCTCGGCCGCCCACATCATCCATCGCACAGCGGAGCGATACTTTTGCGATTCCTCAAAGAACAGTGCTTTTACTGCGGCCTCGCGGGCGCGCTTGCGGTTATTGATGCGGCGGGCCTTGTCCAGGCCTTCCCTGTACTCCTTGACCTGGGGGTTCAATGCCGCTGCCAGCTTGAAATTGAGCTCAGCGGAGCGATAGTCTTCACTCTGGTAGTCATCCAGTGCGCTGTCGAAGAAGCTCTTGGCCAGGGAGGGATTGATGCTTGCTTCAGGTATGGCTCCTTCCGGCTTGCCTTCCAGAAGGGCCTCGATGGCACGGTCTTCTTCACGATCGAGCGCGCCGGTAAACCCGGGAATGGTAAGGTCATACTCCTGCCGGGCTTTGGGATCGGTAAGCGTCTCGTACGCCTTGGTAAGTATGCGGAAGATTTCTTTGAGGTCCTCTCGTGTTTCCTCGTCTCTCTCCTGCAAAAACCGGTCGGGATGGTGATCATGCATGAGCTTGAAGTAGGCGTGCTTGATCTGCGATGAGCCGGCCTCCAGAGATACCCCCAGGACCTGGTAAAAGTTCAAACTTTGCAACTTTTCAAGGTATTGTTTCGAGTCTTTTGATGCGGACTCTCCTTCAAGCTCCTCCCCAGGTGTGGCCCCTCGGCCGAGGATACCCTTCTCCACCAGTCCGTCAACTATACGGCCGGCGTGCTTCGAGGAATAGCCGCTCTTGTCGATCAGGTCTTGAAGAGAAGCCTCGCCCCCTGCATCAATAACCAGCTTAAGGATACCGCGCTCTTCAGAGGTGACCCGCAAGTGCAGTGCTTCATCCTCCGGACGGAAAACCTCGTCAAGGGACATGACCTCGTCGTCAAGCTCGGGGTTGTCGCTCATTTCAGGCCCTCGTTTGCAATAAACATATTGCGAGCATTATAAACCGAGATCTTCGCGTATGTCCTTCATGGCGTCCAATGATATGGCCATGAACTCCTCGATGGAGAGACCCAGGGCTTCGCAGGCATGGATGCGGTCCCTGCTCGCGCCCGCGGCAAATCGCTTGTCCTTCATTCTTTTCAAGGCGAACTTTACTTCCACCGGTTCAAGAGACTTCTCCGGACGGATCAGTGCACACGCCACAAGAAAACCGGTTACCGGGTCTGCGCAGTAGATCGCCTTGTCCATCAAACCCTCGCAGGGGGCCTTGTCTGCGTGCGCCTTGACTGCACGGATGATGTCCCCGGATACTCCCATGTCGGAAAGCCACTCGCCGGCAATCTCGCCGTGCCGCTCCATGTCCTCTCCGGCCTCTTCGTAATCCAGGTCGTGAAGAAGGCCCACAACCTCCCAGCGCTCCTCGTCTTCACCAAAACGCCGCGCCAGACCCCGCATCACCGCAGCTACCGCGAGTACGTGCTTTCTCAAGTTATCGTTCTTGATACGCGACTTCATGAGCTCGAGAGCTTCCGCCCGGTCCATGGTCCGCTCCTTCCAACTTTCAAGCACCGCCCAGAGCTTGAATTTAAAACTGAGTACAGGTTACTCCCCCCAAACCCTTACGCTTCCATTATTTTACATGGGGGGCAGTGAAGTCAACCGGAGACGACAAACAAAGTGCATCCCATGCTTCAATCTTCGCTGGGCGGGCAACATATTTGGTGATCATTGCCTCCGGGTTGGCCCACGCGGTTTCGTCCTCGAAACTGCGATGGTGGCAAAGCCACAGGCTGATCGCTTCACCATCATGACCCTCCGTCCGGCAGCCCCGATGCAGGCGGCCACAGCCGAAGCAGGTCACATAGTGCTCTGTCACTCGAAAAAAGGGGAACAGGGCCCACCAAGATCGCGGCTAAAGCCGCTCGCACGATTATTTTCTGTTCTCCAAAAAGCTGTTTTCTATTCCCAAAAAACTTTTGACACGACACTAGTGCCCTGACCGCCAGCTAATGTCGGGTTGATTAATTTCAACCAATCACT
>CAYQTK010000267.1:0-5087 GCA_964420375.1 uncultured bacterium
CACTCGAAAAAAGGGGAGCGGATCCAATGAAGATCGCGGTATCAGCCGCTCGCACATTATGCGTCAGTGTAAGCTTGACAGAGCACTAGCAAAAGCGCCCTCATAGAATACTCCTCCCCGGATTAAAAAAGGCTGGAGTTGAAGGCTTGAGTTTGCTACAATTGATAATGGATTGATCGGCAAGGGCCAGGAATTTTGAGAAACCGTTTTCGCAAGGGAAACGGAAAAAACAGATCAAGGAGAATGCTATGTCATCGCCTCCCAATCCTCCCAAGGGACAAGCGGACAAGTCCTCACAAGCCGCGCAGAGCCCCACGGTAGACCTTAACAACATCCTGAAGATAGCCTTGAAAGCCGGCTCTTCCGACGTGCATATAAAGGCCGGGTTGCCTCCCATCTTCCGCATCGACGGTTCACTGTATCCCTACAAGGAGGCCAACCGTCTTACTCCGGACCAGGTCAACCGCATCGCCTTTGGCATCATGAACAAGGCCCAGCAGGAGAAGTTCCGGGAGAACATGGAGATCGACCTTGCCTACGGCGTGCCCGGGCTGGGAAGGTTCCGTGTCAACATCTTCCAGCAAAGAGGAACGGTAGGCGTGGTTCTCCGCGCCATTCCCTTTAACGTCCTCAGCATCGAAGAACTCCAGCTTCCCGGCGTCATCAGCAAGATCGCTCTGGAGAACCGGGGACTTATCCTGGTGACCGGGACCACCGGCTCGGGTAAGTCGACCACCCTGGCGGCAATGATCGACCTTATCAACTCCAACCGGACCTCTCATATAGTCACTATCGAGGACCCCATCGAGTTCCTGCATCGCGATAAGAGGTCTATTGTCAACCAGCGCGAAGTGGGGTTTGACACCCACGGGTTTGCAAGGGCTTTAAAAAGCGCGCTCCGCCAGGACCCGGACGTTATCCTGGTGGGTGAGATGAGGGACTTCGAGACCATCGAGACAGCGCTGACAGCCTCTGAAACCGGCCACCTGGTCATGTCGACCCTTCATACAGTGGACGCCACCGAGACCATTACACGAGTGGTGACGTCCTTTCCACCCTATCAACAGAAGCAGGTCCGGCTCCAGTTGGCTTCCATTCTAAAAGGGGTCATCTGCCAGCGGCTGGTGCCCATGTCGGACGGCAAAGGCAGGGCGCCCGCGGTCGAGGTTTTGGTAAGCACCGGCAGGGTCCGCGAATGTATTGAAGATAAAGACCGGACCAAGGAGTTAAAGGACGCCATTGCCACCGGCCAACAGATTTACGGCATGCAGACCTTTGACCAGTCCCTTATGCTGCTATACAAGAAAAAGGTGATCACCTTCGAGGAAGCTCTCCGCCAGAGCAGCAACCCCGACGACTTCAAGCTCAAGGTAAGCGGCGTCTCCGGAGGCGCGGATGCTGCCATGTGGGGAGACTTCGATGGAGCAGGCGGAGGAGACGAAGAGGGCGGAGAAGGTTCCGAAGGCGGCGGCCCGGATGACGATCTCATGATCGAACGCTTCTAATTTAATGTTGAAGGCGCCCGGGCCGGAAAACTTCGCGCCCGGGCTTTTATTTAGTGCCTGTTGCGAAACGGAGGTTTAATTTACTTTTGCGGCGCTGTTTTGAAGTGCGGCAGCTCGCTGTCCGCTTTTTCCGCCGGGAAGCAAGCTTCCCGGAAATGCGCTCCACAAGAGGCTCACAGTTTACGAGGCGCCTTTTTGTAAGTTCCGGCAAGCCGGAACTTATGAAAGCGAAAGCAATCTTTTGCACTCCAAAAACAGAGTTTCGCAACAGGCACTATTTAATCATCTCCCGCACTGTCTCTTAATACAAAAAGGGCGGTTGAAAAAAAGCGCCCGGGGTACGCGGCCATGAAACTTGACGAGATAAGAAAAAAGTTCCTCGATTATTTCCAACGGAACGGCCATGAGATTGTTAAAAGCTCTTCTTTGATACCGGAGGGGGACCCTACCCTGTTGTTCACCAACGCGGGAATGAACCAGTTCAAGGACGTATTCCTGGGAGTGGAGAAAAGGTCTTACAACAGGGCGGCAACCGCCCAGAAATGCTTCCGGGCCTCCGGCAAGCACAACGACCTGGAGAACGTGGGCAGGACCGCGAGGCATCACACCTTTTTCGAGATGCTCGGCAACTTCTCTTTCGGCGATTACTTCAAGCGGGAGGCCATCAGGTTTGCCTGGGAGTTCATGACCGTAGACATGGCCCTTCCCAAGGAAAAGCTCTGGATCACGGTGTACCAGGACGACGACGAGGCCTTCGAGCTGTGGCAGGAGCTTCCCGACGTGTCCGCTGACCGCATCCTCCGCATGGACGAGAAAGAGAACTTCTGGGCCATGGGAGACACCGGTCCCTGCGGTCCCTGCTCGGAGATACACATCGACCAGGGCGAGCACATAGGATGCGGCCGCGAGGATTGCGGCATCGAGTGCGAGTGCGACAGGTACCTCGAGCTGTGGAACCTGGTTTTCATGGAGTACAACCGTGACGAAGCCGGAAAGATGACGCCACTGCCCCGGCCCAGCATCGATACCGGACTCGGTATCGAGCGCATAGCCGCGGTCAAGCAGGGAGTATACAACAATTACGACATCGACCACTTTCAAAACATCATCCGGGCCATAACCGATATCACCGGGACCGAGTACGGACGGGGCCCTCACAGCGACGTGTCTCTACGCGTAATCGCGGACCACGCCCGGTCAATGGCATTCCTGATCGGAGACGGCATCCTGCCCGCCAACGAGGGCAGGGGATACGTGCTCCGCCGCGTCATGAGAAGGGCGGGAAGACACGCCAAGATGCTCGGCAAAAACGAGCCCATGCTTTACAAGGTGGCCAATACGGTGGCCGATCTCATGGGCGAGGCCTACCCCGAGCTACTCGACAAAAGGACCTTTATAACCGAGGTCATCAAAAAAGAAGAAGAGAGGTTCCTGGAAACCTTGGACGCCGGCCTTAAGATACTCCAGGAGGAAATCCACAAGATAAAAAGCAGCGGCAAGCAAACCGGCATGATCTCCGGAGAGCTGGCTTTCAAACTCTACGATACCTACGGGTTCCCCCCGGACCTCACCCGGAACATAGCGGAAGAGGAAGGCCTGGAAGTGGACCATGCAGGTTTTGAAGGGTCCATGGAAAAGCAGCGGGAGAGGGCCCGCGAGCACTGGAAAGGCTCCGGCGAGAAGACGGTGGACGAGGTCTACAAGAAGATCAAGACCGATCACGGCGAAACCGATTTTCGAGGATACGACACACTGGCCGATTCCGGCCGGGTGCTGGCGCTGATCGCGGACGGAGAGCCTGCAGAGCGGGTCTCGGAGCCCGGCACAAAGTTCGAGCTTATAACCGAGCAGACCCCCTTTTACGGCGAGTCAGGCGGACAGGTGGGCGACCGTGGCAAGATCGAGACGAGCGACGCCCTGGCCCGGGTCCGTGACACCACCCGGCCCATCGAGAACCTCTTTGTTCACCATTGCGAACTGGAAAAGGGGGGCATTGAAACCGGGGAAACGGTTTCCCTTAATGTAGACGCGGACCGCAGAAAGGACATCGCCAGGAACCACAGTGCCACCCATCTTCTCCAGGCGGCGTTGCGGGAGGTGATCGGAGACCATGTCCACCAGAAAGGATCGCTGGTCACTCCTGACCGGCTCCGGTTCGACCTTACCCACTTCAACCCGGTGACTCGCGACGAACTGCGCAAGCTGGAAGACCGGGTCAACCAATGGGTGCGGGAGAACCATCCCCTGCACGTTCTTATTGTCTCTCACAAGGAGGCCCTCCAGCGGGGGGCCACAGCCTTGTTCGGCGAGAAGTACGGCGAGACCGTGCGCATGATCGAGATCGGCGGGTTCTCCCGCGAGCTTTGCGGGGGGACCCACACCTCCATGACCGGTGACGTGGGTCTTTTCAAGATCATGTCCGAGACCGGCGTTTCCGCGGGCGTGCGTCGCATCGAGGCGGTGACCGGCCGTGCAGCGGTGGACGAGCTTCACCACCTGGAGGACCGGATACTTAAGACCGCCGAGTACCTTCGTTCCGACCCTGCCGAGATAGAGGACCGGGTGCAGAAGCTCCAGGAGGAGATCAAGGGCCTTAAGAAGGAGCTCAAGGCCGAGCGGGAGCGGAAGCTGAAGTCATCGGATGCCGACATTCTCGAGGGGGTCAAGCAGATAAACGGCATGAAGGTCCTGGCAACAGAGGTCGAGGTTGCCGGTCCCAAAGAGCTGCGCATGCTGGGAGACGAACTCAAGAACCGGCTGAAGTCGGGTGTGGCCGTGATCGGCACGCGCGCCGGCAACAAGGCCCACCTTCTGGCTGTGGTGACGGACGACCTTACCGACAAGGTCAAAGCGGGCGACCTGGTAAAGGAGATCGCTCCGCTGGTGGGTGGCAAAGGCGGCGGAAGGCCCGACTTCGCCCAGGCGGGCGGGCCGGAGCCGGAGAACCTCGCCAAGGCCCTGGCCCGGGCCGAAGAGATGATCTCCGGAAAAACATAGGAGCTTTTCCTAACCCGCTCTTTATCCCTTCCCCGCCCCGGTTTCCACGTACTTCCTGAAGTTCTTCATCTCCTTCCTGGCAAAGATGGTGGACAGGTAGTTCACGATCCTGCTGGAAGGCATTATGGCAAGGGTGATATCTATCTGGAAGGTCATGACCGACCGGTTTTTCCCTATGGATTTGAAGGTGTAGCTTCCCGTGTTGCTGACCATGAGGTCGTCGCCTCCCTGGGTGTGCCAGGAGAGCCGGAGTTCATCGTCGTTGTAGGAGAACTCGTCGGTGTGAAAGAACTTCCTGAACAGGACGCTTCTCTGAAACCTGACCACCTTGGCCCTGTTGTCAGGATACCTCTCCACAACAGTGGCCCCCTCTAACCCGCTGTCCCAGTCAACAAAATGCTCCACTTCTCTCAGCATTTCATAACAGGTGCGCGCATCAGCATCGATGGTGACGGACACCTTGGCGGAGTGACTGCTGTGCTTGTCTTCCGAGCTTATGAAGGGAAGCCCCTTTTCGTGGCCCGCGGTAAACTCAAGTCCCACCACTTTTTGAGGAGAGTTTCCCGCGGGCAAAGAGGTACAATG
>CAYQTK010000268.1:0-4876 GCA_964420375.1 uncultured bacterium
GCGCTTTCCAGTTGTTGAGAGTATAGGCGATGGCCTGGCCGAGCGGGCTTTTGGGCAGGACCTCCGCCTGCTGGTCGCGCAGCCACTTTTCAAAATCATCGAGTAATTGCCGGCTCTTTTCCTGCCGAAGCTCGCGAATTTCTTCCGCGCAAATCCCGGCGTCGGCGGCTTCCCGCTCGACCTCGTACAAACGCTTGATCCACGCCACCGCGGTCAGCGACCGAATCGAATCGCTCGACTCCGACTCGACGAACTCCCGCCGGCAATAAGCGCTCACCGTCAAGCCGCTCTCGGTCTGGGCCAATATCTGGCCCCGCCAATACGTCTCCTTCGCCCTGTCAAATTTACTACGCTTCGGCACAATCCACTCCTCCATCCGTCATTGCAAAATATATTGACAGCCGAAAAGGAAACTGACAAGATGGGGTTCACGGGACGCTTAAAAAAGACTGTAAATCAATCGCCACAAGTTTCGATCTTACTTCCAAAGAACAAACCGTCATGGAAATGCTCGTGGAAGGAAAGACCAATAAAGAGATAGGCTCCACGCTGGGGTTAAAGACGACATCGGTGAAAAGCCATACAAGCTCCATCCTCTCGAAGGCCGGCTTTGAAAACCGAATTCAACTTCTATCTTACATCATTGACGAAACGGCAAAAAGGAACCTGTAGCCTGTTCTCTTTCGGATGGATTACCGGCTGCCCGGGAAAACCAGCACTCCTGCGTGTACGCCTTTTTCGGCGGTCCCACAGCAGACCCGGTTCATTCGGCGAGTGAAGCAACTCTTTATCTTAGAAAGAGCTTAATAACGGATGTAAGGTAAAATAATCGGAAAGCATCTGATAAAATAACAGTTGGTAACACTGCCATGAAAAAAAAACCGCAAGCGGCGTGGTGGCCTTTTATCCCGGTGGCCTTGCTTGCATTTATTATCTACTCCTCGACCTTGAATGCAGGCTTTGTGTGGGACGACCACAACCTGGTGGAAGCACTACCGGACAAGCAAGGCATCTCCGACTTTGCAAGACCCTGGTACTCCGACTTCTGGCAAACCGGCGAGATCAAAAGCAGGTCCGAGTATTACCGGCCCTTAACTACCACCACCTTCATGATTGACAAGGCGGTCTATAAAAATTCGCCCGCCGGATACCACCTGACCAATATCTTCATCTACGTCCTGGTCTGTTGCCTGGCATACCTTCTTTTCGCACGATTTCTCCAGTCAGCGGAGATGCCGCTCTTCCTGGCTCTCTTTTTTACAGCACTTCCCGCCCATACCGAGAACGTGGCCTGGATATCGGGAAGGACAGACCTCTTGTGCGCGCTCTTCATGTTACCGGCGCTGCTCTTCTACCTGAAAGCGGATGAAAATGACAACCGGCTTGTCCTCGCCCTCTCCGTCGTCTTTTACGCGCTTTCCCTTTTCAGCAAGGAGATGTCCATAACCCTGGTTGCCGTAGTGGCCCTGCATCAGCTTATATACCGCGGCCTTGAATGGAAAGCGGTGATGCGCACGCTGCCTTTTGCAGTAACGGCCGTGGCCTTCGCCATTTTGCACGTCATTGCCGCGCCCCACGTGCAGGAGGAGAACATCTACACCACCGCAGGCCAGTACCTTGTGAACGTCCTTCGCAACTTGAGCATTGGTGTTGTCTACTCGGTCTTTCCGGGCGGGCTGGAGCTCCTGGTTACCGGCACCCGAGAAGAGGCGGGCCGTTTGTTTCAGCTTCCGGGTGTGGGCGGAGTGCTTTTGCACTTGCTGGTTGTTGTACTTGTGGTGGGCGGTGCAGCTATTTCATGGATCAAGAAGGAAAAGGCCCTTGCTTTCTGCCTTTGTTCGGCTTTTGTCGCGTTGCTTCCGGTAGTGGGCATTGTTCCTATCGGCGCAGTGTTTGCCGTGCGGTTCTTACTCATCCCCAGCCTGTTTTTTACACTTGCTGCCGGGATTTTACTTTCCAGGCTCGATTCGTTGCGACTTCACATACGAGGAATAAAGTTGTCCCTGCCGGTGATGATTTTGTTCCTGGCCATGGCCTCATACTCCGTTCTCTCCGCAGTGCAGGCATCGAGATGGAAAAGCGATGAGACGATTATGAGATGGGTCCTGGAAAAGGCGCCCACTGCCTCGCTTGGACATTTTATCCTCGGCAACGCTCTCGCGGGCCAGGACGAGGCTGAACAAGCCATAGAGCATTATAAGCGTGCGATCAAGATAAGGCCGGATTACCCCAAAGCCCGCTTCAACCTGGGCCTTATGTATCAAAAGCAAGGCAAAAACGAGAAAGCCCTGGAAGCGTTCCAGAGGTCCCTGGAGCAGAAGCCCTCATTTCAACCGGCCCGGCAAGCACAGTATTGGCTTTTGATGAGCATGGGCAGGAAAGAACAGGCCCGCGAGCTTATGAGTTCCAAATCCCGTCAGGGCCGCTGACCCTTCCCTTTCATGTTCTTCAGGTTTTGGAGAGCGCCCTTGTTTTGCGGATCGAGCTCCAGGGCCTTTTCCCACCACGAGCGAGCGCGGGCGGTGTCGCCGGAAAGGAAGCTTACATTGCCCAGCGCGTTCACGGTGTCAACGCTGGCGGGCCTTATCTCCAGTGCTTTTTTCAGGTACTGCTCCGCCTTTTGGGTGTCCCTGATCGGCGGGACCGTGGCGTAAAGAAATCCGAGCCTGGCATAGGCGGTAAAGTAATCCGGGTTTTTGGAAATCGCTTTTTTGTAAACCTCGACCGCACGCGGCATTTGCCCCAACTGCTCCAGGCGCTTCCCCATGGCAACCAGCTCTTCTGCGCTGTAGTTTTCCCGGGAAACCTCTTGGGAAAGCTGCGTGAGCTCTTCCTTGTTGATGCGTCTTAGAGCGACCGCGCGGTTTTTCAGCATGTCCTTGTGCTCGGGAAGCTCTTGAAGGCCCTTATTATACCAGTGCAGCGCCTTCTCCGGGCTGCCGGTCTTCAGGAAGGCGTTACCGAGAAGGTAATACTCCGCGCCCATGGGAGCCTGTGACTCCGCGGTCGGGTATAAACCCGCGGTCATGGTGACGACAAGGACGACTCCTGCCGAGACCAGCGCCTTCTTCTCTGTTCTCTTCCACTTTTGTAAAACCCAGAAGAAGAAGGCGGCGGAGAACAAGGCCAGCGAAGGCATGACCGCAACCCGGTATCTGCTCACGATGAAAAAAGGAATGATGGATGCAGCATAAAACACGGCGAAAAGCGCGGGGTACCAGGTGCGCCGGTCTTCTCTTCCGGCAATGTACATCCCCACAAGAGCGGGCCCCCACAGCAGTCCGAAGCCCAGCAAAGGCAGCCACAACCCGGGCACGAACTGCTCCCGCGTTAGATAAAAACTGTGGTTGTCCGGGACCTCGTAGTGGTGAATCATGAGATGCGCCTTGTGCAGCCACAGCTCGGCAGCGCGAACCGGGGCCTTCTTAATCCACTCCCAGCTTTCGCCGAACCAGAACAGGGAGACCTCGGAGGGGCTGAGGTCTTCTTTCCCCGTTCTTCTCTCAGCTTCTTTTTCGAAGTCCTTGCTCTCCCACTTGGGGTTCGCCCGCACAAAAGGCAAAGTCACGTACCGGCCGTTGGCCCGCCCATTGTTGCCGATGAAAAAGTTGGCCCCTCCCTGGCTGGTCGAAAGAACCAGCTCTCCTCCCACCGCGTAGTTGCGCAAGGTCACCGGAGCAAGGACAATAAGCAACCCTAAAGCCATGAGACCCGCACGAACAAGCCTCTCCTTTCGTGCCGCTTCCTTGCGCTGAAACAAAAATGCCCACAACAACAGAAACGGGATGATGGCCTGGAAGTTGCCGCGCAAAAGGACAAGCAATGCCAGGCTTAAGCCCAGCAGCGCCCAGCGGGCTCGCGACTGCGGCCTGTCCGCAACAGCCACGCCCAGAGCGCAGGAACCCGCGGTAAGCAATGTAACCGTGGTCGCCTTTAAAAGAAGTATCTCGAAGAAGTACAACCCCCGAAAGCCCGCCATGAGCCCGGCCGCCAGCAGTCCCGGTCCGTCTCCCCAAAGCTTTCGGCCCGTCCAGAAAACCAGAGCCACCGAGGCCGTGCCCATAAACACTTGCAGAAGCCGAACCAGGAGGAAGTTCTCTTCGAAAAGAAAAAACACCGCGCCCAGGATGTAAGGGTACAGCGGGTCCTGGTAAAAGACCTCCTTGCCGATAAACTCCCCGGAGGCTATCTCCAGTCCCCAGTTCACGTAAGCTTCTTCGTCTATGATGGGAAGCTCAAAAAAAGGACTGCCCTGAAACTGAATAACACAAACCGCGCCGAGAAGGGCGGAGAAAAAAAGGATGAGACAAAGGATTATCCGGGTATGCTCCGGCTTCGACGAAAAAGCAGTACCAGGCTTTATGCCATCTTCGTAGTCAGAACCCTCTGCTGTCCCTTTCCAAGAAATTACTTCTTTCCTCGCTTTATTACCCTTCTTTTCCCGTCTTCCCGCCATTTGAATTTCGCTTGTCTATCACTGAATGAAAACATTATATCAACAGAACAATATTTATAAAGCCTGTTTAAAAAATTGCTGAATCAGCAATAAAACTGTAGGGTTATGCATGAAAAGCCTGTATAATGGAATGTACGAAAAAACATTAAAGGGAGGCTTTTCATGCAGGTAAAAGATATCAAGCGGGCGGTGAAAAATCAACTCAAGGCGAAATTTCCCGGCTGGAAGAGGCTGAGCAAAAGCCGGATGCGGGAATTAGCGGAGCAGGTCCTGGAGGAGGTCATGTCTCCGCGCACAACGCCACCAGCGGATGATAGATGCGGCCGTGATAATGGCCGTTGTATTCCGAGCCGGGCTGATGGCCGTGCACGTCTATGGGAATGGAATCCACGTCAATGGTCATGTAGCGAGGCCGGTTTC
>CAYQTK010000269.1:0-4871 GCA_964420375.1 uncultured bacterium
CTGATCAACCTGGGCTGGGAGTACTTGACTCCGGCGGAGGCGCTGGCGGCGCGGGGCGGGAAGTGTTCGGGCGTGATCCTCGATTCCATCCTTGAGAACTGGCTCCGGGATCACAACCGTTTCGAGTACAAGGGCGAGGAGTATCCTTTCTCGGAGAGCGCCATCCACAACGCTATCCAGGCGTTGAAAGAAGTCCCTTATGACGGGCTTGTCCGGACCAACGAGAAGATTTACGACCTTTTGACGCTCGGCAAAAGCCTTCAGCACACCATAAAAGGCGACCTTAAAAGCCCGACCCTCCAATACATCGACTGGCAAAACATCGGCAACAACGTGTTCCACGTGACCGAGGAGTTCGCGGTCGAGCGGACGGGAAGCCACGAGACCCGGCGGCCCGACCTGGTTCTTTTTGTGAACGGCATTCCCCTTTGCGTGATCGAGTGCAAGCGGTCGGACCTGGACAAGGCCATGGAGCAGGCCATCTCGCAGCAAATCCGGAACCAGAAGGACGACGAGATACCCAAGCTGTTCATGTACTCGCAGCTTTTACTGGCGCTTTCCAAGAACGACGCTCGGTACGGGACCACCGGGACCTCCCGCGACTACTGGTCTTTGTGGAAGGAAGAGGGCAAGTTCAAAAAGGCGCTTGCGAACCTGGTGAACCGGCCCCTGCCGGAGGACGTGAAGGACAAGCTCTTTTGCGAGCGCTTCAAGTACGTGCGGGCCTATTTCGATGAGATCGAGGCCGGGGGCCGCGAGATGACCGGCCAGGACATGGCGGTGTACGCGCTGTGCCGCCCGGAGCGGCTTTTGGAGCTTATGTTCCGGTTCGTGCTGTATGACAACGGCGAGAAGAAGATAGCCCGCTACCAGCAGTATTTTTGCGTGAAGAAGATCATGGAGCGGATACGAAGTAAGGAGCGCGGCGGCAACCGGCAAGGCGGCGTGGTGTGGCACACCCAGGGCAGCGGGAAGTCCTTGACCATGGTGATGCTGGCCAAGGCCATCGCGCTGGAGCCTTCCATAGAGGACCACAAGATCGTGCTGGTCACCGACCGGATAGATCTTGACGAGCAAATTTACAACACCTTCCGGGCATGCGGGACCGAGCCGGAAAACGCCAAGACGGGGGTGCACCTGGTCGATCTTTTGAAAAGCCAAAAGAGCAGGATTATCGCGACCACCATCTTCAAGTTCGAGGCGGGCGTGAGCAAGAAGGTTGAGACGGTTGAGAGCCCGGACGTGTTCGTGCTGGTGGACGAGAGCCACCGGACCAACTACGGCGAGACCCATTCCAAGATGCGGAAGGTGTTGCCCAACGCCTGCTACATCGGATTCACGGGCACGCCGCTGGTGAAGAAGGAGAAGAACACCATTCTGAAGTTCGGCGGCCTTATCGCCCCCCCCTACACCATCTCGAAGGCGGTGGAGGACGAGGCCGTGGTGCCGCTTTTGTACGAGGGACGACACGTGCCCCAGGACGTTGACGACAAGATGATCGACTCGTGGTTCGACAAGGTGACCGAGGGCCTGAACGAGGACCAGAAAGCGGACCTTAAGAAGAAGTTCTCGAGGGCGGACCAGTTGAACCGGGCCGAGCAGAAGATCATGGTGATCGCGTGGGACATCGGGAGCCACTACGAGAAGAACTGGAAAGGGACCGGGTTCAAGGCGCAACTGGTGGCGGACCGTAAGGCCACTGCCCTGAAGTACAAGTACTGCCTGGACCAGTTCGGTAAAGTTAAAAGCGAAGTTCTTATAAGCGGGCCTGATGAGCGGGAGGGCGAGGACGAGATTTACGGCGAAAGCAAGGAGCCGGTCAAGGCCTTCTGGAAAAAGATGATGGACAAGTACGGGACGGAGAAGGCGTATAACAAGCAGGTGATAAACGCCTTCAAGCACGGGGACGATCCGGAAATCATCATCGTGGTGGACAAGCTGCTCACGGGTTTCGACGCGCCCCCGAACACGGTGCTCTACCTTACCCGCAAGCTGGAGGAGCACACGCTGTTGCAGGCCATTGCGCGGGTGAACCGTCTGCATCCGGGCAAGGACTGGGGCTACATCATCGACTATTACGGGGTGCTGTCCAAGCTGGGGGAGGCCCTGGACCTGTACGGGTCGCTGGCCGAATTCGACAACAAGGACCTGGCCGATTTCGAGAAGGCCATCCGCGACGTGGGCGAATACATCAAGTCCCTGCCGCAAAAGCACTCTGACCTGTGGGAGATTTTCAAAGACGTCAATAACAAGCTGGACGAGGAGGAGTACGAGAAGGCGCTTCGGGACCAGAAGCAGTGGGACGAGTTCCAGAAAAGGCTTTCCAAGTTCAGCCGGGCGCTGGCAATCGCGCTGTCTTCGGACCGGTTTTTGCGGGAGGCGCCGGAGATGCGGGTCAAGAAATACAAGGAAGACCTGAAGTTCTTTCTGAACCTGCGGGGCTCGGTCAAGAAGCGTTATTCCTACGAGATCGACTACAAGGAGTACGAGCCGAAAATCCAGAAGCTGATCGACACGCACGTGGGGGCCAAAGAGGTCGAGCAGATCACGGAGTTGGTGAACATCTTCGACCGGGACAAGTTCCAGAAGGAGATCGAAAAGGTCGAGGGCAAGGCATCGCAGGCGGACACCATCGCCAGTCGGACCTTGAAGACCATCCACGAGAAATGGGAGGAGGACCCGGCGTTTTATGAGAAGTTCTCCAAACTGATCAACCAGGCCATCAAGGCTTTTTACGAAAACCGCATCTCAGACGCCGAGTATCTGAAGGCAGTCAAGGACGCCATGAACTCGGTGAGAAACCGCACGGGCGACGAACTGCCGGACGCGGTCAAGGACAGGGACGTGGCCAAGGCTTTTTATGGAGTTGTGCATCGCACTTTCAAGGACGGCGAGAGCTTTTGCGACGATAACGTGGAGGCTGATATTGCCATTAAAATCGATGATATTATCCGAAGACTCAAGGTCGTAGACTGGGAGGAAAATTCGGACGTGAAAAACAAGATGCGAAACGAGATCGAAGATTATCTGTTCGAGGTCCAGGATGAGCACGGCCTGGATTTCAGCTTTGATGACATCGACAAGATCATGGAGGACTGTTTGAACGTGGCCAAGGTGAGGTATCCTTCGTGAGTAAGTCTTCGCCAGAAGCCGGGGTCAGGCATCGGGTCGAATATGGAGACGAGGAGATCGAATTTGACCTCCTTTACCTGGACAAGAAGCATCTGTCCATCACGGTTGAACCCGATTCGCGGGTGAAGGTGTATGCCCCCAACGGCAAACCTCTCGACCAGGTGCTTTTGCGAGTCCGTCGTAGAGCGCCTTGGATCATCAGACAGAAGCGTCATTTCGACAGGTTCAAACCTCCACTGCCGCCCCGCCGGTATGTGAGCGGCGAGACGCACGTTTACCTGGGCCGTCAGTACAGGTTAAAGGTGATAAGCGCCAAACAAGAGTCGGTGAAGCTTAAAGGCAAGTATCTTGAGGTCCGCACGCCGGAACGCCATGACAGTGAGAGGATCAAGAGCCTGGTGCTGGATTGGTACAAGGAGCACGCCAGGGTCATCTACGAAAAGCGGCTTGAGGCTTGCTACCAGGTCGCCAAGAAGTATGGCGTACCTTATCCGGGCATCAAAATGCGCCGAATGAAGACCCGCTGGGGAAGCTGCTCCAAGTCCGGCGACATCCTGCTCAACACCGAACTCATCAAGGCTCCCATTCATTGTGTCGAGTACGTGATCATGCACGAGCTTTGCCATATGAAAGTCAGGAATCACGACAAGGAGTTCTACAAACTTCTTGCTCGGTGTATGCCTGATTGGGAGAAGCGAAAGCAGAGGTTGGAGTCAGTCGTCCTTTGATGCGAATTTCACATGAGCTCTGGCCCCGCTGTGTCTCTCCAGAGTTTTCGCTATGCTCATCGAATAATTGCGTTCCAGCCATACCCTGCAAGCATAATTGGGAGTGTCAATCACGAAAGTGGTAAGGGATTCTTTCCGGTGAACCTCAGCGATGGTGCATTGACTGAGTATTCCTTGGGCAAATGCGCTCTCCTGTCTCATAGACTTTAAAAGATTTTCAAATATCTCTTCCGATTCCTTGCAATCGGATTGTCTTGGCGTTGTCCCAGAAGACTTTTCCTCCTTTTCGCTTCTGGTATGGTTTGATACTATTACTTCAGATTCTTTTATTTTTTCATAAGTACTATATTTTATGCGGGCAGCTTGGCTCCTTGGTCGTACTTGTAAAGACACATTCTTTCTTTCGGTCTTGCCTTTTGGTTGTTCTTTAAAGCTTTCGCCCTTGTGGACATCTTGGTAGATAAGCCTGGCTTCGTCTTCCGGCGTGAGAGGATCGTCGAGGGCCACTTTGAACTGGCACTTGCCTTTGACACGCTTCTCCAATTCCGGGTTGTAGAAGTAGGTCGGTTTGTAGCGAATGAAAGATTCGGCGTGCCGGCTTTTCAGGATGCGTGAAATCTTCTTCGGGCCGAAGCCGAGGGCTTGGCCGAGGTCGCCAAGAGTCGAGTAAAACCAATTCCGGACTTCTCCGGTCTTGTCGTTTCGATAGCACTTTTGGCGGGCCTCGATGATAAGCACGGCCAGGTCATTGCCCAAGATAGGCCGCCAGTTTCGCCAAAAGTACCGAGTGGTGATGATGACAGAGCGCGGCTTGATGACGGCCTTTCTGACAGCTTGGTTGTAGTTGTTTTGCATAGGCTGGTGGTTAATCGTAAGCAATGCAAAGAAGGGGGTTTGTGCATTCCCCTTTAAGCAAGGATCAAAAACCCTTGCAAGCAGTGGCGTTAATTAAGGATCGGTGTAAGGATGTTATCTTTTCAATACGGGGATGTGGAAATGTCTCGAAGGATC
>CAYQTK010000270.1:0-4695 GCA_964420375.1 uncultured bacterium
TCCATGGTCTCCCGGATGGTCTCTTCGGTATCGCCGGGGACCCCGATCATGTTGAAGTCCCAGGTCTCGATATCCAGTTCGTCCGCCCACTCAAAGACCTTGATGATCTTTTCATTGGACATCTTTCGGTTGAGGACCTCTTTGCGGATGCGTTCGCTGCCGCTCTCCACACCTACAATAATCGAGTATAAACCGGCATCCTTCATCCAGCCCATCATCTCGCGGTCAACGGTTTCCACCCGTAAAAAAATCTGGAAAGGTGTAGAAAAACGTCTTTGGTATTCCTGGCAGAAGTCCCTGACCCAGCTTTTTTTCAACGTGAATATCTCGTCCCTGAAGATGAGACTTTTCAATTGGGGGAAGCGCTGGTGGATGTAGTTGATCTCTTCCATGAGGTCGGCAAGGTCTCGCTGCCGGACCCATTTGTCATTGCCTCCCGCCAGGTCGGCTAGCACGGTGTTACAGCAGTAAGTACACCGGAAGGGGCATCCGCGGGAGGCCATGACCGAAACCTGGCCGTCGTTCATCTTCATGAGCAGTTCCTCGTCAAAGAGGTCCCTGTCCGGCCAGGGAAGTTGGTCAAGCTTAACCGGCTGCCGAAGCGGGTTCCTGGTGATCTCTCCGTTTTTCGATCGGGTCCAGAGGTTTTTTATGCCCGTATAGTCCCGGTCTTTCTCCAGGGCCTCGAGCAGATAGAGCAAAGGATACTCGCCCTCCCCCTGGATGAGGGCGTCGGCGGGCACTTCTTCCAGCACGTTTTGAGGATCAATGGTGGCGTGGATGCCGCCGATGACCGTGAACCTGTCCAGGGCGTCCTTCAAAGCTTTGAGATATCTCCTGGTAAATGGAAACTGCTGGGTGGTGGATGAAAAAGCAATCACGTCGGGATCAATCCGCTTTGCCTCCGCGATGATCTCCTCTTCCTGCCACTCGCGGGACAGGTATATAAGCTCGACCTGATGTCCGGCCTGCTTAAGGACCGCGGATATCCAGGCCAGTCCATGCTGGAAATGTGGAAACTGAATGGTGTTTATATCCGGGTATATTAATAGAAGCCTCATCTGGTTACTATGATATGCTAAACCCGCAAACCTGAAAAATCCAGGAAGAACCCATACAAAAAGCCCGGCTTTTGAACCGGGCCGGAGTGTCAATCTGAATTTTTCTAATAGATATAAACCATCGTCCCCACTTCCACCAGCCGGACCAACTGTCTCAGGTCCTTGTTGTTCATGCGAATGCAGCCGTGGGAGTACTTGCCCGGCCGGATTCTGCCGCTCCTGGTGCCGTGGATGTAGTATCCCTGACCGATGCCCAGTTTCCACGGACCGAGCACGCCGGCAATGCCGCGCTCCTCCAGGGTGATGTCTTCGGGGACCTCGAGGCCTCTTTCCGTCCACACCCAGTCGGGTCGGTACCACTTGGGATTTTTGATCATGTTCTCTATTTGAAAGACGCCGGTAGGTGTGGAAAAATCGCGGATCCTGGTGCGTCCTTTGCCGGTGACCGCCGGGTACTCGTAAAGCGGCTGGGTGCCGAGCTTTACCAGGAGCCGGTCCGCCTGAAGGTCTATCTCGATGTAGATGGTTTCCGAGTCCACTGAGCGGCGGAGCGAGCGGTTGAGCATCTTGTAGCGGAAGAGCTGCTCTTCATAGCCCGATATTTTTTTCTCGTAGTCCCTGGCGGAAATCTCGAGGTTGTTCTCCAGGATATCGATGGCGTAATTCTGGGCAATGGAAAGCTCGGAGCTGTCGCCGTAGAGCTCGGAGTAGCTCTTGAACATCTCGAGGGCACGGCCGATATTGCCGAGCTTAAGCTCCGCCTCTCCGGCGCGGAACCTGGCATGCCGGGCCGCTTCCGTGGAAGGGAACTCCTCTATTATCCGGCGGTAAATTGCTAGTGCGTTCTTGTAGTCCCCGGATTCATAAAGTGATTGGGCATCCTCGAATGCTTTTTCCGCCTGGCGAATATCTTGCAGGCTGGCACCGTTATTAATATCTTGGCCGGGCTTCGGGCAGGTCGCTCCCATTAGAGCGGTCATTAACAAGAAAGCAGCAAACAGCATCCACCACGTTCTCTTCATCAGCTTGTTCCCCCTGTAAGATACGGTATTTTCGGATATATCTTAAAAGAGAAAGCACTGTTTGTCAATGATAAATTTGCCTTGGGTATGCGACATATTTGGTGGCTGTTGCGCCGGCCTGCTTTTGGGGATGCTGTTCTGATAGTATCCAAGATCATCAGGAGGAAGACAGGGGCAAGAGCGAAGGGGGGATTGGAAAGAGAAGGAAGCCATAGTTGGAAAAGCCTGAAGCGTGCAGGGAGTTCAGGGAGGCAATAACCACCAAATATGTCGTACACCCTTTGCCGATTGACACTGTCTATTGGGGTCTTCTTTTTAGAGCGTCGAGGCGAAAACAAAGGGGGGCGCCCAGCCCCCCTTGTTCGCTGCCGCAAACCTATTATCCGTTTATTAAGCGGACGGCTTGAAGTGCTTGATGTCGAATATCGATCCTTCGCGGTCCTTCTTTGGTTTGAGCACGGCTTCGACCTGCATCCCTATCTCGATCTCTTCGGGCTCAATGCCGCCGAGGTAGTGGACCAGCACGCCGTCGGTCCCGTCTATCTTCACCGCACCCAGGATGTCCGGTTTATCCTTTCTGCTGCCGTCCATGTTTTCCCAGCAGACCGTGAAAGAATACAATTGTCCCTCGGGCTTAACTTCTATGGTCTCTGAGAGGCGGCCCATACAGCGCTCGCAGAAGATGCGGGCGGGCAGGTATGTGACCCCGCACTCCTTGCACTTGGAAGCGGTAAATTTCCCTTCGTCCTTTATCTTCCTGAAGAAGTCCTCGCCTGCTATGCCGTAGGTGTAGAGGTAATTTGTCGGGATCTGTCCCTTGAAGTTGGTGAGCTCCGTGGTCTTGTGTATTTTTTCGGTAATGCCCATCTCGCGCCTCCTCTCACTTAGCGGGCTTCCAGTAAAGGATGTCGGTGATGGACCCTTCGCGTTCCTGCTTTTTCTTCCACACCGCCTTTACTTTCATGCCTATCTTTATTTTATCCAGGTCGACCTCTCCGAGCAGGTGCATGATCCCCATGCCTTTGGACGCCCCGTCCAGCTCGATCACCGCCGGAATATGGGGGGTCTTTCCCTTGGGCACTAAGCTCGCATCCCAGTTTATGTAACATAACGAGAAGGTGTTCACAACCCCGGTGTCCTGTACGTATACCCACTCGTCAGTCGGGACCCAGCAAAGCTCGCAGAACATCCGGGGCGGGACCATGGTCCGTCCGCACTTATTGCACTTTTTTGCTATGATCCTGCCTTCTTTAAGCTCGGCCAGGTAGCGTGAGATTGCGACGCCGTTGTCCCAGGCGTATTTCAGACTTGGTTCGTGTTTTACGAACAGGACTTTTTCCAGGTCCTTGTCGCTCAATCCCTTTCCGCCAAGAGGATATTTTTCCAGTTCCATTTCATAAACCTCCGTTTCTTACCTTCGCATCACAACCACGGTCCCGACCTGCATGAGGTCTCCCCATGCCTGGGCCAGCCCGCATCTCGGGTTCCCCGGTACCTGTCTCTTTCCGGCCTCCCCCCGAAGCTGAAGGAAAATTTCGATGACCTTCATGAGGCCGGTGGCGGCGATCGGGTTGCCCACTCCCAGGGCCCCTCCGGACGGACACATGGGTCTGTCTCCATCCCGGGCCGTCACTCCGCTGGTTACCATTTCGGCTGCCTTGCCCCTCGGCGCAAGCTGGAGCCCTTCCATGTGGTGCAGCATTTTGTAGCTGAAGGGGTCATAGGGCTCTGCGATTTCGATCTCGCGGTGGGGTTCTTTTATTCCCGCCATCTCGTAGGCCATGCGGGAGGCTTTCTCCACGTAACGAGGGTAGTAAAGGTCCCTGGTGGCCCAGTAGGCGGTGTCGAGATTGAACCCCACACCATCTAACCATACCGGCTTGTCGGTGTAGCGGTAAGCCACGTCTTCGGACGCCAGGATCATAGCGGCGGCCCCGTCACTTGCCGGACTCACGTCAAGACGGTTGACCGGCCAGGCCATCACAGGTGAATTCAGCACGTCCTCCACCGTTATCTCTTTGCCAAGCTGGGCGCTCGGATGGTCAATCGCATTCTTCTTGTTCTGCACGCTCACTTGGGCGATCTCCTCCTTGGTAATACCGTAGGTGTGCATGTATCGGTTCATCTCCATGGCGAAGATCCATATAAGTGTCGGCAAGAGCGGCTGTTCGGTGGTATGATCGAAGATAGTGATAAAAGCAGCCTGCGGATGAGGATAACATGAAGACATCTTCTCAGAGGCCACCACCATGCAGGTGTCGAACATGCCGGAAGCCACGTGGAACCAGCCGTGGATGGGTGCGAACACCCCGGTGCCTCCGCCCACGAAGTTTCTCATGTACGGCTTTCTAAACCCCCCGGAGCCGTCCGAGAGGTACTCTCCTTTCATGTGCACCCCGTCGAAGGCGTCCGGAGCGGTGCCCATGGTCACGCTGTCTATGTCCTGCATCCTCATGTCGCAGGAATCCAGGGCCATACGCACGGCCTCGAACGACAGCTCCTTGCCGGTATCCTGGGCGCGCCGCACAAAATTTGTGATACCGGCGCCTATTACTGCAACTCTCCGTTTTTTCATTTGTAAGCCTCCTTCCCGCAAAGCCTCAGTTGGCCAG
>CAYQTK010000271.1:0-4682 GCA_964420375.1 uncultured bacterium
TTCAGCCTGGTGGGCAAGGTCCAGAACAGCGGCCTGGTCGAGGTCCCCATGGGCATATCCTTGCGGGAGGTCATCTTCGATATCGGCGGCGGCATCATGGGCAAGGGCGAGTTCAAGGCCGCCCAGACCGGCGGTCCTTCCGGAGGGTGTCTGCCCGTGGATATGCTCGACCTGCCCATCGACTTCGAGCACCTGGCTGAGGCCGGCTCCATTATGGGTTCCGGCGGCCTGGTGGTCATGGACGACAAGACCTGCATGGTCGACCTGGCCAGGTACTTCCTGTCCTTTACCCAGTCGGAGTCGTGTGGCAAGTGCACTCCCTGCCGGCTGGGCACCAAGGCCATGCTCGACATCCTCGAGCGCATCTGCCAGGGCAGGGGGAAGCCGGAGGACATACCTTTACTCGAGGAGCTTGCCCAGTCGATAAAAATGGGAAGCCTGTGCGGACTGGGCCAGACAGCTCCCAACCCGGTGCTCACCACTCTCAAATACTTCCGGCAAGAGTACGAAAAGCACATCTACGACAAGAAGTGTCCGGCAGGGACCTGCGCCAACCTGGTGACCTATTACATCGACCCGGCAGCGTGCAAAGGGTGCGGGGCTTGCATAAAGGTATGTCCGGCAGACGCCATCACCGGCGAGAAAAAATCTCCGCACTACATCAACCAGGACCTGTGCATCCGCTGCGGCTCCTGCAGAGATGCTTGCAAGTTCGACGCCGTGCTTATTGAATAAGTATGAAAACAATGCTCCCGGCTTCCAACAGCGGGGCTACTTTTCTTTCCCTCCAAAGGCGAGGTTAAACCCCTCTGCTTCCAGGCCGGTGCGGCGGGTGAGCTTATCGAGTATCTTTTCGTAATCGCGGTCCAGAAACTCGGGGGGCAGCGGCAATCCGACCACGGAATGGTCCCATCCCGCGGAGATGAGGCGGTTGCCTTGAGGAGAAAACCCGATGTCAGCCACGTGCTTGACGTGGCCGCGAAAGGTGAGAATGCATTCTCTTTTAATTGATCCTTTTTGGTCGGCCAGCCTCCATATCTTCAGCCACCCCTCTTCACTGCCCGCGCCAAGATAAAGCTTTCCTTCCCGCTCCATGAAGTCGACAGCGCTCACCGCGCTCTGAAAAGCTGTAAAGCCGTCCGCGAGAGAGCCGGTGTTTATATCGAAAAGCCTTATCGCGCCCTGGGCGTCTCCTGCTGCAATAAAGGAGTTACGCGGCGATATGTCCGCGGCCATGACCATGCCGCCGCCCCGGGTAAAAGTATGCACGACTTTGTTTACGGACAGGTCCCATACCTTAATGACCGGCTTTATGGCGCCGCTGCCGGACTCCTCCATGGTTTTCATGCTGGTGGAAACCGCGCGGGACCCGTCGCCGGATATGGCCCCCGCCATGATCATACTGTCGTGCGCCGGAATGTCGGCGAGTTTTTTTCCTGAAGGAAGCGACCATAACTTCAAAGACTTGTCCGCTCCCGCGGACAGCACAACGTTTTTTTGGAGGGGCGTATCCAGGGCCTTTATCATGCCGCCGTGGGCTCGTATCGACCGGACGGTCTCGCCGTCCCCTGCGCGGTAGACGTGGATGCTCCCGTCGGGGCAGGCGCCCAGCAACAGGACGCCGTCTTGCGAAAAGGCGACTTTTTGAAAATCGGCGTCGTCATTATAGACCGTGCGAAGGAGCCGGAAAGGCGTTATCGACCACAGTTGCAGATATCCCTCTGCATCGCCGGTAATGAACCTGTCTCCGCCCGGCGAGAAGTCCACTGCGTTTGCCCTTCCTTTAAAGCCGGTAAGCTCGAACACGCCGTCAGGGTTTCGAACCTGCCACAGCCGGAGCTTTTTATCGCCGCCCGCAGTGGCGATATATTTCCCGTCAGGGGAGAAGCTTAAACCCGTTACCTCGCTGTTGTGGACCGCAAGGGTGTCCTTGCATTCTTCTTCTCGCAGGTTCCAGAGCTTTATCTCTGCTGTAACGCACTTTTCGGCCTTTGCCTCCCCGCATGCCGCGGACACGGCATAGGTTCCTCCCGGCGACACGGCCACGAACCTCACCGCGTGCCGGTGCCCTGCAAGGATGACGGGCTCGGATTCCTTCTCAAGAGCAGAGAGCATGATCATTCCCCGGCTGCACTCTCCTTCCAGCGTTTTTTCGCATCCGGCGGCAGCCACGTATTCTCCGCCGGGCAGAAAAGCCGCGTTGTAAATGGCTCCTTCCCCCCCGGCCAGGGTCTTTATTTTCTCGCCCGTGCTGGTTGACC
This sequence comes from uncultured bacterium, assembly GCA_964420375.1. Classification (GTDB taxonomy): domain Bacteria; phylum RBG-13-61-14; class RBG-13-61-14; order RBG-13-61-14; family DATKZS01; genus CAYQTK01. The sequence continues at coordinate 2,262 of CAYQTK010000271.1, forward strand.
ACAAAATCACGGTGTTGTCGCCGCCCCGGGTGAAGACGTGTGAGCCTGATGGAGAGAAAGCCGCCCTGGTGACCGCGCCGTTGTGTCCGCTAAAGCTTTGCACCACTTTACCGGAGTCCATGGACCACAACAGGGCCTCGCCGGTAAAGCAGCTATAGCCCGCCCTGCGGCCGCATCCTCCGGAGAGGGCCGTCTTTCCGTCCGGCGAGTAGGCCACGTCCCGGACTTCTCCTTTGTGGGCCGGCAATATCTTGATGTACTCTCCCTTACGGATGGACCAGAGCTTCATCTCGCCTTGAATGCACTCGCCGGTGCGGGTCGACTCCCCGCAACTGCCGGTCAGAAACCGGTCGCCTTGCGGTGAAACGGAAAGCGCGTTAATGCGCCAGCGCGAGCCGATGAACTTCTTTTTCATCTTGCCGGTGTCCGCGGACCAAAGCCGTATCTCGCTCTTGTCGCATGTTCCGTTCTTTTTTGCCGAGCAGCTTGCGGAGAGCAGCCATTTTCCGTCCGGCGAGAAGTCCATGGCCCGAACGGGGTATGCATGGCCGGTAAGTGTTTTGGAAAGCACGGGATGCACGGGCTTTGTCATCACTTTATAGAGCGCGTTCCTGGCGCTTTCCTTGTCTTCAAGCTCTGCGGAGCGGGCAAAGAATATCATGGCTTCGTTGAGCCGGGTGTCCTTTTCCGCGCGCATGCCGGACTGGTAAAAGGCCTGGGATAGATGTTTCCTGGCCCGGTCGCGCTGCTCCATGGCCATTGCCTTCTGCGCCAGGGCCTGGCTTTTCTCTTCCCGGATACGGACGTAAGACCACGCAGCCAGGGAGATTAGAATGACCAGGGCCAGGAAGACCGTGCTCGCCAGGGGCCAGTGTTTGCGGAGCCACTTCCAGGCCAGAAGCGCCATGTTGTACTCGTACGCGGAGACCATTCCGCCGGACTGGAACCTTACAATGTCCTCGGCAACCTCGCCGGCGTCCGCGTAGCGGTCCTGCCGCTCCTTTTGAAGGCATTTCTCGCAGATGGCGGCAAGCTCCTGCGGAACCCCGGGCTCCTGTTTCCGGACCGGCTGCACCGGATCGGAAAGCACCATGCCCAGGATGGCATAGGCGTTGGTCCCGCCGTAGGGCGGCTCTCCAGTGAGTATTTCGTAAAGCGCCGCTCCCAGGGAGTAGACGTCCGAGCGTTCGTCAATATCTTCTATCCTTCCATCGGCCTGTTCCGGGGGCATGTAGGAGGGGGTCCCGATAGGTTTTCCGGTTATGGTCTGGTCTCCGGATATTTCCGAGGCTTCCCTGATGAGATTGAGTCCTTTCTCCAGCTCGTTGGCCCTTTTGTCTTCCAGTCCCTTTATCTTGGCCAGGCCCCAATCGAGGAGCACGGTCTCGCCGAACTCGCCCACCATGACGTTCTGAGGCTTGATGTCGCGGTGGACCACTCCCTTCGAGTGGGCGAAAGCCAGGGAGTTGCACAGGTCCAGGAAGTGGGGCAACAGCCGCAGCCTCTCCTGGAGGTTGCTGCATTCATGGATGCGGTCGTAGAGGGTCTTTCCCCTGACAAGGCGCATGGTATAGTAAAGCGAGCCGTCCGAGCGCTTGCCCACCTCGTAGACGGGCACAATACCGGGATGTTCAAGCTGGCCGGTGATACGTGCTTCCTGGAGAAATCGGGCGGTGATTGCGGCAGTGGTCTTCATGGGCGAAGCCACCGAAGGTATGGAGCCGCTGGCATCGGGCAGGAGTTCCTTCAGTGCCACGTCCCTTCCAATGTGCTCGTCAAATGCAAGCAAGACCCTGCCGATGCCTCCCCTGCCCTGCTCGCTCTTTATGGTGTAGCGTCCCTCCTGCTCGACGGTCACCGCGGAGGCGTCTTCCAACACCCACGTGGGCACCGGACCTTCTTTTGATTGCTCTCTACCGCCGGTGGTGGCTCCTCCAAAGGAGTCGAGCCCCTGCTCCCCCCTGGAAGGAAGCTGCCCGCCTTCCCCGGAGTCCACTCCGAAGCCGATGGATTCCAGCGCAGTGCCCGGACCGCCGAAAGCAGCCAGAGAAGCGTGCGCGTCTCCCTGGTGAGCATTAAGCTGTGCCTCCACTTCGTCCCTGATCTGCTTCTCCTGCTCCTCGTTGATGTGGCCTTGCCGGAGGAGAATAGCGCCTATGCTCTCACTCCCTTCAGACTCGCTTGCCAGGACGCGGGCGAGCTGCTCCTGGCTTATGTATTTCATTTCCACGGCGATGACACCGAAGAGCAGGCTCTTTTCATCGCCGGCTTTTGCGTTGCCGCTCATAGCAAACCTCCACCAAGGCGTACAAGTGCCGGTCGTGCCAGCCGATCTTTATTGTACTTTAGGCAGGCGACGGATGAAAGGATAAAACAGCTTCCCGTTCACCGAAGTTTTTTGGGGGACTCTTCTTTATAAAG
>CAYQTK010000272.1:0-4652 GCA_964420375.1 uncultured bacterium
CGCCTTCGCGTGATATCATTGTCAGCCTTCCTTCCATGTTTTGGACAGCAATGATTTCGAAAGGACTTAGGAGTTTTGCCGGCGCACTATTGGAAAGAGTTTGTGGACTTGTGATGATGAAATAGAAGCCGACGGTCTCACGGGAGGTTTTGCATGGCAGGGATTATCAGCACCGGGGTCTACATTCCCCGCACGCGGCTTACGGGCGCGGTGTTGGCCGGCGCGTGGGGAGGCTCTTCAAAAGGTGAGAGGAGCCTGGCGAACCACGACGAGGACTGCATCACCATGTGCGCAGAGGCGGTGCTCGAGTGTCTTGAAGGACATGATCCATTGGAGGTGGACCGGATTTACTTCGCGTCCGTAACACCGCCTTACCTGGAGCATGGCAACGCCGCCATAGTAGCGGCAGTGGCGGACCTCCGGCCGGAGGTCATGGCAGTGGACTTCGGGGGATCGCTCCGGGCCGGGACCTCTGCCCTGCGCGCAGCTCATGACGCTGTAAAAGCAGAGGAGGCCGACAAGGTCCTGGTTTGCGCCGCGGACATGCGGATGCCTGCGCCGGGCGACCCCATGGAGCGGACCATCGGCGACGGGGCGGCAGCTTTCCTGGTGGGCAGGGACAAGCCCGCAGCAGTGTTCAAGCGCTTCTTCTCATCCTCCCGCGCCTTCCTGGACCGGTGGAGGCGCATCTCCGATCCTTTTTTGCAATCCGGAGACCCGCGCTTTATAAGCGACCTCGGCATCATGACCCACCTGCCGGAGATGGCCGGGGAGATGCTCGAAGGAGTAGACATCGCCAAAGAGGAGATAAGCCGGGTGGTCTACTACTCGCCGGACATGCGTTCGCGACGGGGCCTGGATAAAAAGCTCGGGTTCGAGCCCGGCCAGTACCTCCAGGACATTCCCCAGGCCGCGATCGGAGACACCGGCAACAGCCAGGTCTTCCTCTCCCTGGCCGCAGCGCTTTCCAAGAGCAAGCCCGGCGACAACATAGCGGTGTTCAACTACGGCTCGGGAGCGGATTCCTGCCTGCTCACGGTGACGGATGAAATTAAGAACATGAGCACCACCCTTAACGAGCAGATAGATTCGGGCAGGCCCATATCGAGCTATGCCCGATACCTCCGCTTTCGGGGGCTTCTTCCCGGCGAGGACATCAACATCTGGACGTCTGCGCCGGTGCTGTGGCGGGAGGAGGACACCAACGTCCGCCGGAAGGGAGGCAAGTGCAACTCCTGCGGTGCGGTGCAGTTTCCGCCGCGCTACAAGTGCTGGAGCTGCGGCAGCGAGGACATGTCCACCTACAAGGTGTCCCGCCGCGGCCGGGTGTATACCTTTGCCCTGGATGCGCTGGTCCCCAATCCGGAGCCCCCCACTCCCATGGTCTCGGTGGACCTGGAAGGCGGGGGAAGGCTCTACGCCCAGATGACCGACGTGGACCCCCAAGAGGTGCATATAGACATGGAGGTCGAGATGGTCTTTCGCAAGCTTCACGAAGGCGGCGGCTTCAACAACTACTTCTGGAAGTTCCGTCCGTTATTGAAAGGAGGACAGTGATGCCCATATCCGGCGAGGTTGCCATAATCGGCACGGGAACGATCAAGTTCGGCGAGAACTTTCACCAGAGCTACAACGACATGCTGTGGGATGCCTGTCAGGAGGCTTTCACCGATGCGAACATAGACCCGGCGAACATCCAGGCCGGCTGGCTGGGGACCTACCTTCCCTTCAGTTGGGGATACGAGGGCGCTTCCGGGACCAACGTGACCGACACTTTGAAGCTGGAGCCTATCCCGGTGACCCGGGTGTCCAATTACTGCTCGACCGGCATGGAAGCGGTGCGCAACGCTGCGTTCGCAATCGCGGCGGGGGAGTACGACCTGGTCCTGGCGGTGGGTGTGGAGAAGATGCGCGACGTCTCCGGCAGGGGCAGCCTGGTGTCCCAGCACGTTGAGCGCGGACATCCCTTGTACTGCAAGGGCAGGACCGCGCCGGGCATGTTTGCTCTTCTTGCCAATCGCTACTTCAAGGAGTACGGCATCGGGGAGGACACCCTGGCCAAGGTCGCGGTCAAGAACCACAAGCACGGGTCGCTGAACCCCAAGGCCCACTTCAGAAGCGAGATATCCGTGGACAAGGCCCTCACTGCGCCGCCGGTGGTCTCTCCTTTAAAGCTATTCGACTGCTGTCCCACCACCGACGGCGCTGCCGCGGCCATCCTCTGCCCGGCAAGCAAGGCCCGGGAGTACACTGACGAATACGTGATCATCAAGGGCGCGGCCCTGGCCATAACCGGCGGATACTATACCGCGCAGATGGACCCTGCGTTCTCCTTTACCGGCTTCTCGTCAACACAGGAGGCGGCCCGTAAGGCATACCAGCAGGCGGGCATTAAAAAGCCCCTGGACGAGGTTCACGTGGTCGAGCTTCACGACTGCTTCACCATCACCGAGATCGTGAACTACGAAGATTTGGGGTTTGCTGAAAAAGGGGAAGGCTGGAAGCTGATCGAGGAGGGCGAGACCTACCTGGACGGAAAGATTCCGGTGAACCCGTCGGGGGGCTTAAAGTCCTGCGGACATCCGGTGGGGGCCTCCGGCGTTCGGATGATCAACAACATCAGCGACCAGCTTCGGGGCAGGGCCGACAAGATGCAGGTAAAAAAAGCCGACCTCGGTGTGGCCCACACTCTGGGCGGGCCGGGAGCCCTGGCCACCGTGTTCGTACTTTCCGCGCCTTAAGAAAAATGAGCCAATCGAGCGGCGTACTGTACGTGGTTGCAACCCCCATCGGCAACCTGGAGGACATGACCCGCCGGGCCGAGCGCATCCTGTCCGAAGCGGACCTGGTCGCTTGCGAGGACACCCGCCGGACCAGGGCTTTGCTCTCCCATCTCGGCATCAAAAAGCCTTTGCAAAGCTACTACGAGCCCCGCGAACAGGAACGGACGCCCCGCATCATCGAAATTCTCAAACAGGGCAAGAACGTGGCCCTGGTGACTGACGGGGGCACGCCCGCCATATCCGACCCCGGCTACCGACTGGTAAGCAAGGCATGGGAAGAGGGGATACCCGTCATACCTGTACCCGGGCCCTCCGCGCTCATTGCAGCCCTGTCCGCAGCAGGACTTCCCACCGACCGGGTGAGCTTTATCGGGTTCGTTCCCCGAAGGAAGGAGGCCCGCCGCCGGGAGCTGGCCGGCCTGGCAACAAGGCCGGACACCCTGGTCTTTTACGAAAGCCCCCGCCGGGCGGCAGCTTTTCTGCAGGACGCGCTCGATGTCCTGGGCGACCGGGAGGCGGTCATCTTCCGGGAGATATCCAAGGCGTTCGAGGAGCGGTTTTATGGAAATCTTGGGAAGCTTCTGGAAAAGCTTGAAGGCTCGGAGATAAAAGGCGAGGTCACAATCCTTGTCCGCGGCAAACAAGCCGATGAAACGCTTCCCGAGGACGTCCTTAGACAAAGGATCGCTGCAAGGCTTGCGGAAGGCACGTCGGTGAAAGACCTGGCAGCAGAGCTTGCGGCAGAGACGGGCTGGAGTAAAAAAGACGTCTATCGGCTGGCGGTGGAGATAAAGAACGGATGAGGACTCTAAAGCCGCATCTCGATCAGCTCTTCGCGGGAAAGCGCTGTCGCGGGCATGGTCCGATCCCCCTCGTTCGTCTTCACTTGAAAGTCAATCACTGGCCCGCCGCGTTTCAAGTGGCTTGCCATGATCGAGAGGGCTTTTACAAGATCCTCTTCAGAGGGCCTGCCCCGCAAGACTCCCACCGGGCCGGGAACGTCCCGGGGAAGGATGAGGATATCGTCCGGCCCGACAAGCCCGAGGAGCCGCCGGTTGTCACGGTCGTCTTTTCCCGCCACAAGCCGGGATGCGGAAGAGAGGCGGTAATGCCTGCCCGCTTTTAAAAGCTCGATATCTTTGTCGGTAATATCTTTATTGTGCTGCAAAAGGTCGTCGAGCTTTTTTACAAATCCCTCCATTGTAAGCAGGCAGCCGCCTGCGGGCGTGTCATACTCTTTAATCCCCAATTTATCTGCAAGCGCCATCTGTTCCTTCCTGCCCCTGCCGGATATGGAGAGGAGCTTGTCGCGGTCAACCCAGCCTCTCTCCTCGGCAATAGTGGGCCGCAACAGCCGGGCACTCAAGGGCCGGAGCACGACTCCCCGCAGACCCGAGTCGCGGTCCACGATGTCCAGGGCGTCGCGCCTCTGGCTCATGGGACGCTGGCCGAGGACCTCGCCGGTCACCAGAAACCGTGCGCCCAACTCGTGCATGAGCCGCGCACCTTCCGCAAGGTACATGATCCGGCAATCGATGCAGGGGTTTCTGTGCTTGCCGTAACCGTGGGGAGGGCTTTTGACAAGTTCGATCATCCTCTCGGACACGTCCGACTCGTAAAGCTCGATCCCCGCCTTGTGGGCCACTGATTGAACCGTGCGAGAAGACTCTCCGCCGGAGGCATGGAAAGGATGCTTGCAGGAGATGCCCGTGAGCTCAACGCCCTGCTCCATGACCAGTCGCGCGGCCAGCAGCGAGTCCAATCCGCCGCTGATGAGTCCCACGGCTTTTATCCGGGAATGCTTTGAAGGTTCATTCATGACATGATATATTAATTGCCCGCCGGCGACGGAAATTGCGGGCGGAGTAA
>CAYQTK010000273.1:0-4617 GCA_964420375.1 uncultured bacterium
AGCACCTATCATTCCGACCCCCACGTGTGGTGGCTGGACAGGTTCTACTACCTCATTACAATAGTGCTGCCCTTCATATTCGGCCTGGCCCTGTTCGGGATCATTGTCGGCTCTTTCATAAACCACGCTCGCAAGTACGCGCTGGCGGACCCCTTTATCATGCTGAACTTCATCTGGTTCATCTACTTTTTAGGCTCGCAGTCCGGAGGTTCTATCGGCGGGTCTTTTCCATACTATCTTTTTCTCAACATCGTGCCGCTGGGAATACTTATCGCCGTGGACGGCATCCGGGACCTCTGCATGAGCAAGAGGCGTCTGCTGCGGGCTGCGGGGATTTTACTGTTCCTGGTCATACTGGCGACCAGCGTACTAAGGACAAACTCTTATTGGTCCATGTTTTATGAAGGGTATAATAAGCTGGGCGCGTGGAGCGAAGAGCATGCCGGAGATGACGACAATATGCTGCTACTCTCGGTCTTCAAGCCGCGCAAGGCGCTGGGAGACATGAAGAAGCTCTCGGTGTGGCCGCACGAGGTCACCAGGCCGGAAGAAGTGGAATGCGACATAATCGAGATAAAAGAAGACACCGTTTACATAAACCAGGCTTTTCCGGGCGCCGGCGCGGGTCTGTGTCGGACGGCTCCTTACCGGCCGGAGCTGCTCATAATTGACGGCTGGCTCATGGCCGGCTTTCGCAAGGTCTACCGGGACACCTGGGTGGCTCCTTACTGGGACACGTTCATACGCGAGCAGAGGGGATATGAACTGGTCCTAAGAATCCGGCCGGACTACTTCAACCGGTCATATTACGCCGGCCTGGACCCGGAGCACGACGTGGAGATACTGGTGCTTAAGAAAAGAAATACACCGCAAAGCCGGGAGCGCCGGAAATGAGCGGTAAGAAATCTCCGCCACAGATGAGCGTTATCGTGCCCGCCTATAACGCGGGAGAGACGCTCGTGCACTGCATTAAAGCTGTCCGCGGCCAAAAGGGCGTACGCAAAGAAGACATCGAGATCATCGTGGTTGACGACGACTCCGATGACAAAAGCGCGAACGCGGTTGCCGGGCTTGCGGACCGCGTAATCAGATTAGAAGAGAACCAGGGAGCTGCCGCGGCCCGGAACCGTGGCGCGCGGGAGGCTTCCGGAGAGCTCCTGGTATTCGTGGACGCTGACGTGTTGCCGGCCCCGCAGGCGCTGCCGATTTTTTGCCGGGCCTTTCATGAAGACCCGTCCCTTAGGGCGGCAGTGGGCGGTTACACCGAGCTTCCCGCTCTTCCCGGCCTGGTGAACAAGTATCACAACGCTTTCACCCGCTATCACCACGATCTCAGTCCGAAGGACATAGACTGGTTCTGGGGCGCGCTGGGAGCGGTCAAGAAAGAGGCTTTCCATGAAGTAGGTGGTTTTGACGAACGCTACCGGGCGGCAAGCGCAGAGGACATGGAACTGGGAAAAGCGCTTTATAGTGCAGGCTGTCGCATTGCATATCTTCCCGCTGTAAAAGGGGCTCACGCTCATGACTTCAGCCTTTCCGGCATGCTTAAAAACGATTACAAGAAAGCAGTGCTGGGGACCAAGCTCCGCTTGAAGGGCCGACTTCCCGCGCGCGCGCCCGGCTTTGCCGGCAAGCGCAATATCGCCACTTCGGCCCTTGCCGTCTTACTAGCCGCACTTGTCTTCTTATGGCTGTTCCATCCTTTGGCGGGCGTGTCCGCGGTGTTTGTTGTTTGTCTTCTGGCCATGATAAATCTCCCTTACTACGGAAGCCTGGCCCGGGTGTTAAAACCTTCCGAGCTTATAATCTGTCTGCCTTTGCACTGGCTCCAGTTTGTCGTCATTCTTTCCGGAGGGGTTATGGGACTTGTTGGCCATTTGCTGGGCAGGGACACTTTCGGGAGGCCCGGTTGGATTTAAAGACGGTCATATCTCACCTGAAGCTTTTCGGGAAAGGCGAGCTTGCCCATCCGGCTTACCTTATTTTCTTTGTGACCTCCCGCTGCATGGGCAGGTGCCGGCATTGTTTTTACTGGGAGCACATCAACCAGAATGAAACAGTCCTCGACCCTGCCGAGGTCGAAAAAGTTGCCGGCTCCATGGGCCCGCTGTTGCAGGTGACCTTTACCGGTGGCGAGCCTTTCCTCCGCGAAGACTTCACCGACCTCATCAAGATTTTTTATCAAAAAAACAAGCTCTATCATATCGGGATCGCGACCTCGGGATTCCATCCGGAGCGGGTGGAAAAAGGGGTAAAAGAAGTCCTTCGAACGTGTCCGGACTCGAACCTGACAGTGGGACTTCCCATTGAAGGACCGCGCGAGCTGAACGATTACATTCGCGGGGTGGAAGGATTTTACGAGCGCACCACTGATACGCTTTCGAGGCTTAAGGCATTGAAGAGCGATCATCCGCGGCTCACCCTGCTGGTTGACATTACCGCCTCCGGCTTCAACCGGGGAAGTCTTGTTCAGACCTATCACCACGTCCGCGACGATCTTTGCCCGGACATGATCAACCTGATACTGACCAGGGGCGTCCCCCGCGAGGAGGGAGGGCTTGACCTGGACCCGGCAGAGGCGGACACGCTTTTCAAGATCATGGAGAGCGACGCCCGGCAAGGCAAGGTGCCGGGCTACAGGTTCTTCAGCCGCCTCTTGCACGCCAAGGACATCGTGCTCCATCGCATGGCGCTGGATATCTACCGCCACTCCAGCTATCACCTGCCCTGCGAAGCCGGCAGGGTCGCGGGTGTACTCCTTCCGGAAGGAGACGTCTACCCCTGCGAGCTCTGGGACGAGCCCTTGGGAAACGTGCGGGAAAGCGGGTATGACCTTTCCTCCATATGGACCTCGGAGACGGCGCGGCGGATAAGGCACGAGATACTGCAAAGCCGCTGCACCTGTTACCACCAGTGCTTTCTGTCGAACACCATCTTCTGGAACCTTAACGCCTGGACCGGCATTGTAAAGGAGTGGGCAAAGATAGCTGCAAAGAGAGGGTAAGCCGGTTTATGGAGCCTTCTTTTCGCGCTTGATGCTCAAGATTGATTCGACAGCGAGCCACACCGCCAGGACCAGCACGGCCAGTCCCACCCAGAACACGCTCCACGATCCCTCATTGAAAAACTGGTAGAGCTTGATAACCACCGCGGTGAGTGTAAATGCGAACACGATTATCATGGGCACCAGGGTGTAAACGATGGGCCTTCCCTTGCGATGGAGGTACACGGTGGCGAGGAGAAGTCCCAGTCCCGCCAGGAGCTGGTTGGTCGTGCCGAAGAGTACCCATAGGATCATGCCCACCGGCTGTCCTTCGATCCTCAAAAGAGCGAAGTAAGCGATGGCGGCCACTGCGAGCGCAGACGCCACAAAGCGGTTCTCGAGCGCTTTCCTCACTGCGTTCCGGTTGGCGGGACCCACAATAGGGCCCAGCCCGGCGATGGTGGAGAAGTGGTGCCCGAAGAGCACGAACCGGTTTGACGGAACGTAATCGCGTCCGTCCTTGTATTGGTGTGAGGGGGCCGTTCTTTTCGGGTCGAGCTTCAGAACCTTGCGAGCCAAAAAACGGGAGTAAAAAATATAGGCCAGTACAAAAGCGGCCAGGCACATCACCACTATTAGAAGAGAGTTGACCATCCCCCTGGAACCGACGCTAAACTTAAGGCCAGATCAGCCGGTACACCAGTCCCAAAACAAACAGGGCGGTAAGCGCGTACACCACCCACACCATCCACTTGGGCGCGGGCTCGTCGCACTGCGGGCAAAGCCCGGACTCGGGATCAAGCCGGCCGCTGCACCTTTCACAATGCTTTTGTTCTTCTGCCATGCTTTCATAATATCCCCATGGCAGAAAAAGATCAAAAATGAATCCAGCCCGCGCCCGTGCTATAATAAAAAAGTCTTTAAACTGTTCACAGGGGGCTTGCCATGAACGCCTTCAGAATCCTTTTCATGCTTGCGGCCGTGAGTATCCTGGCCTGTTGCACGGACACAGACGACAAGGGAATTACCGGCAAGTGGAAAAACGAAAAAGAAGACATTGTAATCGAGTTCCGGAAAGACGGCACCTTTATTAACACCGAGAAAGGACGCTCTTTCCGCGGCGAGTACAAGCTGCTTGACAAGTCCACTTTGCTGCTCGATGTAGACGGCAAACAAATGAAGTATGACATCAACCTTTCCGGTGAATCTCTGAAGATGAAGGACCCGGAAGGACATCAAGGAGTTGTCGCCCTCGAGCGAGTCGAGTGAGCGGTATTGATCTTTAAGCTTGCGACTGCTCCGGTTGCACGCAACAGCGGGAAAATACAACAAGCAATGGCAACCGTTCATGGACAAAAAAGAGCCCTCTGTAAAGAAATTTCCACTGCACCTTTTCCAGTCTTCTGCCTTCTGCCCCGAACCTGATGGAAACGGGGTATTTTTAAACAGGCTTTAAAAACATTCCGTACATTCACCGTTCTGATCAAGCTTTAATATCCAACCGTCTTTTCCACCGGAGCCGTATGAGTACGTGTATCCTCCCACAACGAATCCCAGGTCTTGTGTCTGTTGAATAGAATTTGCTATGTCACTGCTTTCTCCCCCGAATATTCTTTCCCAAAGCAGGTTGCCCA
>CAYQTK010000274.1:0-4386 GCA_964420375.1 uncultured bacterium
AGGCTGTCATTCCTCTTGGAGGAGATGAAATACACTCATTGTAGAGAGCTTGCACTATTGTTATTCACCCCCAGATTCTGGTGAGGAGCCATCCTTTTAAGCCCGAGGGACAGCAAAAGGCTCCTGTTCCTCTCCCCTACAACACGTCTCATCCAGGAAAATACTACGGGCCTGGACAAACCCTGCGGTTCAGCTTTCTTCGTCTTTTGACCGCTTCGGCCTCACTTTTAAAAGCAGGTCGCCCCGGGCCACCTGGTCGCCTTCATTAACCTTAAGCTCCCGCACGACTCCATCCAACGCACTGCTTATGGTATTCAACATCTTCATGGCTTCAAGTACCATGAGGGGGTCTCCTTCCGCAACCTTGTCTCCTGCTTCCACCTTTACCTCGGCAACCACTCCACCAAGTGTCGCGCGCACTTCCCCCATCTCCGCCAGAGAAGCTATCTCTTCCGGGCTCAGGGACTTCTTTTCTTCTTCCGCCTTCTTGCCCTCCGGCCGGTGCAGGTAAGGCTCGGGGTGGTGATTGATCATGAGGTAGGTCAGGACACCGTAGTCCTCCGTGCGGTGGGAGGGGCCTATTGAGACCTGGTGATGCTTTCCCCGGTAGTCCTGAAAGGTTATCTGTTCGTCCCGTCCGAAGCCGCCTTGCCGGAACCATATGTCGGGCCCGAAAACGTAGGTCTTGCCGTAATCCTCCTCGAAATTCAAAAAGTCCACTGCATCGCGCGGGTGCTGAAGGTATAACACCAGCTCCTCTTCATCCGACGGCCGGCCCAGCGACTTCTCCAGCTTCTGTTTTTCAACGTTCAAGTCTATGGGCTCTATCGCTTCGCAACCGCCCTCGTCCCGGAGCCTCTTCTTCCAGCCCGGTCCCAGCACCGCTTCATAAATCTCGTCCGCCGGCCGCCGGAAGGGAAAAGGACCGTATCTTTGGAGCAAGAGCCTCTTCAGGTCTTCGGAGGCTTTGTCATACCGTTTGCCGGAAAGAGTATGGGTGACCGCGGTGGTCCAGAGTATCTGTGAGCCCGGAGTAACCGACCAGAAGTTTCCCAGCTCTACGTGGACCCGGGGAAGCTCCTTCATGAGTATCTCGGGCATCCGCTCCAGGAACTCGCCCTTTACCGCCTGCTCGAAGCTCGAGCCCATGGCGCCGCCCGGCAGCTTGTGGATGTGTACGGTGGGATCAAAGCCCTTGAACTGCGACTCGAAGGCGTGATAGCTGGGCCGGACCTCGCGGAGCTTGGAGCTCGTCGCGATGACGGCGTCGGTGTTTATGTTCTCCGCCTGCATGCCTTTGTCTTCCATCATCATGAGGGTGGTAAGCAAAGGCGGCGGACCATAAAAGCCGGTAAGAGCATGGTCGGAAGCATCCACGATCCTCGCGCCCGCCTTTACCGCGGCCATGATCCTGCCGACATCGTTGCCGTCCGTGTTATGGCCGTGATAATGGATGACGAGCTCGGGAAAGGCGTTCTTTAATGCCGCCACCAGCCCGTAAATCCGGCCGGGAGTACCAAGCCCGGAATGGTTCTTGATAGCGAGGATGATCTCAGGACCCGTGACATCGAGAATCTTCCCGACCTTGTTTATGTAAAACTCGTCGGTATGCTCGGGACCCGTCGAGAAACAAACGGCCGGCTCCAAAATCTTGCCCGCCTTTCGGACCTCTTCGAACACCGGGACCATGTTGGGCACGTGATTCAAAAAATCGAACACCCGCCATACGTCCACGTAGCGCGCGAACTTCTGCACCGTAAGACGGACCACGTTCTCCGGATAGGGACGATACCCGAAGAGGTTGACGCCCCGGCAGAGCGTCTGGAACATGGTATGCGGCATCTTCCGTCGGAGCAGGCGGAGCCGCTCGAACGGGTTTATCTGTTTTCGGAGCATGTCCACGTGAACGCTGGCTCCACCGGTTATCTCGAGGGAGAAGAAACCGGCAGCGTCGCGCTCCTCGGCCACCAGGAGGTCGGTATGGGGAAGGATTCGGTTTTTGAAATCCGACTGGGAAAGGTCCCGGGCGGTGTTGGTTATAAAGTATCCCTTTGCCTGCCTCAGTCTCTTGATAACGCTCGACGGATCGGCTCCCGGCAGTATTCTTTCATCTACAGCTTTGTCTTCCATCTTCGAGGTCCTTTTTTACTTCTTTATTACATGGCAAACGGGTTCTTGCCGTGATGATGAATGGCGGCCAATAGTTTGCCCAGCTTGGCCTCCTCCCGGACGGGGTCGCGGTAATCAAACAGCTCAGGATGCCGGTCAATGTACTCGGTGTCGAAGTGGTGTTCGAGGAACTCGGGCTCTTTGACCAGCTTCTGGTAAAAGGGGATGGTGGTCTTGGGACCGGCAATCACAAACCCTTTAAGCGCGCGCTCCAGCCGACTGGTGGTATCTCTCCAGGTAAAGCCGTACACCGTGAGCTTGACAAGCAGCGAGTCGTACTCCTCGGGGATGCGGTAGCCCTGGTAAACCATTCCGTCCAGGCGGATGCCGGGACCGCCCGGCGAGTTATAAACCGCAACCGTGGTGCCGCATTCCGGCGCGAACTCGCGACGGGGATCCTCCGCGTTGATCCGCATCTCGATTGCATAACCGCGGCAGATAACGTCCGATTGGTCTATGTCAAGCGGAAGTCCCTCCGCCACCCGGATCTGCCGCCTTACTATATCAATCCCGGTGATGAACTCGGTTACCGTGTGTTCCACCTGCAACCTGGTGTTGATCTCGAGAAAGTAAAACTTGTCGTCCGAATCCACCAGGAACTCGACCGTGCCCGCGTTGGTGTAGCCGGAGTGGCGCGCATAGTCAATGGCGGTCCGACAGACCTTCTCCTCCAACTCCGCGTCTATCAAACCGGGCGCAACCTCCACCAGCTTCTGGTGACGGCGCTGGATCGAACAGTTGCGCGCGCCCAGGTGGACCACCTTGCCGTGGTGGTCCCCCAGAACCTGGACCTCGAGGTGACGGGGCTTGACCAGACCCTTCTCCAGGTACAAGCGCGGATCGTTAAAAGCGCTCCGGGCCTCACGAGCGGCCAGGCCGAGCTGAGACTTAAGCTCGTGGGCATCGGCCACCCGGCGGATGCCGCGGCCGCCACCGCCTGCCACAGCCTTGAGCATCAGGGGGTAGCCCGCCTCGTCGGCAAAAGCAAGGGCATGTTCAAGACCGGCTTCTCCCTCCGGAAGGATGCCGCTGCCGGGGATGACGGGCACGCCCGACTCGTGGGCAAGCCGGCGGGCTATGGTCTTGTCTCCCAGATTCTTGACCGCCTGGGAGGGAGGACCAATAAATATTATGCCCTCGTCCTCGCAAGCGGCCGCCAGCTCGGGGCTCTCCGCCAGAAAGCCATAGCCGGGATGAAGGGCCTGGCAGCCGGAATGTTTGGCCGCCCAGATGATGCGGTCAATATCAAGATAGTCCTTCCTGGGACCCGGGCCTATCCAGATCGCCTCGTCTGCAGTGTGAAGATGACGGGAGTACTGGTCAGGCGTCTCATAAACCGCAACCGCCTTCAAGCCCTCCTCCTGGACCGCACGGCAAATACGGAGCGCGATCTCGCCACGATTGGCAACCAACACCTTTTCGATTCTTCTGTAGCTCTGCAAAATAAAAACCTCACAAAACCATATGCCCCTGATTAGTGACTTTTGCGAAAGCCCGGCTTCCTCTCTTGTCCGAAGCAGCCGCAACACTCCAAAAAGAGTTTCCAAACAGGAACTAAACTAAATACCTCCGAGCGGACACCCGCTCCCCCAACGTTTCAACTTAAAAAACAGCCCTGCTCCGGAGGCGCCCTTGCGCCGAAGACCCACTGCTATTTTGGGAACGCCACTTTCGCCCGCCTTTAAAAATTCAAAAAAAAGCCGCCCGATCTCTCAGGCGGCCCGGTAGAAGCGTATTCGACTAAAGGTCAGTCCCGCCTCCCCCGGGTAAGGCTCTGCTTAGTCTGGGTGTTGCCCTTCACGCGCTGAACATACTCTGTACGGGGAAGTCGCATTTCAAAAAGAGGATTATACTCTTTCCCTGCGCTTTGTCAAGGCATAAATTTTATTATGGTTTTAAATCAATTAGTTGCAGCAGGCCTCAAAAACGACAGGAAAGGCGGAGGATATCGTGCCCCATGGAGATTGATCTCACGCCAAGTCTCCCGCTTGTCAGAAGCGCTTTAAAAAAGACGCCCTCGTAAAAAGTCAAAATAAGCCTATTAAAGCCTGTTTAAAAATACCCTATTGCCATCGAATAAACTTCAAGTTGCCCCTCTGTAAGGGGCTAAAGAACCGTGTCGGTGTTTAGATTTTGATTTTTTAACGAGAGCGGCTCTTGGTTTTTTTAAGCGGTTTGCGGATAGTATGGCGGGCTTGGCCATACTCCGCAGTGCGC
>CAYQTK010000275.1:0-4374 GCA_964420375.1 uncultured bacterium
GCGTCATTTTAATCTTGACAAGCTAGTGCTTTGTCACTCGAAAAAAGGGGAACAGATCCAATAAAGATCGCGGTTTTTATTAGGGGCTCTTCAAAAAGGTTTTGTTCTTTGGTGGGAGAGAGCTCCAGCCCTCGATTCCTGGCCGGCAATCGCGACCTGCCTGCCTGTGCGGACACGCAGACAGGGCAGACAGGCAGGCGTGCCCGGCACAGGCAGGCGCACTCCGAAAACGGAGTTTTCGCAACGGGAACTATCTAATTTGCATTACTTTTACATGCATCAACAATAAGGGTCCGAAACTCGAAGCTTCCATACTTTGCAGCCAAGGCCGTTTTGATATCACGGGTCCGATCATAAGCCTATGACACCTGCGCGCTTTGTCTCTTTGTCTCACATAATATGCAATGATTTGGGTTTTGTATTATAATAAATGTTGGTTCGGACATCTGAGTGCAGCAAATACAAGCGTGTTCGGCAGAGCAATTCAAGTTATGATGTGTAACCCACAGGGAGGATATGAAAATGGCTTCAGTAAACTGTGCCATCTGCGGCAAGTCCACGGATTCGTCTTATAACGGCGTCAAGCACTGCCCCAAATGCGGGCTGTGGTTTTGCTATAACCATGCCGGGCCGGGCGCTACACAATGCCCCAAGTGTAAATCATACTCCTTAAAGTAGGCAAGGCGGCGCGTCTTTTCGTCTTTACATTGCCGGTGTAACGGGTCACGGAGTTGTGTTCAAGACCTGTTGATACTGGTATCCACTCGGGTCTATCCTGTAAAAACTATTATTGCGCCCTGCAAACGATGCATCTGGCGCTTTGCGAACCTTGTCCTTCTTCTCTCCGCTTGCAGAGGGCAACCCTGTATGCCCCCAAAATTTTCGAACTCATTTTCCAATGCATATCCGTTACATTAGCATGTCTAAAAGTTTACTTTACACATAGTATGGTTTTATGCTATGAATAACAATTAGAACTGAATATTAAGAGAAGATTAGAGAGCGGGAAATTGGGGTAAAATCTTTTAAATCCCCAACACCGAAGGGGCGGTAGATGGAAGCCGGACGCAGCTATGAGCAGTTGGAGAGCCAGTTAAGGCTTTTGCAGCGGAAGCTGGTGCATCTCGAGGTGAAGGCGGAGAGCTACGAGTCGGAAAACCGTTTTTTCGAGATGATGATCAGCTCGCTTCCGGGTATCTTCTACATGTTCGACGAGAACTTCCAGGTGCATCGCTGGAACCGGAACGTGGAGAAGGTGACCGGCTACAGCTCTGAAGAGGTCACCACCCGCAACTTGTTCGATCTTTTCACCGGTCCTGATCTTTCCCTGGTCCAGGACGCCATCCAGCAGGCGTTTGACACCGGCGAGGGCAGCGTCGAGGCCATCCTGACCACCAAGGACGGCAGGCGTATCCCCTACTTCTTTACCGGAGTGACCGCCGGCATAGGCGGAGTTCAGTATCTTCTGGGCATGGGCCAGGACATAAGCGAGCTCAAGGAGGCAGAGGCCGCCCTCCGGGAGAGCGAGCTTCTCTACCGGCTTTTTGCGGAGCGGATGACCGAGGGGGTCATGCTTTTGCACGGCTACAAGATACTTTTCGTAAACCAGGCATTCGCTTCCATGTTCGGGTACGAGGCCCCTGACGAGCTTGTCGGCAAAGAGGTCATCAATGCGGTGTCTGCTGGTCTGGGCAGGGAGTTCCGGCAGATGTACGACGAGGTGGAGAAAGGCCGCGAACAGGAGCAGACCTTCCAGTTACACCTGGAGACAATTCACGGCAAGGATATATGGATAGAGGGCAAGGCCAACCTGATCAGGTGGAAAGGCAGGCCGTCGGTTCTTCTCACCGCGCATGACATCACCGAAGCCAAGCTGCGGGAGATATCCATAAAAGAAGAAGCGGACTCGCTTCGGCGGGAGAACGTCAACTTAAGGTCATCCATAAAAGAAAGATACCGTTTCGGAGAGATCATGGGCAAGAGCGCGGCCATGCAGGAGGTCTACGAGATCATTCTCGACGCCGCGGCAAGCGACGCCAACGTAATCATCTACGGCGAGTCCGGCACCGGAAAGGAGCTGGTGGCGGGAGCCATCCACAAGCTGTCCATGCGCTCCGAGAACGCGTTCGTGCCGGTGAACTCCGCGGCCATACCGGGAACGCTCCTGGAAAGCGAGTTCTTCGGACATAAGAAAGGAGCGTTTACCGGCGCGCACACCGACAAAAAGGGCTACCTCGACATGGCTGACAAGGGCACGCTTTTCCTCGACGAGGTCGGCGAGCTGAGCCCGGGCATCCAGGCCAAGCTGCTGCGCGCCATCGAGAGCGGCGAGTACTCCCCCGTGGGAAGCAGCAAGGAAAAGCGCTCCGACTTCCGCATCATATCCGCAACCAAGTGCAACCTCCTCGAGCAGGTGGGAGGAGGACTGATGAGGGAGGACTTCTTCTTCCGCGTTCATATCATACCCATATACCTGCCCCCGCTGCGGCACCGCAAAGAGGACATACCCCTGCTGGTCGAGCATTTCCTTCGGGTGTACGCGGATGACAAGCAAGTAACAACCCTGCCGGGAAGGGACATGGAGAAGCTCCAGGAGTATGAATGGCCGGGAAACGTAAGGGAGCTTAGAAACGTCATCCACCGCTATGTGTCAATGAGAAGGCTTGACTTTCTGCCCACCGGCAAGATGGAGCCCTCCGTCCGGAAATCCGCGCAGAAAACCGGCCGCCCCCAGCCGGACATGCCTGTAAAAGACATCATGCTGAAGAACAATGTAAACGAGGTCGAAAAGAGGGTGATAGCCGAGGCTTTGGAGAAGTATCGGTGGAACAAGAGCCGTGCGGCCGAGGCTTTGGGCATAACCCGGAAGACCTTGTCCCGCAAGATCAGGCGCCTGGGGTTATAATGACTCTTTTTGAGTCATGATGACCCGCAAAACCCGCCCGAGGGAAAATTCGTCTAATAATCCCGCAATTCCCGTAACATAGCCCTCATCTTCCCCAAAATTGCCGGGACATATGTACCCATTTGTATGTCGGTAAATTTTCCTTTCCGTCCCCTTTTCTAATCGTATTTTAATAAATAACCTTTGCAAATCAAACAATTAAAAATTTCTAATAATTTTGGCCCGAACATTGCTATCTATATTAGCCAGATTTTTCCAGGCTGAATTGTAACTGAATATGAAACTTATCCCGGCAACAGAAAATTTATGTCCCCAGCCGGGATTTTAGCCAAGGCCAAGCTTTCCTTGTGCTCCGGGAGGACCCGCATGAAAGCTGAAATGAAAGGCAGGGTGCTCATCGCCAAGCCCGGTCTTGACGGGCACGAACGCGGGGCCCGGGTGGTGGCCTTCGGGCTTCGCGACGCCGGCTTCGAGGTCATCTACACCGGTCTCCGGCAGACCCCCGACCAGATAGCTTCCGCCGCGGTGCAGGAGGACGTGGACGTGGTGGGTCTTTCCATACTCTCCGGAGCGCACCTGTCCCTTACGGAGAAGGTGATAGGCAAGCTCCGCGAGCACGGCGCGGACGACATCAAGCTCATCGTGGGCGGGATCATCCCTGAAGATGACCGCACCGAGCTCAAGAAGCTGGGCGTAGACGGCGTGTTTACCGCGGGTACCCCCATTGCGGAGATAGCGGATTTCATAAGCAGCGAGCTTGGGGGCGCGCAGGGGACACCGCGTAACAACGGTCTTTAAGGAGAAACTATGACCGCCACCAAGGACGAGCTAAAAAAGATCGAGCAGGTTCGGCAGGAGTGGGAAGAGAACGTCCGAAAACCCCGGGTCAAAAAGTTCAACCTCTCCCATAGCCCGACAAGCTTCTATACCCCTGCCGACATAGAAGGCTTCGATTTCCTGGAGCAGGTGGGTTTCCCCGGACAGTATCCTTTTACTGCGGGCGAGTCTCCCTTTGCCTTCTGGAAGGCCCATGCCGAGCTGGCAGCCAAGATGGGCTTCCGGCCCGATTGGGGAGGCGCGGGCAAGGTGGGCAAGTACGGCGGGTTCGGCACTCCCGCGGACTACCGCGACTACTTGAAGTCCATGCACCGGATGGGAAGGACCGGCGGTCCCAACATCGCCTTTGACCTGGCCACCCAGTGCGGGTACGACTCGGACAGCCCGACTGCCGAGGGCGAAGTCGGCCGGGTTGGAGTTGCTGTTGATACCTTGCGCGACTTCGAGGTCATCTACGAGCCATACACCGGTGAGCTGGAGATAGACAAGGTCCCCTCCAACTACACCATTAACGCGCCCGCGGCAGTGATCATCGCCATGTATATCGCCCTGGCCCAAAAGCGCGGCATACCCATCGCAAAGCTGGAAGGCACGCCCCAGAACGACATCCTCAAGGAGTTCATAAGCCGGGG
>CAYQTK010000276.1:0-4284 GCA_964420375.1 uncultured bacterium
TGATCTCGTAATCCTCGGGGTCTTCCACCATGTAAAACCCGTCGCTTTTTTCATATCCGCCCGCGGCCATAACACCGAAGTCGCCGGTTTTCTGGCTGTGAAAGCCGTGGCCGGCGTAAGTTTCCGCCGTGCCGCCTTCGCCCCTTACCGAGGTCTTTCTCTCGTCCCCTGGTTTCTTGGTGATAATGTTGATCACTCCGCCCAACCCGTCGGAGCCATGAACAGCAGACGTCGGACCCCGCACGATTTCGATGCGTTCAATGGCCTCCTTGGGGATGTGGCCCCAGGCCACCCAGGATATCGAGTTGTTGAAGTTGTCGTTTTGAGGAACGCCGTCAACCATAATCAGGACCCGGTTCTTGCCGACGCCGCGCATGCTAAGCGGACTGACGATGCCATTACTCTGCAGGCCGTAATGCCGAAAATTATGAACGCCCGCCTTGCTGCGGATTATGTCCTCGACCCGCTCAAAGGGAGACGCCATGATTTCTTCGCTGGTAATCACCGTCACCGATTGGGAAGCGTTAAAACTGGAGACTTTACTTCGAGTCGCTTCAACCACCACTTCTTCCATGACCATTTCTTCGGGATAAGTCTCGTCGCCGTTCTCCTGTTCTTCGGCCGAGACCGCGAATCCCAGCATCAACCCCAAGCAAACAAACCCGATCATCCAATAGCCCTTCATTACCTTCATAATTATTTCCTCCTTTCTTGACTGGTCCAGACTGGTAACACGATATTTATTTTAATAGCACGGTTTGGGGCAAATGTCAAGAGCAGAGTTAATCGGTCAATCGCTTCACGCAATTGCTTTATGGCTGATGATGATGCCGGGGGTTCATTGACTTCTTGATGCCCAATCAGCAAGATTCACCGGTTGGCCGATGGCTCCGAAATCCTCTTTCATCTTTTGGTACACGGGCTTGCCAACCAGGAAAAGATAGATTTCATCGGCCTTGATTTCCGGGTCGAGATCCTCGAACCGCTCGGGGTGGAGAATCTTGCCGATGGCGTAGGCGTTGGCCAGAGCGGTGCCTAGGTTGGTCGAGTAGAAATTGAAAGGCGGGAGCGAATACACCCGCCGGTTGGCGAAGGCACTTAACGATTTATAGTATTCGGGCTTTTTCCGGTAGTCTTCCCGGACCAAGGACAGCCCCCCTCCATCAATGAAAATTATGTCCGGGTCGAGCGTCAAAAGGGTTTCCTTGTCCAGAAACACATGAGTTCCGATGGTGGCCTTGACCTTTTTGGCCGCGTTGTCCGCGTTTGTCCATTCAAAGGGAATGAATTTCTGTTCTGTGCTCCCTATGCCCTGAGACCCTCGGTATCCTATCCCCCCGACATAGACCAGAGGCTTGCCGCTATTGCCCGGCTCCGAGGTGCGTTTTTCCAGGTCCTTCCTCGAAGATTCAAAGTATTCAATAATCTTGGAGGCCCTCTGCTCCCGGTCCAAGACCTTTCCGGCAATGCGCAAGGCGTCGTAGATTTCTTCATTAAAACCGGCGAAAGTCCCGTAGCTTAAAACCACCACCGGAATCTCCAATGTGCGCTCGACCTCGTCGGCCAGACTCGCGTCCATTTGGATCACAAAGATCACCTGCGGCCTTGTTGAGAGCACGGCTTCCAGGTCGGGCTTCTTGTTGATGGCCGCCGGTCCTCCCGGGCCGCAGCGGGGCAGCTCCGCCAGTTCGGGATGCGCGATCCAGTAGGGCCGCCCCCGGGGAGCCCGCTTCTCCATGTCTTCAACGCCCACCACCTTGCCTTGGGATTGCAGGTAGACTATCAAACGCAAGGTCCCCGGACCCAGACAAATGATCCGGTCCGGATCAAAGGGCACGGTCACCTCTCGTCCGGCCATGTCGGTCACCGTCACTGTCCGCTGGTCGTCGCCGAAGGCTGAAATGCAGGACAGAAGAATAATCAAAAACAAAACAAGCGCGGTTTTCCTCATCATCATCCCCTTAATTTTAGATCGGCACCAGGATGGTATGGCCGCCGAATTGTTCCAGAGCCACCTCGACCCCGTAAACCTCGCGGATAATCTCCGCATCAAGACCGTCCCGGTCGGTAATGGCGAAAATTTCGTGGTCCTTGAGGAAGAGAAAGCGGTCGGCGAAACGCAGGGCCATATTCAGATCGTGGATTGCAACCAATGCAGCCAATCCCTGGTCGGCAACCACCGAGCGGATCAACCCCATTACCTCGAGCTGGTTCTTCAGGTCTAGATTACTGGTCGGCTCGTCGAGCAAAAGGACCTTGGGGGACTGGGCCAGGGCCCGGGCAATGGCCACCTTTTGCGCCTCTCCGCCGCTGAGCTCGCTTACCGGACGCATGGCCAGATGCTCGATGCCTATCCTGCGGATGATTTTCTCCGCCAGTTCGTAATCGCCGCCGGTCATGGTCCATTGAATATGGGGTTTGCGTCCCATGAGAACCGCCTCGAAAACACTCAACCTGGTCTCCGCATGACTCTGCGGAACGTATCCCATCAGCCGGGCCACACGATTGCGACTCATGCCCAGTAAAGATTCTCCGTTCACCAGCACTGCTCCGCCCTGAGGTTTGAGAATGCGGTTCATGCACTTGAGCAAGGTGGATTTCCCCGCTCCGTTTACGCCCAGGACGCTCATGATCTTGCCCTCTTCCAGGGAAAAGCTCACGTTTTCCAGCACCGGTTCGCTGGCATACGTAAATCGCAGACCCTCCACCGAAAGTCTCATTTGTAACCTCGGATGAGCAGATAAAGAAACATGGGAGCGCCCAGGAAAGAAGTTATCACTCCCACCGGGAGCGCGCCAGAACCGATCAGTACTCTACCTAATGTATCGGCTACAAGCAGCAACAGTGCTCCCAGCACGGCCGTTACAGGAATCAACATGCCATGATCTTCACCAACCAGCCGCCGGGACATATGGGGCGCGATCAGCCCCACAAAGGCGATAACGCCATGAAACGCGGTCGCCAAGGCAGCCACCAGGGCCGCCGAGATCATTCCAAACAGCCTCACCCTGTCAACGCTTACCCCCAGACCCTTGGCGGTCTCTTCTCCCGAAGCCAGCGAGTTCAAGTCCCATCTGAAAAGTAATAGCAAGAATGAGGCAGGGAAGACCACCGCGGCGACAAACCCTATCTCGCGCCAGTTGGAGCGCGCCACGTCTCCGAAGGTCCAGAAAACCACCATGGCCAGCTCGGTCTCCGTGGCAAGGTATTGGACCAGTGTCGTGGCCGACCCAAAAAGTGAACTCATGGCCACGCCGGCCAGGATGATGGCCTCGGGAGAAAGGCGTTTGATCCTGGCTAGGACAAGAATAACCAGGGTCGCCGTCATGGCCCCCGCGAAAGCAAAAGCAGTAGCCGAAAAGGCCCGGGACCCGAAAACGACAATGGACGCGGCCGCGCCGAAAGCGGCGCCCTGGCTTATACCCAGAGTGGAAGGAGAACCAAGCGGGTTTTTCAAAACCGACTGTATACTAAGCCCCGAAAGAGACAGGCCGAACCCGCAGACCACGGAAGCAACCACGCGCGGCAGCCGGATATTGAAGATGACCACGCGACTGTTTCCATCGGCCTTTCCAGCCAAGGCCAGGAGAACTTCCTTGAAGGGAATTTCGTAACTCCCCTGGGCTATGGCGTACACAGCCACAATCAGGAGCAAAAAAATCAGAACCAGCAGCAGAGCAATTTTCTTGCGAACGCTCTCTAAATATACTTCGGTTATTGACTTGCTATCCTTCATTACCATAACAGCCTCAACTGTGAGTGGGCTCGGAAGCCTTCTTGGCGCATACCTTCAATAATTCAATCATCCAGTTTGAACCTCACCGGGACAATGACTCTGGTCTTTACCGGATGACCCTTTTGTACTTCGGAGGCTGGTCGACCTCGGGCGGATTATAGATGTCAAAAGCTTTTTGGGGAATAGAAAATAATCGTGCGAGCGGCTGATACCGCGATCTTCATTGGATCCGTTCCCCTTTTTTCGAATGACAAAGCACTAGTTACTCCAAACTTCTTCGGAACCATGATAGCACGATTTTAGCTTTGTTGCCACCGCATGGCAGGGCCGGCCTCTCCTCGCCATTGAAAGGATGTTCCCTGAATCTTCCGAAGCCGCTATCGCCGGTTACTGGAGTTATTTCAGGGGGTTTTGCGGCGGGAGGGGAGCTTGCGTTTAGTGGCTGCATGGGCTTGGCTTCGGGGGAGATTGGTGGGCGGTTTGATGTGGAGTGCGTCGAACAGGCGCGCGAGGCTTGGGCGGGGCTTGGGCACGGAGAGGTAACCGCC
>CAYQTK010000277.1:0-4278 GCA_964420375.1 uncultured bacterium
ATGAAGATCGCGGCTAAAGCCGCTCGCACGATTGTTTTCTATTCCCCAAAAAGCTATTTCTATTCCCCAAAAATCTTTTGACGAGGCACTAGTACTTTGACCGCGTCTTTGTGTCGGGTCGCAGGTCAAATCTGGCGGCTATAGTGATTGGTTGAAATTAATCAACCCGACATTATCTGGCGGACAAAGCACTAGTATGCACTATGAGCTCTTATAAAAAAGCAACGGTCCCTCCGTCAATATTCCGGGGGGACCGTTTTGCTTTTATTGGTTTTTTAATTTTCGGAATTATCCTTCCAACCAGGAGTCGGAGTAGAGTGTTTCCCCCACCAGCACTTTTGCCGTCCGGAAGTACTTGAGCTGTTCTTCGGTAAGGGAATCCTTGCTTACCTGTTTTTCGTCCATTACGTCATAGACGAGTTGAACGATGTCTTCTCTTCCGCCTTGTGCGATAGCTACGAGGTCTTCATCGAAAGCGTCCACGATGGCCGAGTAGAGTCCGTGTCGCATGAGCATGATGAGGTATGTTCGATTCAGCCATCCGCGCAGTTCCTCGGGCGCCCCGTTGGACACATTGGAGAGTCCTACAGTGGACTTGCATCCGGGCACGATGTCCTGGAGCATTGACAGGAAGGTTACGCAGGCCTTGACCTGGTTTATCTCGACTGAGACCGGGCTTGCGATGGGGTCTATCCATAGTCTTTCGTTCTCGATCCCGAGCTCGTTCGCTTTCATCATGAGCTCGGCTGCGTGCATCGCCCTTTCGTTCTCGTCGCGGGGCATTCCGTCGGGTCCCCAGAGGACACCGATGATGTCTGCGTTGTACTGGGGAACCAGTGGCAGGAGCCGGTCCATTCTTGCGGGTTGAACGGTCACGGAGTTGATGAGTGCGGTTCCCGGTTTGGCTGTTTTCACTCCTGCTTCCAGCGCGTCTGCGTTAGTGGTGTCCAGTGCTA
This sequence comes from uncultured bacterium, assembly GCA_964420375.1. Taxonomy (GTDB): domain Bacteria; phylum RBG-13-61-14; class RBG-13-61-14; order RBG-13-61-14; family DATKZS01; genus CAYQTK01. The sequence continues at coordinate 957 of CAYQTK010000277.1, forward strand.
TTGGAGTATCCACTGCTTCCTGGACCGCCTGGACCACGAACGTCATCAGGTCGGGTCCGTCTTTTCTCGCCGGTCCGATATTGAGATCAATGTAGTCAATTCCCTGCTCGGCCTCTGCCTTGGCCATCTCCTGGAGGGGCTCCTTGTTTCGCTCCTTCATGGCCGGTCCCAGGGTCTTCGACATTACGTTCAAGTTTTCGCCTATGCCCAGGCACTTCATGTGATTCCTCCTTCTCTACCTGTAGATTGCCTGCTCAGCTTAAGTCTTTCAGGAAAGCGGCGATATTGGCCGCATCCCGGGGCCCGATGATCACTTCCCAATCGGGCAGCTCTTCTTCCAGCTCGCCGCTTATCTGGGCCACCGCGCCGGGAATGACTATGCGCTTTTTGGACATCTTGTCGGCAACGCCGCTTTTTAACACGGTGGGTCCGATAAGGTCCGCGGCGAACTTTCCTGCTGCCCACCCGGTCAGGACGGAGAGTCCTTCAGTGTCCACTACGAGGAGCCTTGCCGGCTGCCTGCTGGTCTCGATTTCTCCGGAGACGATGAAGTAGGTCAGGGAGAAGTTGGAGGTCACGAGCAGCGGCGCGTTTTCGTCGGGCTCGTTCAAGTCGTATATACCGGGGTCCTGGGCCATGGGCCTTTGGGGGTCGGTATATATATTCATCCTTTCGACCAGGAGCGGGAACAGGAACTCGGGCTTGAGGTCGGAAAGGACCATGATCCCTGCGTAGCGGGGGATGAATATGGAAGCGTAGAGCGCTTCTTTAAAGGGATCGTCGGTCATCTCGCAGGGGAAGGTGATCGTGGGGTATCCGAGCGGCCGGTAGGTCTTCTTGATGGCCTGCCTGCGAATCTGGACCTGGCTTTCCAGGACCTCCTTGATCTTCCGGTCTCCGCTGTCGATTAAGACCTTTTTCAGCCCCTGGCCGGACATCTTCTCGGTGAGCTCGACCAGGCCGTCCAGGTCGTTGCCCTTGGCAGTCACGGGCACGTCCAGCTCCTTGGCCGCCGCTATCACGTCGTCGGCATTGTCTGGTGTTGCTGCGTAAAGAAGGGGCTGCTTGTCTTTTATAGGCTCGGCGGCTTTCTTCAATGCATCGGCTTTTTCGCTCATCAGGATGAGGGGAAGCCCGGCATCGCTGTCGGCTTTCTGAGCCAGTGCGGCCAGCTTGTCGGGGTCGTCGCTTTTTACCGCCACCAGGTTGGCTTTCAAGGTCAAGCCCACTCGCTCGTACTGGAGTTCTTTAATGGCTTTGAGTCTTCTGTCAACCTCGGCGTCGTCCATCTGGTCGGTGAGCAGTACCGCTATTCCGGTGGGAGAGACAAAGGTCTTCTCGTGCCGGAAAAGCACCGTCTCTCCGCCTGTTTTAAAGGCGTCCTCGCCCGCGCCGATGGTCACCGGCAGAACGGGCGGCTGGCTGGAAGCGCTTAACTCTTCTGCTGCGGATTCGTCCACGTGCGGACATGCTGACAGCTCGGCCTTGCCCTGGGTGAGGGCCACGGCAAAAGCCATGCACGTTGGATAGCCGCAATCCTTGCAGTTCGTCTTGGGCAGCTTCTTAAAGATTTCGATCGGTGAGATTCCCATTTCCCAATTCCTCCTCCTGGTATCTGATTTCCACCTCTTGGATTCCGGTTTTCCACATCCTGCTTACATCAGCGGGTCCATGGATACCGCGGGGTGGTTCTTCTCGGTGATATAGTTGAGGACCTCCTCCTCCGAGGTCGCAACCGTTTCATCAGCTACTTTATCCAACAGGTCGGGATGGCCGAGCTCGTTGGCCCTCTCCTCGAACCTGTCCCTGATCTCTTCCTTGAGCTGCTTGGGCATCCACACCATGCGGAGCAGTCCTCCGTCCGCGGAGAGGAACTTGCGGGAGGTGATGTAGAACTTGGAGTGTCCCACGAACCCGGGTGTTACCGCTCCGCCGCCGACGGCGCCAGCGAGGGTGGTGAACTTCATTCCCACCGGGGTCTCGCCCTTGTAGTCGCGGTCCACGGTCATGAAACCGTTGCAGGTGTAGAGCACGGACGCGATGGCCTCGAAGCAGCCGCAGGAGGTCATGGGAGCGGACATGATCGAGTATCCCTCGACGTAGTCCACGTTGCCGCGGCTTGCCTGGCTTACGAACTCGTTGACGCCTTTCCACACTCCCTTTTCAGTATCCAGGACATCCTGTTTATGCACGGGCTGGTTGGGACCGGTGGGGTTTATCTCGTAGCTTGCTTTGCAGTCGAGCCAGTTATAAGCGCCGCACAGGCCGGGCCGTTCGGGCGTCACGATGCAGACGTGGTTGGGAGCAAAGCTCTGGCACAGGGTGCAGGAGTAGAAAGGATCGGTGTCCTCGTCCTTCATGCCGGAAAGCCGCTCGTCGCGCTGCTTGTAGATTCCGCGGGAGTTGTCCAAAAGTTCCTGGACCTTGTCCTCTTCGGTGTAAATGGTCACCTGGACCTTGTCCAGGATCGAGCTGAAGTCGTCGTGGTACTTGGCGTGGATGATCTTGCCGATGTCCTGCAGGGTCAGCCCTTTCTCCACCGCCTGCTTGGCGATACGGACCCAGGCGATATCGCGCTGTCCGATGTGCATCATGCCCTGGGCGTAGTTGAGAAGATGGTGTATCTGCCGCTCGAGGATGGGCTCGAAGTCCTCCTGCATCTCCCTTCCGGCGACCTCGACATAGATGCCGAGGGGAAGCCGGGTCTTAGCCTCGATGTCCCCAAGGTCCTTGCCGATCACGTTCACCTTGCCGTCCTCGACCTCGTTCATGTCCTTCATCCGGGTCAGCTCGACGGCCTGCGTCTTGCCGCCGCCCATCTCGGTGTAGATGTCGTCGCCCCGGACGCGCTCGCCCTCGAACGCCGGCCCGTAGGCCACGGGCACGGGGACCTCGGATATGGTGACCTTGAGGCCCCTGGTCTCAGTGGACTTGGTCACGATCTCCTTGTGGGGAACATTGGACACCACGTGCTCATAGGTGCATACGCCGGTGGGAAGTATCTCCGGGATGGGAGTGTCGGCGATGATGGGGAATCCCCAATTGATGGCCCCGGCGCCGTTGGCGTACCACTCGTCCTTAACAAATCCCATGGTCAGCGCGAACGCGAACACCCGGTCCTTGTTGTAGATGAGTATCTTTCTGAAGTCGCCCGGCTCGATGCCGCCGAAGCTCATGGCGGCGCGGGTGGCGAAGCCGATGGCGAAGACGGTGGCGCTTGGGTCTGGTCCGAACGGCACCAGGCGGGTTCCCCAGCCGACCTGCATTCCGGCTTCCCGGAGCTGCTCGGAAAAGGCCGCGCCCTGATCGTTCCGGCTCACCA
>CAYQTK010000278.1:0-4263 GCA_964420375.1 uncultured bacterium
GAAAAAAGGGGAACGGATTCAATGCAGATCGCGGTATCAGCCGCTCGCACGATTATTTTCTATTCCCTGAAAAGCTATTTTCTGTTCCCCAAAAAGCTTTTGACAAGGCACTAGAGTGATGCAATGAGTTCCTTTTTATTGAATCGAAAGCGAGTGATTCCATGGCAGCCCCCCCGAAGATGAAAACAAAATACAGGCCGCCGGTCTTCCCCTTTACCGCGATCGTGGGCCAGGACATGCTCAAGAAGGCCCTGGTCCTCTCCGCCATAAATCCCTATCTTTCCGGCGCCTTGATCAGGGGCGACAAGGGAACGGCGAAGAGCACCGCGGTCCGGGCACTGGCCGAGTTGCTCCCCCAAAAGCAGGAGGTCGAGGATTGTCCTTTCCACTGCGACCCCGATGACCCCGGCCTTATGTGCGAGACCTGCAGGGAAAGAACGGAACAGGGAGAAGAGCTTCCCGTGGCGTGCCGGCCGGTGCGGGTGGTTGATCTTCCGCTCAACACCACCGAGGACAGGCTGGTGGGCACTCTTGACTTCGAGCATGCCCTCAAGACCGGAAAGAAGAAGTTCCTGCCCGGACTCCTGGCAGAAGCCAACCGGGGAATCATCTACATCGACGAGGTGAACCTCCTGCCCGACCACCTGGTGGACATCCTGCTCGATACCGCAGCCAGCGGAATCAACATCGTCGAGCGCGAAGGGGTGAGCTACGTCCATCCCGCGTCCTACATGCTCATCGCGACTATGAACCCCGAAGAGGGCGACATCAGGCCCCAACTGCTCGACCGGTTCGGGTTCTCCGTACTTATCGAGGGCATCTGCTTTGTATCCGACCGGATGGAGGTGGCCAAGCGAAGAGAAGCCTTTGACATGGACCCCTCAGCATACCTCAACAGGTGGGAGACCGAGGAAGCGGTGTTGCGCGACCGCATTGTAAACGCACGCCAGCGACTGCTCCATGTCTACATAAGCCATGACCTCATAAACCTTATCAGTCAAATCTGCTCTGTACATAACGTTGCCGGACACCGCGCGGACATCATCATGGAAAAGGCCGCCCGCACCATCGCAGCGTTGGAGGGCCGGGACCAGGTCATTCCCCAGGATGTAAAGGAGGCGGCGGAGCTTGTGCTTCCCCATCGCATGCGCACGCCTGAAGAGCAGGGCCAGTCCGAGCAAAGCGCGCGCAACGAAGACAACCGGGACTCGGACCAAGAGGAGCAGGAGGGAGAGCGGGAGCAGCAGGACGGCAGGCAGGAGAACCAGCAGGCCGGCCAGGAAGAACAGCCCGGCGAACCCGAGGACGGCAGGCAAGAGGGAACAGCCGAGCCGCAGCCCAACACCGGCGCAACCCGGGACCAGGCCGGAGAGGACCCCGGAGGCATCAAGGAGCAGAGCTTTGAGATAGGAGACCCGGTGAACGTGCCCACCGACCAGGTCCGATTCGCCCGTGATTCTCTGCAAAGAAAGAGCGGCGGAAGAAGGACCCTGACAACCACGGAAAACAAGACCGGAAGGTACGTGCGGTCCACAATGCAAAGAAGAAACGACGACCTCGCCTTCGACGCCACTCTCCGGGCGGCCGCGCCCTATCAGAGACACCGCGAAGACGAGGGACTCGCCGTAAAGATTCGAGAGCCCGACATCCGCGAGAAAATCCGCCAAAAGAAGACCTCGAACCTCCTGCTGTTCGTGGTTGACGCTTCCGGGTCAATGGGCACCCGCCTGATGAGCGAGACCAAGGGTGCCATCATGGCCCTGCTCATGGAAGCCTACCAGAAACGCGACAAGGTGGGGCTGGTGGCCTTCAAAGGCATGGACGCAGAGGTCATGCTGCCGCCCACCAACTCCATCGAGATCGCCAAGCGACTTCTGGAGGAACTCCCCACCGGTGGCAAGACGCCGCTCGGGCAGGGGCTTTTAATATCGTATCAGCTTCTCAAGTCACAGCTCCGGCAGGACCCGTCCATGCTGCCCCTCATGGTGGTCATCACCGACGGCAGGGCGAACGTGGGCCTCTCCCGCGACAAGTACTATGACGGGCCGCAGTTCGGAGAGATCTACCGGGAGATCTACGGGCTTTGCGACCTTTTCAGCATGGAGGACAAGCTCCGCTCCATTGTGATAGACGCGGAGGAGAAAAGATTGGGCAGCTTCGGAAGGTCCAAGAAACTGGCCGAGGCTTTACAAGCCAGGTATTACGTGCTCGAAGAACTCTGCGACCATCGCGGCATTATCCAGACAGTTAAAAAAGAGACCGAGTAAGTGAGTTACTAACCGGGGCAGGTGACATGAAGCATTTGTTTTACCAGGATATACCCGAGCAGCAGGTTCCCGACCCCGAAGCGCAAGGGGTATACATCAGGGTGCTGGTGGGACCGGATGACGGGGCGAAGAACTTTGTTATGCGCCGCTTCCGGGTGCAGCCCGGCGGGTACACGCCCCGCCACCAACACGACTGGGAGCACGAGGTCTACGTGCTCTCCGGCAAAGGCGAACTCGGCGCCGCCGACGGAGAAAGGCATATAAAGGCGGGAGACGTAATCTTCATACCCGGCGGCGAAACCCACCAATTCAAGAACCCGGGCGAAACCGACCTGGAGTTTCTCTGTATTATACCTGAAAAGCAATAAAATCCGGGGCTTCCGGTTTAATGGCACCTACAATGCAAATATGCTCTTCTAAGAAAAAGTCCCATTTTCATCAGAAGGTTAACTGGAGGCGCAATGATGCGATTATCGCCTTCGGGCTTCCTGCCTGCCTGTGCCGGACACGGCGGACAGGCACGCAGACAGGAGGGGAAAGGGAAAAGCCCGGAACAGGTCCGGCCATCCCCCTTGTATAGCCACCAGCCTAACGCTCTGTCACACGAAAAAGGAGGATAAAAAAACTGCGAAAATCGCGGTATCAGCCGCTCGCACGAAGAATATCTGTCTTGTAAGCGACGAAAAACGCTTGACAATACACTGGCGTCTTGTCAAGCTTAAACTGACGCATAGCGTGCGAGCGACTGATACCGCGACTTCCGTCGCTCGAACAAAAATGACTGCTTTTTGTAAGCGACGTAAACAATTGTGAACAAACAACAGCACTTTGACCGCGCCTTTGTGTCGGGTCGCAAGTCAAATCTGGCGGCTATAGTGATTGGTTGAAATTAATCAACCCGACATTAGCTGGCGGGCAAAGCACAAGCGCTCGGCTCGCACGCTTTAAGTTGCCCTGTCCTCCGGAGCGACGACGGAATCATCAAGTAACGCCATCTTTATTTCAACCCCCGCCGGCAGCCCGAAAGCGATAAACGCAATCTCTTTCATCGGTTGATCCGCCTACTCTTTAACCGTAAGACCCAATTTTTAAGGTTTCCCGCAAAATTGATGTTCATGTAAAAAGCCCGAAATCGGCCTTTTTAGGCCTTGTAACTCGTTGATTTTACGTGCCGCGATCCTGGCCGAAATGACTTTTTTACGAGGGCATCAAAATTTTTCTTGACAAATTTAAAGATAGCGTGTATCATGTAACACGATTTGAGATTTTGTGCTATCCAAGCCGAAGGAGGCCGGGAAAAAGATGAAATATGTAACTGCATTCCTGATTATTATTGCCCTATGGGCAATGCCCGCAGGAGTTCTCTCACAGGATGATGAGCAGTCCGGAGAGCAGGGCGGCGGCAAGGCCCACCAATACTTTTTGCGCGGGTTTGACGCGGAGCACGGCCAGGACCTTGCCGGCTACACCATGGTCTATATCGGCACTGCCGTGGATGCGGTAACCGGCGACACCATCGACTTCACAATCAAGCTTGACGAAGAGCTTCCTTACACTGATTGCGGCCCTAACGGCGCGCGGGGGTTCGTGCCTGATGGCGGCCAGGGCATGGCGGAGATGACCTATCACATGGACCACGTGTTCGGAGACGGCGACGACCCGGCAAGCGACGTGAACGAGATCGCGCTCGGGTTCGGTCCGATTGACGATGAGTACTGCTCCGCCTATCCGTGTGATATCGTGATAGACCAGGATGACCTGGCAGCCGATTTAAGCGGCGACGATTATTTCACCTTTATCAACGACGCGCTGCGCACTGTGGGCCATTCCGGGGAAGGACACTGTCACTTACAGGTTTATTAACGCCTCTCCTTCTATATGACAACCGGAGAAAGGCCGCAATTTTTATTGCGGCCTTTTTCCAGTCCGGCTTACATCTCTGAATTTCAGAACTCCTGACTTGGCGGATTTAGTTCTGTGCCCAGTTTAAAAACGA
>CAYQTK010000279.1:0-4170 GCA_964420375.1 uncultured bacterium
TGCATGAGCTGGGACGGCAAGAAGCTCGCGATCGACAACAAGAACTGCACCCGCTGCATGCATTGCATCAACAAGATGACCAAGGCTCTGAAGCCCGGTGACGAGCGCGGCGCGACCCTGTTGTGCGGCGGCAAGGCCCCCATCCTGGAGGGAGCCATGATGAGCTGGGTGATCTGGCCCTTCTTCAAAATGGAAAGCCCCTACGACGAGCTCAAGGAGTTCGCCGAGCAGGTATGGGACTGGTGGGACGAGAACGGCAAGATGCGCGAGCGCCTGGGCGAGCTCATCGACCGCATGGGTATGCGGGTGTTCTTAAAAGAGATGGGCATCAAGCCGATTCCCCAGATGGTGCGGGTACCGAGGTTTAATCCCTATACCTTCTGGTGGCCGGAAGAGGTCCCCGAGCGGACCAATGTGCCCGAGCTCTGATAAAGAGCCGGTTTTATTCAAAGCTCTTTTTTTCGAGAAAGGAGAAAAACAAGATGTCTACTACAGATATAGGACCTCCAGATTATAAAAACTTTTTGCCGCCGGTGATCAAGAACAATTACGGGAAATGGCAATATCACGATGAGCTGGAGCCGGGAGTGCTCTGCCATACCGCGGAGTCCGGCGACAAGATCTACACCGTCCGGGTGGGCGGCGCCCGGCTTATCGCCACCGACCGCATCCGGGAGTACTGCGAGATCGCGGACAAGTTCTGCGACGGCTACATGCGGTTCACGAGCCGCCATAACGCCGAGTTCCTGCTCACCGACGAGAGCAAGATCGAGCCCTTGAAGAAGGAGCTGGCAGACCGGGGCTACCCGGTAGGCGGCACCGGCTCGGGCATCACCTCTATCGTGCATACCCAGGGATGGGTCCACTGCCATACCCCGGCGACCGACGCCTCCGGCGTGGTCAAGGCCGTCATGGACGAGCTCATCGACTACTTCCACGGCAAGCGACTCCCCGGCAAGTGCCGGATCGCCCTGGCCTGTTGCCTGAACATGTGCGGCGCAGTGCATTGCTCGGATATCGCCATTCTGGGCATCCATCGTCTTCCGCCGGTGGTCGACGCGGAGAAGGTGGCCAAGCTCTGCGAGGTTCCCACTGTGATTGCTTCGTGTCCGACTGCGGCGATCCGTCCGGACCCGAAGACGAAGAGCGTGCAGATCAACGAGGAGCGGTGCATGTACTGCGGCAACTGCTATACCATGTGTCCGGCACTCCCCATGGCCGATCCTGAAGGCGACGGCATCTCCATCTGGGTGGGCGGCAAGGTGAGCAACACCCGGTCCGGGCCCGCATTCTCCAAGCTGGCCATCCCGTTCCTGCCCAACAACCCGCCTCGCTGGCCCGAGGTGGTGGACGCGATCAAGAACATCGTGGATAAGTACGCCGAAGGCGCCAGAAAGCACGAGCGGGTCGGCGAGTGGATCGAGAGGATTAGCTGGGAGAAGTTCTTCGAGATCACCGGCATCGAGTTTACCGACAAGCACATTGATGACTTCAAGCTCTCCTATACCACGTACCGCAGCTCCGCCCAGTTCCGTTACTAAGGAACGGGGGGAAAGATATACATGGTTTCTGCTCCGGGAGGGGAAGGGAAGACGGTCTCTTCCCCTGCCCGGGGAAAAGTCCTGGTAGGAGGACTTCGCGGCAGTTCGGGAAAAACGGTAGTGACGCTGGGGCTGATCGGGGCCTTGAAGAACCGGGGCATTCCGATCGCGGCATTCAAAAAGGGACCGGATTATATTGACGCCGCATGGCACACCCTTGCTTCCGGCAGTCCCTGCTACTGCCTGGACGTTTACCTGATGGGACCGGAAACCGTGTCCCATCAGTTTCGCAGGAAGGCCCCCACAGAGGGGGTCGCGGTTGTTGAAGGCAACCGCGGGCTCTTTGACGGTTTTGATGAAAAAGGCACTTACAGCACTGCAGAGCTTTCCAAGCTCATCTCCGTGCCCGTCATCCTGGTAGTCGATGTAACCAAGTGCACGCGAACGGCTGCCGCCCTGGTGCTGGGCTGTATGCAGTTCGATCCGGGAGTTCCCCTCAAGGGGATAGTCCTTAACCGCGTGGCGGGCGACAGGCACGAGCGGGTGGTGTCCAGGTCAATTGAAGAGGCTGCCGGAGTGCCGGTGGTAGGTGCTGTTCCGCGCCTTTCCAGGGCTGGAACCCCGGAAAGACATCTTGGACTGGTGACCCCCGAGGAGACGCCCGACCCCGAAGAGTGGATTGCAAACCTGGGCGAGGACATAGCTCCTTACCTGGATGTTGACCGCATCGTGGAGATTTCCGCTTGCGGAGAAGCGGCTGGGGTTCCCCGAGTTGAAAGCACGGAGTGCCGGGTGGCCGGCGATCGGTTAAGCATAGGGGTGGTCAGGGACTCCGCTTTCCCTTTTTACTATCCCGAGAACCTGGAGGCCCTGGAGAGGAATGGCGGCCGGCTGGTTTACGTGAGCGCTCTGAATGATGACGAGCTTCCCGAGCTTGACGCTCTCTACGTTGGAGGAGGGTTCCCGGAGACCCATGCCGAGCTTCTCTCCGGCAACCGTGCTTTTATGCGGTCATTGCGGCGTAAGGTCGAACAGGGGTTGCCGGTTTATGCCGAATGCGGCGGTGCCGTCTACCTTGGCCGAAGGATACATTACCGGGGCAGGTGGCACGAAATGGCGGGTGTTCTTCCTCTTGATTTCGAGTTTTGCAGCAAGCCGCAAGGCCACGGTTACACCGAGTGGGAGATAGACCGTGATAATCCTTTCTACCAGGTGGGCACGCGCCTTAAGGGACACGAGTTCCACTATACGCGCGTTTCGGGCCTGGATGCCGGCAGTCTGGATACCGTCTGCAGGGTCTGGAGGGGAGCCGGCTTTAACGGATTTCGTGAAGGTATAAAGGTTCATAACGTGGTTGCTTTTTACGGTCACGTTCATGCTCTGGGATCACCGGAATGGGCCCGCGGGTTTATAGAGGCCGCGGAGTTTTATTCGGGGGGTTCTAAGAGCATACCATATGCAAAGGTTTGAGTTTTCGACAGGGTAAAAATTCGGTAATTAATCAAGCTGCCCTTCGGGGCGAAGGAGGTTTTTAACATGCCTATGGCGACTCTTGGTGGTAAGGAAATCGAGATTGACGAGGACGGATTCATTCAGGATCCTGACGCTTGGGACGAGGAAGTAGCGAAAGACCTTGCCAAAACGGAAGAGGTCGAGGAGATGACCGAGGAGCACTGGAAGCTGGTCAACTATCTTCGTGATTACTATCAGAAGTTCCAGATCGCTCCCATGATCCGGAAGCTCTGCAAGGAGACCGGCCTAGACCTGAAACGGATTTACGAGCTCTTTCCCAGCGGGCCGGCCAAAGGGGCCTGCAAGGTCGCCGGTCTTCCCAAGCCCACGGGCTGCGTCTAAGGACAACTTCTTTTCACAAGGAAGAGAACTCTTTCGGTGCCGGGTTTTCGGCCCGGCACCGAAAGAAGTATTAAAAAACCATTCGGCACGGACGAACTACAACCGGTCTTGCCGTCGTAAACCGGGTTCTTTTCACGGTCATCCGGGAATGTGCCCGTGTAATATACGGGAACAACTTATGCTCCTTAAATATTTGCGGGAAAATGGTTCATCCATAATAAAACGCTGGTACGAACTGACCCTGGAGAGCTATTCGCCGGACAGCAGGCCTTTTTTCAGGGACGTCAACGCCAAGTTCACCAACCCGGTAGGTTCAACCCTGGCCTCGGAGCTGGAGGCTGTTTTTAATAAACTGCTTTTGGAATTCGATCCTGAAGAGCTCTACCCGAACCTTAACAGCATAGTAAGTATCAGAGCGGTGCAGGATTTGACCCCTTCCCAGGCGATGGGCTTTGTGTTTTGTCTCAAGCAGGCGGTCCGGGAAAGTCTCGAGTCGGAGCGGGAGCAGGTTTGCACCATCAACGAGATACTCGAGTTCGAGACCAGGGTGGACAAAACGGCCCTTCTGAGTTTCGAGATTTACATGAGCCTCAAGCAGAGGATATACGACATCAAGGCCACCGAGATCAGGGACCGCACGGCCCGGCTTCTCGACCGCTATTGCGGCGGTGCGGACCGGATCAAGGACCTCTCGGGACAGGACTACGAGGAGGGGGAAAACGACACGAGCGGTAAAGTTTAAGGAGAGGTAACGGCAAATGAAAGCCTTGTTTTC
>CAYQTK010000280.1:0-4154 GCA_964420375.1 uncultured bacterium
CAACGAGTTTCCATTTCATGGTATTTACTCTCCCTTTCTCTTACGCCGACGCCCCTGCGTCTACCGGCTTTTTCTTTTTGATCATTTGCTGTCTCTATCTTTCTCGTCGGTTGATTCCAGCTTATTTTTGACGGCTTCAACCCACTCCCTGTGTTCCTGGTCCAGTCCCTCCTGTCCATACAGTGCCTTGAAAGCGGCTGTTCCCGGACCGGTGATGGTCTCGTAACTGGTCACGGCGGTGACGCCGTCCTTTTCAACAATGGAGAATCCGAACACGATGTTCATGCCGGGCGTTTTGGACGTGAACTCGTAGGTGTTCGGCTTGTCGGATCTCTCCAGTTTCAGTTTCACCTCGGGCGCTCTCTTGCCGCCGATGATCGGGGTGAACTCGACCACGCTCCCCGGCTCCCGGCCGTCTCCTTTCTTCAACTCGGACTTTTTAACCGCCGGGTTCCATTCGGCCCAGTGGTCAACGGCGATCAGCAACCCCCATACCTCCTCGGTTGAGGCGTTGACCTTGATTGATCGTGAAGCGGCCAACTCCGCGCAAATTCCCGCAAACGCCCACAAGAACGCGGCGATTGTCATTGTGGCAAGCACTATTCGTTTCATTCCGCGCTCCTCCTTTGAAACAATCTTGGACTGACCCGCTCGACCTCACCCGTTATTTCGCGCTAGATCAGCTTTTGACCTCCATCAGGTCGCGGCCGACCTTGATCGGTCCTTTGTAGATTTTTCTCATTCCTCTCACGAACATCGCCTCCATGGCGATATTCATGGGGCTAGGGACCATGTGGGTGAGCACCAGTTTCTTCACTCCAGCGTCACAGGCGATCTCGGCGACCTCGTCGGTCATGGTGTGATAGTCCAGGATGTCGGCGCTCATTTTTTTAGTCCGCTCGTTTGTATTGGCCACTCCCCTGGCCGTGGCAAGAAGATCTGGGTTCATGGCCTCATGGACCAGGATATCGCAGCCCTCGGACATCTCGGCCATCTGGGGGACCTTCTTGGTGTCTCCCGAGACCACCACCGACTGGCCCTTGTAATCGAACCGGTAGGCAACCGCGGGAACCACTGGCCTGTGGTCTACTTCGAACATGGTGATCTTGAGACCGTCCTCGTCGTGGACCACTCCCGGCCGGGACTCTTTGACGTCAACCTCGTAACCCTGCTCGCTGACGGCCCACCCGTGATGTTCAATCCGATACCGCTTGTCCGGAGCATAGGCGGACATAAGGTTCGCCACCATTTTTTCGACGCCGACCGGTCCGATAACCGGCAGCGGCTTGTCCGCTCCAAACAAGGCGAAGCGGTTGATCATGACCTCGCCGAAGTCGGTGATATGGTCCGAGTGGAAATGGGTGTAGAGCAAAAGGTCCGGACTCAGCACCCCGGCCTGGGCCATCCTGATCGACGAGAACCTGCCCGAGTCGACCATGATCGTGCGGTCGCCGGCGATCACCATGGTCGAAGCGCAGGCCCGGTCTAGCGACGGTATGGGTGTGCCCGTGCCGAGCAGGACCACGGAAAGGCCGGCCTTCGGATCGAGTTTTCTTCCTTCGCTTAGGCTTCTCACCAATTGTAGTCCTTCGATCATGCCGGCGGATGACGTGGAAGGAGTTCCGAACAACGCTCCTCCCAACAGACCCGCGCCCGCGCCATAACCAGCGAACTTGAACATGTCTCGGCGATTAAATCCATTATAATCCATCAAACCTTCCTCCTTTGTTAACTATTAAACCGGGGACTCTTGCGCGCAGGGCGTTCCCGTGGCGCAGAGCCCGCAGCCGTAAATATTTACATTATTGACAAGCTGGTTGCGCGGAACGTTATTCATGACGTTCCTGCCGCACTTGTCCTTGTCGTGTCCCTTGTCGGAGTTTGCTCCCGCCGGGCATCTCTCGGCGCAGACAAGGCATTCGCCGGTCTGATGGTGCAGGCAGTTGTGGCGGTGGTGGGGATGTCTTTTCCTGTCGGGCTCGAGGGGAACGCCAACGACCAGGCTGCCGCAACGGTGGGCGGACCCCATCTCGGAAATGAAGAAGTCGTTCATGCCGAAACTTCCCAGCCCTGCGGCGAAGGCCATGTGACGATGCGACCATGGAGAGGCCCACCCGACTTCCGGATAACGCTTCTTTCTGAAGTTCGGCATCAGGTCGGGAGCCACCGCCAGGATTCCCCGGTCCGCAAGCGCGGTAAGCAGGTCCATGACCAGCTTCTGGCAGAAAACCTCGCCATAGAGCCTGCCATGCGCCCAGCGTGATGAGGTCCAACGCTCCTGCTGCGCATTATCAGCGACGATCTTATCCGCGAGAGGAAGAACAAAAGAGACCACTCCGACGCGTTTGATTGAAGGTTTCTTCACTCCCTGCTCGGCCGCGGCCCAGGCCATTGCCTCATCCGGATGGCGGTGGAAGGGGCCGATGATTTTTTTGTACTCGGCAAGCAAGGGATCGTCGCCGCTTACGAAGCCCACCAGGGAGTCCTTGAAAATTGCTTCGCCCTCGAAATCTCCTGAGAAATTATTTATTGCATCTTTTTTGACGAAGTCGGAGATGAAATCGACAAACCATTTTTCGTCGACTCCGCTCCCGTCTCCCCTTTTCAGGGGAGGAAGCGGTTTGGCGCCTGTTCCCAATGCGTCTCCGATCATTGACTGCCAGCCAACCGGGTCAAAGACCGCGCAGCCCGATAAAAACGTGGCCCCCGCGCCGGTTAAGCCCGCAGCCATGAATTTCCTTCGGTCATGTCCCTTGTTTTTCATTTGCATCTTTTCTCCAAACCAGGCCACGCCCCCGGCCCCGGTTATTCACTTTTCTTCTTTTCCTCCAGTTTCTTTCTCAGGTACGGCCAGGCCGGAGTAAGGTTGTCTGGCACGTCCGGCAGCAGGAAGGCAATGGGTTGTTTAATCATTGCAGGGAAAAGGTTGTCAACCATCTCCTTGATCAGTTCCGCGGGAATGCCCATGCACATCTCGTCTTCTCCGGTCATGGAGTTGACCCTGTCGCCCAGGCCGGGTATTACCACTTGCGGCTCTTTATTGAGGAAGGGCTCAACCACGCCCTTGTGGCATGATTCGCCGGTGATGTAAAAATTGGAGTTGATGACCCGGCCGTTGTAACAAAGGGCCGTAATCAGATGGTGCATGACCACGGGATTGCCATAGATCAAAGCTACGTGCGGCTCGAATTCCACTTTGGACAAAGGAGCCATAACCGCGCCCATGAACTTGTTTGCGGGCATGGTTTTTCTGCCCACGTTAGCTTTGGCGAATGCCTCCATGCTCGCGTAATATCTCGGCAACTCCTGGCTTTTGAGAAAATCAGCCGCATCGACTTCATCCCAGCCCCAGCCCAGCGAAGACGCCACGCAAACATTATCCTCCATGGTGAAGGCAACCGTGGCCCCCGAGCGGCGCGCCAGTGTGAAGCCCTGGCAAAGAGTCATGCTTTTGCCATACTCGCTCGGCCTGAACGCTCCTCTGGGTATTTCAGAAAGGTCCTCGATAAACCTTATCCCCAGGGGATGAGTCAGCAGGCGTAGCTTGTCATATATGGCGCTGCCTTGTTCGCGAAGTTTTGCAAGATTCACGGAATTGCTCATCTTCCACCTCAGTTCTTGTTTTCGCTATGTCCGTGCAGCCTTTGTTCCACGGCCTTATGGAGTTTCCGTTCATAGGCGCTGCCGGCGATGATGGACCTGGGCTCGATCCCGCCGTAGTACTGGTGCCACATGACCGTGGACGCGGCGAAGTCCTTGATCTGGTCCGTCAGCGGAATCCGGGGCGTGTACTTCTCCCTCATTTCGCAGGCCTTTTCGTAGGTGTCCGCCACCGTGGCCTCGTTGTCAGGTCCGGGGACCACGAAGCCCCCGTTCTGGAGCAGGTCGTAGCGCTTGCCCCTCGGGTGAAGTTCTCCATTGATCAGCACGTATTCCTCTTGTTTGGGCTCGAACATGCCGGCCACGCAGGTCTTCTCGCAGATGCGGCACTTCGCGCAATACTCGTCGATGAAGTGACGCGGCGAGAAGCGGGGAGGGTCGCTCGCAAGTTCGGCCTCCGTCACCACCGTGCCCAGGTAGACCGCGGCGCCGTGTTCGGCGGTCATCACGTTGCCCGACCAGCCCTGCGCGGCGACGCCCGCGGCGATAGCGCC
>CAYQTK010000281.1:0-4152 GCA_964420375.1 uncultured bacterium
TCCATGATTTCTCCTCGGGTCTCGAGTTTATTTCTATCTGCGATCATCCCCAATTCCCTTCTTGGCTTAACAGGGCGCGGATAAAGGGAGGGTCATCCTCGGCCAGGAGGCGGGCGGCCTCGGCCCTCATTCCCAGCTTGTGCATTGCATATAACTTGGGATTTTTGGAGCCCAGGTTTTTCGCCGCTTCCAGGGCCCGCTCCATCACCTTGTCCGCAGGGGCCAGCTCGTCGACTATGCCGTATGCCAGCCCTTCCCGGCCGGAAAGCTTCTTGCCGGTAAGGGCCAGATACTCGCAGCTCCTCTTCCCGATTACATGCGCGATCAGGGCCTTGTTGCCGGGCGGCAGCTCGATGCCAAGGTCAATCTCGGGAACGCACAGCCAGCCCCGGTCCTCTCTCATCACCCTCCAGTCGCAGCCAAGGGCCATGAACAGGCCGCCGGCAAAGGCATGTCCGTTGATCGCGGCCACCGCGGGCTTGGGATAGGTGAACACCCGGTGCAAGAGAGCGTCCACGGAGAGGAGGAAAGTCGTCCAGACCTCCTTGGGTTGGGTTATGATCCAATTCAAGTCCAGGCCGGTGGAAAAGAATTTTTCCTGCTTTCCGGTGAAAACGACCGCCCGGGCGCCCTCATCGCTTTTGATTTCGTCCAGGGCCTTGTTGAGATCGCCAATAAAAGGCCCGGTGAAGCGATTATCCGTTTCATTATTCATCCTGATGATCCGCACCGCTTCGTCCCGTTCAAGCTCTACAAGCATTTTTTGTCCTCCCGAAATAAGACCACTATGACTTGCCCTCAATTACTTTCATGAAGGGCCAGGCCTTGCATTCAAAACTTCGAATTCATTTACTTTACCAGGGACCGTTGTCCGAGGTGAAGAACACGAAGGTGTTTTCTCGGCGATCCCGTGCTTTTCCAACTCGGCCAGGACCTCGCCCACGCTCCAGTCAACCTCCTCAACGCAGTCGCCGTACCTCCCTCCCTTTGAGGGCCCCTGAACTCGGGCGAGGCGTGGAGCGGAATGTGGGTAAAGGTGTGAGGCATATACAGGAAGAAGGGCCTGTCAGGAGCGCTCCGCAAGCCGCCGCGGGTTTTGATAAACTTCCTTCTGTCCATAGTGATCTCCTTCTCTTTCAGTCCGCGAATTGAACCAGGAGATTGATCATCCATCGCTGCGCCACCGGGTCCTCGCGAAGGGGCGAAGAGCCGATCGGGTAGGGCGGGGGCGGCGGCGGGGATTCCCGATCTAATCGGCCCTTGATCCGCACACGCGAAAAAACCACGCTCCCCGCTCCCCAGGAAAAGTCATACAAGGTCGTCTTCAGCATGAAAATGCCGCTCCGGGCCGGAGTTCCCCTGGCGGGAAAGGTCTTGGCAAGATACCAGGATTCTGACACCATCCTGCCGCCCAGGTCGCCGTTCATGATCACCAGGTCGGATTCCGTGAGCCCGTCCCACAGCGCTGGATAATCCTCCCGTTCTTTCCGGTTGGGAAAGACGGCGGACTCATACCCGGAGTTGAAGTGGGGATTTATCCGCAAGAGGGACAAACCGGGGACCAGAGTAATCCACTTGCCCGGCTCAGGTTCGAGCGTTTCATTATTCGAGGGGGCCATGAAGATCACCGTTCCGCCGGAAAAAGCGAATGCGCCCAGCCTTCCCTTCCATGCCTTAAAATCGGGACAGTTCTCCCATCCCTGGGCCACCACCGCAGCCGCGGCGTCCAGGGGGATTTTATCCATGATGGTCAAGTCATAGACCTCGAGGCCGCGTTTCGCGAGGAACCGGACGATTTCCCTCTCCGGGTCCCACACCGCGATTTTCTTATCAATGAGCGAAACCGGGGCCGAAACCGGAGCGAACACCCTGGCCTCTCTCCCGCTTTCATTGACCACTTCCGAGCCTTGGAGCATCGCGCTGCGAATTAAATATCCACCCGGCGATTCCGGAAAGCGGAGAGTGACCGGGACTCGAATCGTGCTCACCGGCGGGACCTCGACGTTGAACTCAACAGCTTTGGCTCGTCCGGCTTCGGTTTTTAGTTCGATCCAGATTTTCACCACGCCCCGGGCGGTCTCGTCGGGATCGTCGTTATGCACAAACAGCTCGAAGGTCCGCTCTTCCGAGGTATAAAAATTCCGGTCGAGCAGTTCCAGGCTCGCGGCAAAGGGCGCGAAGGCATTTTTCAGCGCCCCCATCACGGGCTTCAACCGGAAATCGGTGAGCGGTCCGAAAAAGTAGTTGCGGGTGGTGTAATGACTGTCGCTAAGATAAACGAAGCTCTGGATCCCGTCCATTTCGATCCGGCGATATAGCTCGACCAGGAAGCCGGTCAACTCGGACTGGATGGCCATGGCCTCTTCGCCGGTAACCTCGTCCAGCCGTTTTCCCCAGTATCTGGTAAGGGTCGGCGAGGTGTGCAGCCCGGTCTCCGGCCGTCCCAGACTGTCTGTCCAGAACCAGGGGAACTCGTTGCTAACGATCGGCCTCTCCCGGCTTTGCAGATGTTCCCAGCTGGGCAGTTGCGGAGACACCTGATGGGTGGGGATCACCGGCGCCAGACCGTAATGATAAGTGTGGTATTCCTTGAAGTCCTCTGGCTCCACCGGCCGGGTGGGGTCCCATTCCTTGATAACCGGAGCGATTTCCTCGATCATGAAGCGTTCCGGTTCGGCATTGCACTCGTTACATAAGTCCCAGATCACAATGCTGGGATGGTTCCAATTCGACTCAAGCCACCTGCGAAACTCCTCAAGGCACAATTCGCGGTTAAGCTGTCCCAAGGGATTCAGCCACATAAACCACTCGTCCTGGATCAACATGCCATGCTCATCGGCCGCATCATACCAGCCGGAGTACATATGGCCGATATGGTTCCTGAAGGAGTTGAAGTTATGTTGCTTGGGAATTTCAATCAAGACCTTGCGGATGAAATCTTGGTCCCAGGCCAGACGGCCCCGCTCCGGGTCGGAGAGCCAGCGGTGGAAGGCGATGTTGCTCCCCCTCAAGAAAATCCGTTTGCCGTTGAGAAAGAAATCTCCCTTCCGTATTTCGAAACTTCTCATGCCAAACGTGTCCACGCGCTCGTCCGTGAAGTTGTTCTCCACTTTCAGCCGGGTAATCAGTTCATAGAGGAAAGGATGGTCCGGGGACCAGAGCTGGAGGTCATCAATTTTAATTTTCAGGGAGACCATGACCTCATCATGAGGGGGTATTTTCACGGGCCTTTCCGCTGCGCCTACTTGGGGAGAGCTTTGGGGACTTCGCGGCTGGACCACGGCCATGACCGAAGTGTTCACTTCCATGTCCACCTTGTTTTCGATCCAGACCCTTGCTTCGGCGAACCTCTTTTCGATATGAGGTATGACCTGGACCGCGCGAATGCGGGGGTTCCCGCAAAATTTGATGCTCACATCACCCCAGATTCCCGGAATGAAAGAGCGCTTGGACGGATCGCCGCTTCCCACCCATTGCTCTTTGTCTATATCTCTATACTCCCCTACCCTGATGATCAACTCGTTTGCTCTCCCGAAGAACACGAGGGAGGAGATATCGAGCTCTCGCGGAACGAACGCGCTCCAATAGGCGCCGGCCTCCTTGCCGTTCACCCACACTTTCACCCCGTACTTGGCGGCGCCGATCGTGAGGTGAACGTTCTCATATTTTTTTTCCGGTGCAACAAAGCGGGTGCGGTAATAAAAATACCACTTGCCCGGCGAACGCCGCGGCCTTTCGGTTTTCGCTTTGCCGACCACCGCGTTCCAGGCGATTTCTTCCGGGGTCTTGCGCCTGGCGTCAAACGGGACCGGCGGCTCGGCGAGATCAATCAGGCCGGGCACCGGGACCCGTCGGGTGAATTTTCGGGGCAGGCGCTGGCCCGGCTCCAACTCCCAGGTCCCATTAAGATCATACACTTGCGCAATATCCTTGAAATTCTTTTCCGAATTGGATCGAAGCGCGGGGGCCAGGGAGATTAACATCGCCAGGCCCAGAAGCCGTACAAACAATGTTTTCTTTTTCATAGATGTTGCTCCTTGGGGACTGCGTGTTAGAACTGCATATCGAAAGTCATGAGAAGGCAATAATTTAAATCATCGGAAAAGCCTAAGGTGATTTGATTGCTCATCCCGTTTTTCAGGTACATTACCA
>CAYQTK010000282.1:0-4123 GCA_964420375.1 uncultured bacterium
ATCCGGTCCGCTCCGGTTATAATGTAGGCATGGGAGGACATGGAACATGAGACGCAGGGCCCGTCTATTAACTTTCCCGGCTTTGATGATCGTGGCAATTTCCCTTTGCGGAAGTCTCTGTCAGAAAAATGTAATAAGAAACGGCGAGCGGATTCCCGCGGAGCAGGCCAAGCGGATGGACCTGCGCGAAGGCGACCGGGCCTTTTCCCAGGGAAACTACGCCAAGGCACTTAAAGCCTACGAGCGCTATCATTCCGACTTTCCGAGGACCGAGAACACCCCTTATGTCCTCCTCCGCATCGGAAGGTGCTACTTCCACCAGCAGGATTGCGAAGCTGCACGCATGTACTTCAAGGACGTGCTCAAAAAGTTCCCGGAAAGCGAAGAGGCGGTGGAAGCGGCATGGGGCATGGCCAGGTGCGCTTATAATGACGGCGACTGCGAAACCGCGTGCAACTACCTCGAACAATATCGGCCGCGCGCGCAAGGGACAAGATGGGAAGACATGACCATGCTCATGGCAGAGTGCGCCGTCGAGGAGGGCCACAAGCTGGAGGCGGTGCGCTTATACGCCCGGGAGCTGAAAAAAGGCGAATCCGAACAGATGCGGAAGGAGGCCCGCAAAAACGCGGAGAAGATCATTGCAAAGCTTGACGACGAATCCCTCAAAAAGCTGGTGGAAGAGTATCCGGCAATCTTTCCCGGTGACTTCGCACTGCTTCAGATGGTACGCTCGGCTTTCGACTCCCAGGATTACGAAAAAGCGGCCGAGCTTCTGGTCCGTTTCGAGAACAACTACCCGGACAGCACCTACTACCACGAACTTATCGAGCTCAAGGAAACCATAGAACGGAGGGTCCACGTCAAGCCCCGCCGCATCGGGCTTCTCCTGCCGCTTTCCGGCAAGCTCTCCCACCTGGGCGAGCAGTCCTTGCAGGGGGCCATGATGGCCGCACATATATTCGATCCCGGCGGAGTTAAGTGGAACCCCCGGCTGGTCATAAAAGACACCGCCCGGCCGGGCAACACGGTGGAGGCACTGGTGGAAGAGCTGGTCAAGGACGACGAGGTTGTGGCCATTGCAGGGCCGCTCCTGAAAAGCAGGGCCTACCGGGCGGCAAGCGTGGCAAACGAACTCAAAGTACCTTATATCTCCTTGAGCTCCGGTGAAGACATGGTCGGCAAAGGAGAGTGGGTCTACCAGAACCATATCACCAAGACCGAGCAAGTAAAGGTTTTGCTCGAACATACGGTGAACAACTTGAAGAAGAAGAAGTTCGGGGTACTCTACCCCGACATCGACTTTGGAAGGGAGTACCTGGCTATTTTCAGCCGCGAGGCCCCCAAGCTGGGCGCCGAGGTCGTCAACTCCGCGGGGTATGATCTTCAAACCACCGATTTCAGAAAAGAGATACGGTCGCTTAGAAGACAGGGCATCCAAGTGCTTTTCATACCCGATTACCACAAGCGGGTCGCCATGATCGCGCCGCAGATCAGGTATTACCTCCTCCGCGGAGTAAGCCTCATGGGCATAAGCAACTGGCATGACCCGCAACTGCTCGAACAGACCCAGCCCGAAGACCTGGAGGACGCACTGTTCACAAGCGCAATGGCACCCGAAGCCAAAAGGCCTCTGTTCAAACAGTTTACAAGGAACTTCAAGAAGGAGTACGGACATGAACCCGGCATGTTGGAGATACGGGCATACGAGGTCGTGGACGTACTCGTACACCTTATAGACAACTATCACATCCGTGACCGAATCCAGCTCAAAGACGCGCTCGACCACGTGGAAGACCACCCCGGCGTTACCGGTACCATCACCGTGGATCCAAACGGCAAGTGGAGAAAGCCGGTGTACCTGCTTACTATTATGGAGGGAGAGTTCATCATTATATGGCAGAAAGTAGTGGAACCCGAACCCCAACCGGAAGTGAAGGAAACAACCGCCACAACCGTCACTACTCAACCGAAATAAGCACCGTCCTTGACACATAACAGGCCAAACACTATACTAAAACATGCCAAGGGCGATTAGCTCAGTGGATAGAGCACTAGCCTCCGGAGCTAGGGGTCGCTGGTTCGAATCCAGTATCGCCCTCCATTGATACTGTAATCTGACCTTCCTCCTGAATTTTTAAGTGGCCGATTGCCCCCGGATCGCTCGTCTTTCAAAACACAGAAACCCGAAGGGTTTAATATGAGTAGCCGTAGGCCCCAGCCTACGGAAAAAGAGCACGGCCAAGGAACCCCGTCCCCGACAGGGGGCGAACCAATGCCCTTCCAAGTGTTTCCAAGCTACCGCGAGACGTGAATTTCATCCAGAAACCCGAAGGGTTTAATATGAGTAGCCGTAGGCCCCAGCCTACGGATGATGTATACGGCCACGGGTCCCGTCCCCGACAGGGGGCGAAGCAAAGCCTTCGGCCCGGTACCCTTATCTTGTCTCTTGTGCGGCCCCTTCAGGGCCGAATGAATTTTTTTGCTTCACCCTACCGTAGGTTTCACCTACGGCTATTCAAATTTTTTCCCTTCAGGAAAAATCCCGTTGTAATGATTTTGTCCCAATTGTTTCCAAGCTACCAAAAGACGTGAAGCTACCCACATTGTTTCCCTTCAGGAAAAAACTTCGATTGTTGCCGCTGTTGAAAATTATACCATGCAATGCTTCAGGAAATTATCAGTTCTTGCGACTATAGCTTTCGATCCATGAAGGAAAGAGCAGGATATACACGGTGAAGGAGGGCGTGGAATTTTTCGGATTCAGGCACCTGCCGCACATGACCAAGTTGCGCAAGGAGAACGTCAGGCGCCTCAAGGCCAGGATGCGGCGCTTGCAGGAGGAGTACTCGAAGGGAGAGGTCTTGCTTTCGGAGATCGGGGCGTCGGTGACTTCGTGGCTGTCTCACTTATGCAGACAGCTACAAACTTCGAGCGCGAATGCTTCCTTCATTTGTATTCGTGATTGGGGAGGGCGGGCGATAAACGTATCGCGTTTTTCGCGGCGGGAGTTGGAACAACAACCCGAACAATTTGCGCGTCTCGAACCGGAACAGTCTGAAGCATAAAACGAACGTGGAGTAATTGTAACCAAGCGAAACAGAGGTCCAATCATGATTAGTTTTTACTTTGTGCAGATATAAAAAAACTCCGGCTGCTCCTGTCGGTATGCCGGAGTTCTTAGATAGAAACCGTTTATTTTTACATCTTGAGAACCTTGGTCGCCTGCAGTCCCTTGGGGGTGTCGATGTATTCAAACTCGACTACCTGGCCGTCGTTAAGTGACTTGTAACCTTCACCTTCGATAGCGGAGAAATGAACGAAGATGTCCTCACCAGTCTCCTGCTCGATAAAGCCGAATCCCTTCGAGTCATTGAACCATTTTACATATCCTTGCGTCATGACCAAATTCCTTTCTGCTCTTAATCTTACTCCTGGATTGCCTCCCGCCAACTCTAATTCAATTCTAATTTCCTCTTCACACGGCTAATAGCCTGAATTAAAGAGAAAGAAAAGCTTAGACAAACATTTTTATTACTACTTGCCCATAGAATAGCCGATTTCAAGAATTTGTCAAGACAAAAATTAAAATTTTTTAATAAAAGAAATACAGAAAAGAATGAACAGCCGGGTAAAAACAGGCAGAGTTTGAGGGAAGAACCACATCAGGAAGCAGGTGCTTTTCGATTTTATCCTGTGCGATGACTTCCGGCAGGAGAATTTGGAGCGAAAGGACTTCCCCCGTTTTTTCTTCTTGGATTTCTGTTTTCATTTTAAGATTGTTCTCTTGTAACATTGAAATTTGAAAACGAAATATGGGCTTGGGCTCGGGGTCGCCCACCAGTTCGTCTGCGAACGGGTGGTTCACACAGGCCAGCCGCGCTTTCTTCACCATATACCATAGAACCAATATCCTGTCAGCACCACCCTCTGAACCCGTAAACGGGCACTAATTACAGCTTCGGTGCGCGCCTTTGCGGGCGGTTTTTCCTCCTCTGTTTAAAGCGCTCAGCGATCCCCGGGGACCCGAGTCGGAAGGTTTATCCCCTGCCGGGACTTTGTTTCGCCGGCTTGCTCCTCTACCTGTGCCGGTTGGGAGCTCGCCGTCGGATGGGCGGGCTGT
>CAYQTK010000283.1:0-4098 GCA_964420375.1 uncultured bacterium
GAAACTCCGTTTTAGGAGTGCGCCTGCCTGTGCCGGACACCGCAGACAGGAAAGCATGCTTCAAACTTTCATAAGTTCCGGCTTGCCGGAACTTAAAAAAGTCGCCTCCTAAACTGTGGGTCTTTTGTAGTGCTCATTTCCGACAAGCAAGCTTCCCGGCGGACAAAGCGACGGCAAGCCGCCGCACTCCAAAACAGCGCCGCAAAAGTAAATTAAACCTCCGTTTCGCAACGGGCACTAACTATATTCGTTTCATTCTTTGCCTTGTCTCTGTTACGATCAGATCAATCTGCGGTTTACAGGAGAAGGACGGGAAATGAAAAAGCTCTATGCGTTTGTCTTGCTCGTATACATGGTTCTGCCGGTTTTGGCCTCTGCCGGGACTCCCCGGCCGGAGCATCCGCGGCCCGACTTGATGCGGGAGGCGTGGCAGAACTTAAACGGAAGCTGGGACTTTGCTTTTGATGATGATGACAGGGGACTGGTTGAAAAGTGGCAGAGAAAAGAGTCCTTTGCAGGAAAGATTGTGGTGCCCTACCCTGTCGAGTCTGCGCTTTCCGGCATTTGTGACACCACTCCTCCGAACGTGGTGTGGTACAAGAAGCGCTTCGACCTGGAAGAAGACCTGCAAGGCGGCGGACGGGTCGTGCTCCACTTCGGCGCCGTGGACTATGAGGCACGGGTGTGGCTTAACGGCCAAAAGCTCGGCTCTCACATCGGCGGCTATACCCCTTTCACTTTCGATGTCACCGGCGTGATCAAGCCTGAAGACAACGTCCTCACCGTCCGGGTCTACGACTCGCTTGACCGGATGCAGGTCCGCGGCAAGCAGTCGCCGAAGGGCGGGTCCTACGGCATCATGTACACCACGGTCACTGGCATCTGGCAGACGGTGTGGCTGGAAAAGACCGGTGCGACGTATCTGAAAGACTTCAGGTTCACTCCTTCCACCCAACTTGATGGAGGGAGGTTCGACCTGGAGATAGGCGGAGACGCTTCCGGAGCGCGGGCGGACATCCGCATCAGCGGTCGCAGTGTGGACGAGACCCTTAGCACGCGCAATGAAAGCCTGGACTGGCAAAACGACAACGTAGTGCCCTGGTCGCCCTCTCTGCCTTCTCTGTATCAGCTCGAGATCACGGTCCGCGACGGCTCCGGCGCTGTCACCGACCACGTCAAAAGCTATGTGGGTGTCCGGACCATCGAGGCGAAGCACGGCAAGGTTTACTTGAACGGTCAGGAGTTCTACCAGAAGCTGCTCCTCGATCAGGGCTACTTCCCCGGCGGGGTCTACACCCCGAAGACCGACAAGATGATGCGCGAAGACGTCCTCATGTACAAAAAGATGGGATTTAACGGCCTCCGCAAGCACCAGAAGATCGAGGACCCGCGTTTTCTTTACTGGTGCGACGTCGAGGGCCTGGTCGTCTGGGAAGAGATGCCGTCCCTGGGTTTCGGCATACCCCGCCGGGTGCCGGAACGGGCCATGGACCGCTTCGAAAAGGAATGGATGGACGTGATCGACCGGGACTACAACCATCCCTCGATCATTGTATGGACGGTGTACAACGAAAGCTGGGGTATTTACGAGATGCCGTGGCGCCAAGAGGCCCGCGAGTGGGGCTTTCGCATGGTCCGGCTTACGCGGGGGGCCGACCAGTCCCGCCTGGTGGTGGACAACTCCGGCGGGTTTCACTTTGACACCGACATCTGGGACTTCCACCATTACCTGCCCACTGTCGAGGATTCCCGAAAGCTGTACGAGAAGTACGACTTCGAGCCGGGCGACCACATCGGCCTTTCTTTCTACCTGGGCAAGATCATCTCCGGCAAGCCGCTTATCCCCTTGTTCTTCCCGGGCACCGACTACGAAGGCCAGCCCATCATAGTCTCCGAGTACGGCGGCTTCGGCTTTTACCGGACCGAGGGCAAAAAAGGCCTTTACGATCTCTACCGCGACTATACTTTGGCCATCTTCGACTTCGACTATCTGGACGGTTACTGCTACACCCAGCCCTACGACGTGGAGCAGGAAAAAAACGGTCTCATGACCTATGAGCGCGGACCCAAGGTCGGGCCGGCAAAGATAAGAGAGGTGAACGAAAAGGGAGGGTATTAAGCCGCTCCTGCGCCACCTTTTCTTACTGCCCGCCGACCACCGGCACGGTCATGCCGTGGTGGAAAATCCAGGCCACTATGAGAGCCACCGGAATGACGAACAAAAACAGCGCCACGAAGTAGACACCGATCATCCTTCCGAAACGGGCCTTGAACAGTTCACGAAAAAATTTTTTCGGGCCCTTGACAAACCTTTAGTTTCCCCGTAATATATTAGGCAAGCCTAACATTGAGGTGGACAATGACTGGAACCAAAACATTAAGTGCAAGTTTAGAAGACTACCTTGAAGCGATTTTCAATATCATCGCCGAGAAAAAAGCGGCGAGACCAAAGGAAATTTCCCGCTTGCTTAAGGTCAGGAGCTCTTCTGTAACAGGGGCATTGAAGTCTCTTTCTGAAAAGGAACTGATAAATTATTCTCCCTACGACTTGGTGACCCTTACCCCGAAGGGAGACAGGATTGCCAAGGACGTTGTCCGGCGTCATGAAATATTGCGGGATTTTCTGGTTAATGTTCTGGCTGTTGACGCCACCGAGGCTGAACAAGCGGCCTGTTCCATGGAACATTCAATATCGAGGGACGTACTCGAAAGACTGGTAAGGTTCGCCGAATTCGTAGAAACCTGCCCCCGTGCGGGCCAGCCCCTGATCGAAGGCTTCGAAAGCCACTGCGAAGAAAAATCCACTAAAAAAGACTGCTTCCAATGTGTGAATTCGGTCCTGGAGCAGCTTGAGAAGACGAAAGCCGGACAGGGCCGCAAGAGTACCATAATAACTTTAAAGGACCTTGTTACGGGTCAGAAAGGCAAGATAGTCAAGGTCAAGGCCAAGGGCGAAATTCGTAAACGTATTATAGAGATGGGCATTACTACCGGGGCCTTGGCGAAAGTGGAACGGGTTGCTCCCCTGGGCGATCCCATCGAGTTGAAGATCCGGGGCTACCACATTTCTTTGCGGAGATCAGAAGCCGAAAGTATCGAGGTGGAGCCGATATGATTTCGGTTTACTATACTTCCCGAGTTTTAATAAGACCATTGTTATAAAGTATGGATGATTATTTGATGAAAATCTCCTAGTGAATCAACGGCGTCAATGGTTTAGGCTTCCCTAATAATGTTTAGGTCGCCTAAAGTATGCGTAATAAATATTAAAGGAAGGTGAACAAATGAACGCACAAGAAATGTTGGCAAAGAGCATAGAAGAAATTCAAGGAATGCTGGAAGACCACCGTCGCGTTTTGAAATGGATAAAGGAAGACAACGGCAAGCCGGTTTTACAGTGTAAATTTTTGGAATGTCCGCATAAAAGAAAGCTCAGAGAGGCTGTCCGGGATACGATCATGCTGCTGGATGAATGGGATGAAAATCTCGGTCCCCAACGCATTAAAAAGCTGCGAAAAAAGTTGCTTGAGGCGATGGAAGAGAGTGATTGTGAAGCCTCGAGATGCGCTTTTTCCCAGGTATGTTCCGCCGAAGTGACTGGTCCGGCAAACCCGCATTTTTTAAATGATCAGTAAATAACATATAACGGGAGGATGCAAGTGATGGCCCGCAACGGTTTAAAAATATTAGTGATACTTTGGGCGGTTTCTGCGATTTTTTCTTATGGATTTGACGCAATGGCCGAAGCAAGGCCCGACCCGAAGAAACCGGAAAAAGCCGAAGAGACAACATCGGCGGAGGACACAGCAACGGTTTCCGGAGCAAAAAAGGGGAAAGCCGAATCTAAAGAGGCCCTTTCCCCGACAACCGACAAGGAAAAGCCGGCTGTCGCCAAAGAAAAAGAAGACGAAAAAACGGCCTTTCCCGCGCCTCTTGACGACCGGGCCGGCCCGAGTGGATCCGAAGGAGCGGAAAAGGACGGCCAAGTTCAAGGCCTGGTCCCCAAGCTGATGGTCTTCATGCAAGTGGGAGTCGAATGGGTTTTGTGGATACTTTTCGCCATGGGCGGGGTCTGCTTATTGTTGCTGTTTGAAAGGT
>CAYQTK010000284.1:0-4068 GCA_964420375.1 uncultured bacterium
ACTAGCTTAGTTTTGCGAAACTCAATAGCCGCACCCGGTTGCAAAGGGCGGCGATGCAATTAAAAATAAGACGAGACCCCGAGAAGGAGCATAACCCGTGACTGAAGAGAACGATCTCAAACCTTTTTTCGAGCCCCGTGCGGTGGCCATTGTGGGAGCGACCCGGACGCCCGGCTTCGGGTACGTGCTTCCCATCCAGCTCAAGGAGCAGGGCTGGGGCGACCGGACCTTCCTGGTGAACCCCAGGGGAGGAGAGCTGCACGGATTCAAGGTCTACGAAAAGGTGTCCGACCTTCCCGGCGAGGTTGACCTGGCCATCATGATCGTGGGCGCGGAGCGGGCCCCCGCGGCAGTGGAAGAGATCGGGGCGCGCGGCATCAGAGCCGCCATCATCGAGAGTGCGGGGTTTGCCGAGACGGGCGGCAAAGGCGGTCCGCTCCAGGCGGAGCTTTCGCATGCTGCGGCCCGCCACAACGTCCGGCTCCTGGGCCCCAACTGCGTGGGGGTTGTCAACTCGAACAATCGCTTCAGCTCGGTCGAGGTCGTCGAAGAGGCGCTCACTCCCGGTCCGCTGGGGATCATCGCCCAGAGCGGCGCTTTCGGCAACGTGCTCCTCGATGGTCTCCACCGGCAGGGGCTTTCCATCTCCAAGGCAGTGACCCTGGGCAATCGCGCGGACGTGGACGAGTGCGAGGTACTTCACTATCTGGGCAACGACCCGGACACCCGGGTTATCATCATGTACATCGAAGGGGCCAAGGACGGCCGCAGACTCGTTCATACCCTCCGTAAAGTAACTCCGGAAAAACCGGTGCTCGTTCTCAAAAGCGGGCGCACCGCTGCCGGACAGGACGCAACCACGTCGCACACCGGAAGCCTGTCCGGTAATGACCAGCTCTACGACGCCGCGCTCGCCCAGGCCGGAGCCATCCGCTGCCAAACGCTGGCGGAGATGATCGACACGGCCCGCATATTCACCACCCAGCCTCTGCCTGCCGGTCCCCGGCTGGGAATCATCACCTCGTCCGGAAGCCTGGGAGCCCTGGCCGCGGACACCGCAATAAACAACGGACTCAACCTGCCGCCTCCATCCCCGGAGCTCGTCAGCGCCATCAAAAAAGACGCGCCCTCCTGGATGAACGTCAAAAACCCGCTCGACGTGGGGCCTTCCGGGCTGTACGCTGCTTCGCTTTTCGAGCTGATCAAGGACCAAAGCTTCGACATGACCCTTGCCATAACCATAGTTCCCTATGCAGTAGTAAAAAGGCTGGAACAAATAGATTTCACCGGAAAAGAATGGTTCGGCGACATCAAGAAAGTGGGGGAGAGCGAACCGGGCAAGCCTCTTGTTACCGTAGTGGTGGGAGCTCCGCAGTTCAAAGAGCACATGGCGGGGGTCGCGGGACCTGCCGTTCCGGTGTTCGATTCTCCCGAAGCCGCGACATATTCGCTGGCGGCATTGTGGCGCTACTCGCGGCAGCGCAGACGCGTGACGTCTTAAATCCGGATGCTGTCGATTACATCCTTCATGTCTTCCCTGCCCACCAGGGAGAGGAAGATGTCTTCCAGGTGGGCCTCTTCAGCCTCTGCGCTCCGCTTGCGGAGTTCTTCCATGCTGCCTTCCGCTATTATACTGCCCGCGTCGATTATGGCCAGGCGGTCGCACATGCTCTCCGCTATCTCGAGAGTGTGAGTGCTCATGAATATGGAGCCGCCTTCGCGGGCCAGCTTGCGGAAGGTGTCTTTCAAAAGCCGCGCGCCTTTGGGGTCCAATCCCACCATGGGCTCGTCAACTATGATGCACTTCGGGGAATGGATAAACGCGGAAGCCATGATAAGCCTTTGTTTCATGCCGTGGGAGTAGCTTTCCACCAGTTCGTCCCTCCACTCGGCAAGGCTGAAGAAGCGGAGCAGCTCTTCCATCTTCCGGTCGGTCTCATCAGGCTCCATGCCGTATAGCCCGGCCATGAAACGCAGGAACTCGCCTCCGGAGAGCTTTTCATAAAGGTAGGGGCGATCGGGAATAAAGCCGACCACGCTCTTTGCAGCCACCGGCTCCTTCAAAAGGTCGTGTCCATCAATGAACACCCTGCCGGCTGTGGGTCTTAAAAGGCCGATCAGCATCCGGATGGTAGTGGTTTTGCCGGCCCCGTTGGGTCCCAGAAAGCCGTAGATTTCGCCCTCGTTCACTTCCAGGCTTACATGGTCCACGGCCCGCACCCGGCCGTAGTCCTTGGTGAGATCAACCGTCTTTATCAATGATACTCCTCCACTTCTACCTCCAGCTTGCCGATTACGCCCATGAGATCGGTGACGTTGCCCACCTTGCCGTGGCCCATCTTGATGTGGGTGGCGTCCGCGGGGAGCTGGTTAAAGGTGGGGTCCACTGTCACCCAACTGCCTTCACCGTCTTCGCCCGACAGAAAGACCTCTGCCCAGGCATGGTAATAAAAGCCTTTCACCGCCATGGTATCGGAGTACGTTATGCCGTAAACCGGTCGGGCGGGTATTCCCGCGGCCCGGCACAGGGCCACGAAAAGCACGGTGTGCTCTTTGCATGCGCCCCTTTTGCTGTTTAATACCTCGAGCGCGGAAGGGATGGTGTAGACCATGGACTTCTGCATGGTCCGGTCCATGTAGGACAGCAGGCTCTCCACCCCGGGAACTGCGCGGTCGGCGCCGTCCAATGCCTGTTTCGACGCCTTTTTTATTTTCGCGTTGTCCGACTGGATGTAGGGCGAAGGCTGCAGAGAGGACTTGAGTTCTTTGGCCTTGTCCGGTAAAGAGTCTTGAAGGGGGAGCTTGTAGCCCTGTGCGGGAATGGCCTGCTCGACTCGGACCTCGATGGTGGAGCCGTCCACTGTCTGTCTCCTGCCTGCGGCCAGGGTGAGATCTTCAAGGGAGACGTTTTTTAACCTTGCCTGGAGAGAGACAACCTCGCGGGGACTCTCGATGACTATGCTTGCGGGCACGTGAAAGGACAACAGCAGGTCAACGCTGTCAGCCTTGTCCCAGTCCACGTCCAGTGCATCTTCCCTGTTCTCCAACAGGATCACGAAGCCGGTGGCCGGATCGTAGTTCTTCACGATCTTATTATCTTCTTTCGAGAACCACAGCCAGGAGACATTGGACTTCATCTTCATGCGGGCCTTGTATGCCGGGACCTTGTCTTCCCCGATTTTGACCGCGTCCTCCTCCACGATCTCCACCGTGACCGGCAGCTTCTTGCTCATGGTGGGCTCGAACAGGGGGACCGTGATCCTGTCGCCGGGCTGGGGATCGTCCAGCCGGGCCTCGATCTCCCAGTCGGTGCCCAGCGAAAGCGGCTCGTCAAAACGGAGCTCGTGAGTCACACTCTCTCCGCCCGTCTTGACCTCCATGATGAGGTTGTTGCCTTCCATGTGCCCTTTGCTCTCCAGGGTCATGACCGGCGAAATTATCTCGGCGTGATAGGACTTCAAGTGATACTGTTCGTCAAGCCTGCCCCGCAGGTTCTGGCGGATGTCCTGGCTCATTCCCATCAGGTTCACCCGGATGCGAATCTTGCACCATACCCGGTACTCGGGGCCTTCCTTCTGGAGCCGGGAGACTGCATAGCCGATCTTGGTCCGGTTCATGTATATGCCGTTCCAGCGCTCCTTTTCCCACGTCTCGGCCGGGGTTACAGTGGCTCCCGGACTTGCAACCGGCGTCTCCGCATCGGGGCCCGCCTGCAGGTTCTTGGCGACATAAACACCAACGACGCCCGCCCAGACCGCCAGCACAAGTATTATTACTATGGTTATTGCCCTGGATTTGTTCGCGCTCTTAGCCATATTCAATCCTCCCGGCTATGCAAAAATAAAAGAAAAGCAAAATGACAAACTTAAATCAGAATAGCCAAAAGGCATGCTGCTTTCAACAACGTCTTTTCCATATAGAAAACAAAAAGCCGTTTAAATGGCGTCCTTTTTCGCTGACACGAAAAACAATACACGTTACGACTTAATTAGTGCCCGTTGCGAAACTCCGAATTTGGAGTGCGCCTGCCTGTGCGTTCCGCCTGCCTGTGCCGGACACGCCTGCCTG
>CAYQTK010000285.1:0-3948 GCA_964420375.1 uncultured bacterium
TTCAGTCGCGATTATTGAGCTCTGAAAAAATGTGCGAGCGACTTCAGTCGCGATTGTTGAACTCTGAAAAAATGTGCGAGCGACTTCAGTCGCGATTATTGAGCTCTGAAAGAGCTGACTTCCATATCCCAGGGCGCCTGTCTGCCATCTCCGGCGGAGGCAGGCAATCCCTGGGAAAAAATTTTGGGTCGCGCTTTCAGCGCTCATTTATTTAGTTCCCGTTGCAAAACTCCGTTTTTGAGTGCGCCTGCCTGTGCCGGACACGCCTGCCTGTGCGGACACGCAGACAGGGCAGACAGGAAAGCAAGCTTCCCGGCGGAAAAAAGCGGACAGCAAGCTGCCGCACTCCTAAACAGCGCCGCAAAAGTAAATTAAGCCTCCGTTTCGCAACAGGCACTATTTATTAGCCTATCCTCTACCCGGGGCTTGCGCCCTGGGCTAATGAACTACGCCCCTTTGGGGCTTCAATTGGACTTTTTAAGATAACATCACTGCCCGGTATCTTTTTCGCTCTCTGCGCTTTGTTTTCTTCTTTTCCTGGGCCTTCTCTTCCCGGTGGTTTTCTTGGACACCACGTTTTTAACGAACTCGTCTATCTCCTGCTGGATCACGCTCATGGGGGTCATCCGTTTTATCCATGAGTCTCCCTGCAGGATGAGCAGGGGCAGGCCGGTGCGCTTCATGAGCTCTTCTCTTAATATGGACACCACGCTCCAGGTCTGCTTGCAGGAATGGTGGCCGCAGTAGATAACACAGTCCGCGTTCAGCTCGCGAGCCGCGTATATCACATCCTCTGTCCACTGGCGGGACATGGTCTCCGCCCCCACCTGCCTGGTCATGGGCATGTTCCAGGCTGACTCGGCAAATCCTTCGATCATGGTGTCCATGCTCCCGGTGTCGATGACCTGAGGAAAGTAGAGGTCCAGTCCGTCTCCTAAGTGGGAGTATCCCTGCTCCTCCATCCAATTGAAGAAGCCCATGAAATCGTAGTAGTAGCTGGTATAGGCCCACAAGCACCGGGCCACTTCCTTCTCCGCGGGATAGAGGTTCTTTTCGAGACGTTCTTTGGCGATGCGGACCATGGTTTCCATGAGCTCGATGGCCTCGTCTCTTCCCCACATGGTAAAGCGGGCCCCATAGGTGAAAAGGGAGAACACGTTGGGCACCGGGCAGGGCGAGGCTTTATGCAGGTCCCAGAGCTCGTGATAGAGCTCGGTGGCCCGGTTGGTCTTCTCGGTAAGAGCCCGGACCTTGTCCTCGGATAGCTTCTCGCCGATAAATTCTTCCAGGTCGCTGATCAGGTTTTTCATGTATACGCTGTACAGCTCCCTGCCTCTTCCGGAGTCTTCCGGCGGCTTGGCGAGAAAGAAGTGGGGGATATCGTAATAATTGGCCACGAACTCGTGTATCTTGGCGTTCACGTCGCAGCCGCCGGGCGCTGATGACACTATGGCCTGGGGTTGAAAATCTTCGCTTCCCAGCATGGACCCGAGCTCGATGGTATTTGACGAGCAAAGGTGATCGGGAAGGCCCAGTCCCATGGCCATGTCCCAGTACCTCTCTCCCTGGCCTTTGAGCATGACCACGCCCAGGGTGGAGAGGACCTCGCTGGTCAGGGGCACCGCTCCCTCAAAGGCGTGGATGACCTCCACCGGGAAGTTAAAAGGAACCAGCACAACCTTCTTGCCCTCTTTGGCCGCCTGCTTGGCTTCCACCACCCAGCGGGCCACCATCTTCAGAAACACCACCGAGGCCTCGCGGTTGCGCGGCTCCCAAAGCGCACGGGTGGCTGACATCACCTCGTCGGGAAGCAGATGAAGTGCGTTTAGTGCAGACCCCGCACCGCTTAAAACCGGTGCGGGAAGACGGTCGAAAAGAGAAAGCTGGAGCGCAGCCCTGTCAATCAGTCCCTGGGGCATGAGCTTGCTCATTTTAAGTCTCCTATCCGTTCCAGGAATGCCTGGACCCTGGTTTTCATCCTGCCGATGTCAGCCTTGGCCCCGTAGTCCTTTTCAAGCTGGAGAACCGGAACCCCCTGTTTCTCCAGGGCCATGCGATACTGCACGTTGTCGACCCCGTGGACGTCGCAGAACTTGTTATGAACCAGCACCACACCGTCCACACCGGCACGCTCGATGGCATCGTCCACGAATTTTTTCCTGCTCTTCCAGGCATTGAACATGCGCGGACAGAGGAGGTTGTCAAGATACGTCCGCGCCAGCGCCCGCACGGGATCGCCCTCTTCAAGGTCGGTTGCGTACGGCCAGAAAGCGCGCGAGCCAAAGCAAAGCGCGTCCGTCACCACCAGCCCGCCCATGCTCTCGATGGCCTTTACAAACTCGACCTCGTCGGTGGCGCTGCCCGCAAGCAGAAGCCGCGCCCGGAAGTCGGTGATCTCGTGGTCCTTGCGCGACTCGATGACATTGTCAAGAGCCTCTTCAACCTCGGCGGCCGGAGCAGCAGTGGCGAAAAGAAATATGGACAGGACCTCGGCGCCCGTAAACGCGGGCTGGGCGCGCTCCCGCATCTCGTAAACGGTCCGTAGTTTTTCGCGAATCCGCTCCTGCCTCTTGGCCTGAAGCCGGATGTCCTCGTAAAGAATGGATACGTCGAAGTGGTTCTCAATGGCTTGTTTGTAGCCGCGAAGCTCGTCCTCGAAGAAGCGCCGCGAGTCGGGGTCGTCAAGGTGGGGAACGCGCAGGTAATGGAAGAACTCGGAAGGCCGGGCATGCTGCCAGTTCTCCACCATGCCCCGCAAATGGTCGCAGCCATTGGTCTCGATAACGCCGTCCAGGAAATCATAGGTCCCGTCCAGGCCGAGCTGGAGGCAGGAGCGGCAGAAGCTGCAATTAAACCGGGAAAGCCGCACGTCGGCAAGCTCGGTGTCGGCGTTTCCCAAGGCCCGGATGCGATAGGGGAAGAGTCCCGCAGCCTCCAGGAACTCGGTGGGTGTGGCCACGCAAATGTAGCCCACTACCCGGCCGCCGCTGTCCTTCCACTTTCTGAGACTGCTGTTCTCGATCTTTTCCGATTCTAAAAGTACGGTGTCAAGGTCCATGAGATTCCTCCCCCGCCCGAGTCCTTCCTTGCAGATCTGAACTAAAGATTACAATAGATGTTTTCTCCG
Organism: uncultured bacterium; assembly: GCA_964420375.1. Lineage (GTDB taxonomy): Bacteria > RBG-13-61-14 > RBG-13-61-14 > RBG-13-61-14 > DATKZS01 > CAYQTK01. Next base: position 3,128 of record CAYQTK010000285.1, read on the forward strand.
CCGCCGGCAAGATTATGCAATCGTTTTTTTATCGAATGCATATTGATAGATCAGTGTGTGCTGGAGACGGCAGAAAAGCGACTGCTTTCCACAATCATATCAAGAGCGGAAGACAAATGCGAACCCGACGACGTTCGACTTTTAAAAGGAGTATCAATGCAGGACAAACAAAGACTCGTTGATCTTGACAGGAAGTATCTTATGCATCCCATGATGAACCCCCCTCATTATTACAAAGCGGAGCCCCGGCTGGTGGTGAAGGACCATGGAGTGAAGCTTAAAGACGGGGACGGCCGCGAGTTCATTGACGGCTTTTCCGGTCTGTGGTGCATGACGGTGGGGCACAACCAGCCCCGCATCGTCAAGGCTGTAAACCGTCGGATGAACAAGCTGTGCTTCTTATCCTCCTTCCAGGGAAGCAATACCCCGCCTTCAATCGAGCTCGCCGCTATGTTCGATCCCGAATATAAACTTACCCGGACCCGGTTCTCCTGCGGAGGCCCGGAGAGCAACGAGTCGAATATAAAGCTTGCCCGCCTTTACTGGAGCCTTTCCGGCCGGCCGGAGAAGAATGGCTTAAGGAACGATGTCTCTATCGGCAACGTGCGGGGAATGGACCTAATGGCTGCACTCGACAGGGAGGCGCATAAACCGGGAGAGCCCGAAAATATCGGACCCTTAAAAATGGGGGAGAATTGTCGGCAAAACGGATTATTTGTAAGATCGTCAACCAAAACGGGGTCAGCCTTGGTTGCCGTTTGTCTCCTTTGTTGCCGTCCTCCTCCTCCCCCGAGAGCAAGCTCTCGGGAAGAAAAGCGGCG
>CAYQTK010000286.1:0-3914 GCA_964420375.1 uncultured bacterium
TTTTAGTCGCGACTAAAGTCGCTCGCACGCTATGCGTCATTTTTAGCTTGACGAGACACTAGGGATTTTTCAGTAACATCCCCCTTCACGAATGAGGAGGCGCTTGCAAGTCGGGCCTTCCCGTTTTACCATTTAGGTATAAGCGACTACTTGGCATTTGCCCGGGAAAGCGCAAGCATTAAAGCGGAGGCTTAAAGCGAAGACTACCATGAGAAAAAGCAGCATTCCGGAAGAAGAACCCGGCCACAGCGACAGCGAAAACCAGGCACAGGCAAACGGCGCTCTTGAGGCGTTCTTATCCCTGGGCCTTTCTGAACGAACTTCAAAAGGCGCGGTTCAGGCCGGGTTTTCCAAACCAACCACCATCCAGGAACAGGTCATTCCCGAGATAATCAAAGGCAACGACGTGATCGCCTGTTCCGAGACCGGCAGCGGCAAGACCGCCTCTTTTGTGCTGCCGCTCCTGGACCGGCTGGACTACGAGTCGGGCGAGCTCCAGGTGCTGGTGCTGGTCCCCACCCGCGAGCTGTGCCGGCAGGTTGCCGACGCGTTCCTCGAACTCTCCCCCAACCGCAAGCTGCGGGTGGCCCGGATATTCGGGGGCGCAAGCTACAAAACGCAGAGACAAAGCATAGCCCAAAAACCCCAGGTTGTGGTGGGCGCGCCCGGCCGGGTGCTGGACCTTGCCGGCGGCGGAGACCTCGACTTCCGCAAGGTCCGGGTGCTCATCCTTGACGAGGCGGACCGCATGCTGGACATGGGGTTTCTTCCCCAGATGAGAAAGGTACTCAAGCTGGTTCCCAAAAAGCGCCACACCCTCATGTTCTCCGCCACTATACCGAACGAAGTCTCACGCCTGGTCTCCATCGGCATGAAAAACCCGGCCAACATTGTGGTGGGAGACCGGTCGCGACCGCCCGAGCAGATTTGCCAGGAGGCGGTCGAGGTCATGCCCGCTGAGAAAGACAACAAGCTCTTGGAGATAGTGGGCAAAGAAGCGGGTCCCATCCTGGTCTTTTCCGCCACCCGGGCGGGCACCGACGGGGTGTACCAGGTTTTGAAGCGTGCCGGCCACAACGTGTGCGTGATCCACTCCGGCCACCCGCAGGGCGAGCGACAGAATGCACTGGACGGCTTCAAGTCCGGCAAGTACCGGATCATGGTGGCCACCGACGTGGCCCAGCGCGGCCTGGACATCGAAGGCATATCACTGGTGATCAACTACGACCTTCCCGACAACACCGAGGACTACATCCACCGCATCGGCAGGACCGGCCGGGCCTCTGCGGAAGGCAGGGCGCTGTCCCTGGTAACTTACCATGACTACTCCACACTTCGGAAGATCGAAAAAGAAGTGGGCCATACCTTTAAAAATCTCAAGAGGAAAAATAAGCCGGGCCTGAAGAGAAAGGTACGCTAAAACGCTGCATAGATAATATGAAGAGCGCGGACATGCTGCCATGCCCGCGCTCCAAAAAAGCGTCACCTTCACAAGTCGTCAATAGGGCGGCATTCCCGCGCCTGCTCCTTCTTCGTCTTCTTCCTCGGGCTTGTCCGCTACCATAGCCTCGGTGGTGATGAGCAGGCCGGCCACTGACGCCGCGTTCTGCAGCGCGGACCGGACCACCTTGGTGGGGTCTATGATCCCGGCTTTCACCAGGTCTTCATAGGTCTCGGTTTCCGCGTTAAAGCCGTAGTTGTTGGCCTTTGCCGTCTTGACCTTTTCTGCCACTATGGACCCGTCCACGCCCGCGTTCGAAGCTATGGTCCGGATGGGTTCTTCCAGCGCCCGGCGGATGATGTTGACGCCGAAGTTCTCGTCGTCGTCATCTCCGGCAAAGTCCTGGAGCGCTTTCAAAGACCGCACCAGTGCCACGCCTCCGCCAGCCACGATGCCTTCTTCCACCGCCGCCTTGGTGGCGTTCAGGGCGTCCTCGACGCGGGCCTTCCTCTCTTTCATCTCGCTCTCGGTGGCTGCGCCCACCTTGATGACCGCGACTCCGCCGGTCAGCTTGGCCAGCCGCTCCTGGAGCTTTTCCCGGTCATAGTCAGAGGTCGTCTCCTCTATCTGTCCGCGAATCTGGTTAATGCGTCCCTTGATGTCATCGCGCTTGCCCTGGCCGTCCACTATGGTGGTGGTGTCCTTGGTTATCACCACCCGCTTGGCCTGGCCGAGCTGGTCAAGGGTCATGTTCTCCAGCTTCATGCCCAGGTCCTCGGAGATCATCTGCCCGCCGGTGAGAATGGCGATGTCCTGGAGCATGGCCTTTCTGCGGTCTCCGAAGCCGGGCGCTTTGACAGTGGCGCAGTTCAGGGTCCCCCGCATCTTGTTGACCACCAGGGTCGCCAATGCTTCGCCCTCGACCTCTTCGGCGATGATCAAAAGCGGCTTGTTCTGGCGGGCCACCTGTTCAAGAAGCGGCAACAGGTCCTTCATAACGGATATCTTCTTCTCGTTGATCAGGATATAGGGGTCATCCAGCTCAGCCTCCATCTTCTCCTGGTCGGTCACGAAGTACGGAGACAGATACCCCTTATCGAACTGCATGCCCTCGACGACCTCGAGGTTGGTCTCGATGCCGCGGGCCTCTTCCACGGTGATCACGCCTTCCTTGCCCACCTTGTTCATGGCCTCGGCAATGATGTCGCCGATCAGGCTGTCGTTATTGGCTGACACCGTGCCCACCTGCGCGATCTCCGACTGGTCCTTGGTGGACTTGGCCATCCTGGCGAGCTCCTCGGTGATCTTCTTAACCGCCTTGTCAATGCCACGCTTCAGGCCCATGGCATTGGCGCCCGCTGCCACCATCCGCGAACCCTCCTTGTAGATGGCCTCCGCCAGAACCGTGGCTGTAGTTGTGCCGTCGCCGGCAACGTCAGAGGTCTGCGAGGCAACCTCCCGCACCATCTGGGCACCCATGTTCTCAAAATTCTCCTTTAACTCGATCTCCTTGGCCACAGTGACACCGTCCTTGGTCACGGTGGGAGAACCGAACGACTTCTCCAATACAACGTTCCTGCCGCGCGGACCCAAAGTCACCTTGACCGCGTCGGCAAGCTTGGCTACCCCGTCAACTATCTGCGACCGGGCGTCCTGTCCGAAAGATAACATCTTAGCCATATCATTCCCTCCTCAAACTGTTATATCCGCAATTTGCTTCAGTCGTCTCAATCATTCGATGATCGCCAGGACCTCGTCCTCACGCATGATCATGTGCTCATCGCCTTCAACCTTGATGCCCGTGCCCGCCCACTTCTCAAACAACACCACGTCGCCTTCCTTGACGTCAAGCGGACTCCACGACCCGTCTTCCTGCTTCCGGCCGTTGCCAACTGCGACCACCTTGCCCTTGTGGGGCTTCTCCTTTGCCGTGTCCGGAATGATAATACCCCCGGCAGTCTTCTCCTCTTCTTCCATCGGTCTCACCAGGATGCGATCCTGGAGCGGACGCAACTTCTCTGCCATCTCTCTGTCCTCCTTTTCCAAAACTGCTTGTTTCTATTCAATATTGACGAATGCAGCCCTCGCGAAACTTGTATAAGGCTTTAAATTATTTAATCATTGTATCTGTTTTGTCAACCGATTGAAACTAAAAATTTAGCACTCCTTCCAAAAGAGTGCTAAGAAAACAAGATAACATGTTTTCCGAGAATTGCAAACCCCAACAGGGACACTCAACGATTTCTTTTAAAATTAAACGCCAATGCATAGAAAAAAAGGCTCCTCCGGTAAATGAGCAGGTGGTCCAACTTATGAATAAGAATAGCATTTATCGCTTTTTGGCTTCCAGCCTGCCTGTGCGGACACGCAGACAGGGCTGACAGCCACGCGGAAGGGCGGGAGAAGAGGAAGGGGAAGAACCGGTCAAATCCTACTCCCTGTATAGCCATAGTCTCGGCGCTCAGGTCGCATG
>CAYQTK010000287.1:0-3879 GCA_964420375.1 uncultured bacterium
TGCCCCTTATAATCGGAGAGCATATTGCATATGAATAGCGGATGCAACGGGGGGTGCCCTAGGGGGCTGCGACATGAAAGGGGGGCAGATGGAACGACGGCGTCCCTGGGAGCGCGGGCATCCCGCCCGCTTTTATCTGCGGCCGATGTAAGGGGTCAGATCTTTACAATTAAGTTTATTTTCAGGATTTTCGTACAAAGTCATGCGTTGCTGTTTATTTTCCTGAGCTCTTGAATGCCGGAACATCAAACTTCACTCAAATTTTCTAATCCATTATGAATTTTCTTATTACTACCATAGCCCTGAACAGAAGTCAACCTGAGATGTATATATTTTATTTATGTTATTAAAAACAGGGGGTTTATTGGTCAGGCGGCTCCTTCGGGGGGCTTTGCGACAAGTTTAGTGTGTTCTGCGGCCATGAATAAATCCTGATTTTCCTGGCGCAACGTCCGATCCGGCGAGAGGGGGAGGCTCACCATGTTCGCCATAAACTTAATTGTAAAGATCTGACCATTGAGGGGTTCTTCGGAACCCCTCTCTTTTTTTAGCTTTTTCGAGATTATTCAATATTTCCAAGCATTTGTCTTTTCATGAAAAATGTTTTATTTCATAACAACTCCACTCTTTTAACCGCATTTTAAACCCCGTTGGACACCATTTGGACACCTGAGAAAGGGGTGGAAATGGGCCTTTCTTTGTATCGAGAAAATGTAGGAAGCAAGTATTTGTATAAGTTCATCCAATATAAGAAGCACGAATCAAATGCTCTCGAAGAAAATAGGCGCATGAGGCCCCCGTCCCTATCATGGCATTCAATAATGTCAATGATGCATCACGGAGATCCTTGGAGAGAGCGGTTTGACTAGATTCCAGAATCAATAGTCTTTGCAGAACCCTTCCCGCAGCAGCGCCTGCTTGTAGACCTTGTTCCCGCGCCGATTATTGATCCGTTCGATTTACATTGGCTACCGATAGTACCACACTTCTCGCTGTTTGTCAAAACAAAAAACGAAAAAAACTTCAAATTGCTGGCTACCACATCAGCAAAAAACACTGTTTTCTGTTTTATTTCAACAGGTTGTCTCAGATCAAGGGAAGGAACATCCGTTAAAACGGAGTTTCGCAACAAGCACTATCTTTCTTGTAATCGACAAAAATCGCTTGACAGGGCACTACCTGGTCCGGATAAGCTGTCCGGTGTTCCAGTTTTTGGTGCTGAACTGCATGGTCGAGGTTTGTCCTGCGGGAAGCTTGATTTGTCCGTTGTAATCGTTGTTGGCCTGCCCGGAGGAGCTCAACATGTGGGAGCGGTGGGAGCGGGGGTTTTCCAGGGAGGTGTCTATCTGGACGACGTGCCATCCCGGTTCGAGGTCGTTAAATGAAACCGACACGTTCTCCCAGAAGTAAGTGATGGCCATGATCTCGCCGCCTTGGTTTTTATCCTGCTTGGTCCGGGTGGGCCGCACCGTTCTTACGTGATCGCCGTCCACGATTATGTTTATGTGGGCGGAGGACTGCGGCTCTTTAGCGGTCTCCAGGATGGGTCCCTTGATCCTGATCCGGAGGTTGGCGCTTCCCGATCTGCTTGATGTCTCGGGTCTCGTGCGGGTGGTCCGTCTTTCGCGGGAGGCGGGGGTTCTTGCCGGAGTCGAATCTTCTCTGCTAGGGGAAGGGCGCGTTCTTCTTGTCTCCGGCTCTGGCCGGGGTTCTTCCCGACCGGTTGTTGTGGAGTTTTCATTTCGGCCTGTAGTTGGAGCGGGCCTGGTGCGGATGATCCTTCTGGTGGAGGAGTCCGAGGTCTTAAGGTCTTTATTCCTGGTGTACGACCTTTGACGATCTGGAGCGGGTATCAGTCTGCCCGAGTCGTTCCTGTCTTTTACGGTTTTCGCGGACGCCGGGCTGTCTTTTTGCTTTTCAAAAGCTTTCTCATCAGTATCGGAGTTCTTAAAGGTCGGCTGTGGCGTCTTTGATACTTGCAGAGCTTCCTGAGTTTTTTCGGCCCGGTCATTTATAAGATGACCGTACTCCAGCACGGCTCCCCATCCCGCCAATGCCAGGAAGATGAGTACGGTGGCCGGAATAATTCCCCGGTCCTTTTTGGAGGACAAGGAAAAAAGAAACAGGGCCATAAGCGCCAGGCCGGCCAGGGGAAGGCCGGTGATCAAGTAGAGCAGGTAAGATGAATTAGCCTCCATGACGCTCACTTCTTTGCCGAGAGCTTTATCTGCTTTTCAAGCACGGAAACCGGTTTGCCTTGCTCGACTTCAATGGTTTCTATATGGCTTACGTGTTCCTTTTCGGATACCGTGAGCTTCATCCTGCTGAGCTTTACAGCCACCTGATATGACCCGTTGCGGTTGGATGAGCGGACCTCGGCAACCTCCCTGGCAGTGGCCGGGTCAGATACCTTGATGGTGGCCTGAAGAGGCTCGCCGCTTTCCGCATCCGTAACTCTGCCCCGGATGATGACCAGTCTCGAGCTGGGAATAAGACACGGAACCGGTATGGAGTAGATGTCCTCCCGGCCGTGGCCGCCGGCCATGTCGGAGCTGAAGTAAGCAAGCTCACCCGAGCCCGGCAAGGTGAAGTAGATGTCGTCATGAGAGGTGTTGATGATGTCGCCTACGTTACGGGCCTCCGTCCATTTTCCGTCCTGGTAAGCGGCCCGGAAAATGTCGGCGCCGCCGTGTCCTCCGCGGCCCTGCGTGCTGAAGTAGAGGGTGTTTTTATTGGGCATCAGAAAGCCCACTCCGTCCCACTCCGGGGTGTTGATGGCAGGTCCCAGGTTTTCGGGTTCCTGCCACCTTCCCGAGGTCTCGAAGCCGGGATGGAGTCTGCCGAGCTTCTCGCCCCGCTTGGCGATCCACAGGTCGGCGTTTCCCAGGCCGCCGGGCCGGTCCGAGGTGAAGATAATAAAATCGCCGTCCGGAGAAACGGAAGCGTTCATTTCGTTGTGCTCGGTGTTCAAGGGGGCCCCCAGGTTGCTTGGCTTAGACCAGCGCCCGTCAAAGTGAAAGGACACGTAGATATCGCATCCTCCATGGGTGTCTTCTTTTCGGTCACAAGCTGTAAAGTAAAGGGCGTTTTCCGAGGGCGAAAAGCAGTCCGGCCCTTCGTTGCCGGGCGTGTTGATGGGAGGCCCGAGATTTTCAGCGGGTTGCCATTTGCCGTGCTTGCGATAACTCACCCAGACGTCCTGGCCGCCCTGGCCGCCTTTCCGGTCCGACGTGAAAAACAGGGCGTTCCCGTCCGGGGAAATTATGGGACCTATGTCCGAGCCTTCCGAGTTGACCGCTCCTCCCAGGTTGGTCGCTTGACTGTTTGACTCCTCGGCTTCCTTCTCCGGGGAAGGCATAAAAGGCGAGGGCAGCTTTTTGGGGGGAGATTGCGTGTCCTGGACCGCGTAAACAGCCACACCAAGAAGAATGCAGAGCAGTACTCCGTAGAGAACGGTTAAGATGCGTTTCATTTCCGGTCCTCCCACGTTTGAAAAAAATAGCCGCAAACGGAGGCGAAAAACAACAGATTAAATCCTTCAGAAGAACTGTATATTGTTTTCCATAGTACGACATAAAACCACGGCATTTGATTTATCCTTTAATATTAGCATAACGATATAACTATGCAATCGGTTTTACGTGCAGGAAAGTTCTATGATCATCGAGCTTTTATAAATCAGGATTTCTTGAAAAAGCTCGGGCAATTCTAAGAGGGACCTGGTAAAGGTTCATGCCTTCGTAAAAAGCCATTTCGGCCAGGATCGCGGAACGTAAAATCAACTGGTAACCTGTCAAGCGTTTTTTGTCGTCTCCAAGAAAAATAATTGTGAAGGGGCACTAGTGCCTTGTCACTCGAAAAAAGAGGAACGGGCCCAAT
>CAYQTK010000288.1:0-3864 GCA_964420375.1 uncultured bacterium
CATAAACCTACAGTTTTCTTGCTGATTCAGCAATTTTTTTAAACAGGCTTTAATAGTATTATTATTTCAGAAACTTACAGATTGATCATTTCCGTCCCTGTCAACATTATAAAAAAGTAGAAAAAATACCTCTTTTAAACTTGACAAAGAAGATTCTTTGTATTACAGTATTCATCATACTGCAAGATAAAGGCCCTGCGCGGCAACGCAGAGCCTTAAACCTTGCCCAGGCTGTGCGTTTGACAAGCCGGGCTCTAAACTGTTCAGTCAACAATTATAGTTGGCCTCGATCCCGGAGTCAAGCCCAGCCGCAAAAAAAGAAGGGAGGTGATGCCCCCACAATTGCGGCCAGGGCGACCGGCACAAAAGCCGGTCCAGGAATCAACATCAAGCTGATCCCTACTCCGGGATCGAAAGGAATTAAAAGATGTTTGGACAAACAGCTTCAAAAAGTAGCCAGGTCATCTCTGAGATTGACGGCTACATTCGACAAAACGGCGGCGGCTACCCGGCATGGTACGTGGGCATAGCCACCTATCCCAGGGACAGGCTCTTCGACGACCACAACGTGGACGAGAAGAACGGGGCCTGGATTTACCGGGACTGCGGCTCGGAAGCAGCCGCCCGCGCGGTGGAAAAGATTTTCCTCGCCAAGGGCTGCGACGGAGGCGACGGCGGTGGGGTCTCTCCACGCTACGTCTACGCCTACAAAAAAACAAGCTACACCAAACCCTAGCGGTGGGACGGCGGGGCTGTCCGCGATGGCCGGCCCCGCCAACCGCTCGAAATACGACGGGTGAAAACATGAGAACGACAATCAAAGAAATCGCCGACGTTCAAATCGGCTACCAGTCTCGCGGCAAGATCAAGACCGACGAGACCGGGAACTGGCGTATCATCCAGATAAAGGATATCGACGAGGACAACAAGCTGGACACGGAACACGTCTACAGGATCACGCCAAAGAGCCCGCCCGAAAAATACCAGGTGACCAATCGGGACGTTTTGTTTATTTCCAAAGGGAGCCGCAACGTGGCGACGGCCATTGACCGGGACATAAATTACTTCATCGCCGCCGGGTACTTTTTCATCCTGCGGCCAAAGTTCAACAACATTTTGCCCGAGTACCTGGCGTGGTATATTAACCAAAAGCCCGCGCAGGACTTCATCAAGCAAAACAAGCGAGGCACAAGGATGCCGGTTATGCCCAAGGGGGTCTTCCAAAAGTTGAAGGTGGACATCCCCACCATGGAGACCCAGGAGGCCATCATCAGGCTAAACGAACTCCGGCGCGAAGAAGCCCGGCTCGTGGCCGAAATACAGGAAAAGCGGAGCGCCATGGTCAACGCCATGTGCCTCCGGGCCGCCAGACAAGCGGAATAAAAAGGAGGACATTTCAGCATGGTCGACGAGACATTGCAGAAAAGGATTAACGATACCCTATGGGAGGCCTGCGACACCTTCAGGGGCGCGATCGACGCCACCCAGTACAAGGACTACATCCTGGTCATGCTCTTCATCAAGTACATGAGCGACCTGTGGAAGGACAAGCGCGACACCTACGAACAAAAATACAAGGGCAACCAGGACCGGGTTGAACGCGCCATGGCCCGCGAGCGCTTCGTCGTGCCCAAGGGCTGCCTGTTCGACGATCTCTACAAAAAACGCGACGAGCCCAACATCGGCGAGCTCATCAACATCGCCCTGGAAAAGATCGAGGACGAGAACAAGGCAAAGCTCGAAAACGTCTTCCGGGGCATAGACTTCAACTCCGAGCCCAACCTGGGCGAGACCAGGGAGCGAAACCGCCGCCTAAAAAGCCTGCTCGAAGACTTCAACAAGCCGATCCTCGACCTCAGGCCTTCCCAAATCGGCGACGAGGACATCATCGGAAACGCCTACCAATACCTCATCGAGCGCTTCGCCTCCGACGCCGGCAAAAAGGGCGGCGAGTTCTTCACCCCTCCCGGCGTGTCCATACTCCTGGCAAAGCTCCTCCAACCAAAGCCCGGCGACCGCATCTGCGACCCCGCCTGCGGCTCCGGATCACTGCTCCTCAAGGTCGGAAAAGAAACCGGCTCCGAGAACTACCAGCTCTACGGACAGGAATCCAACGGCTCGACATGGGCACTCAGCCGCATGAACATGTTCCTCCACGAGCGAGACAACGCACGCATCGAGTGGTGCAACACCATCACCAACCCCAAGCTCATCGAGGGCGACATTCTCATGAAGTTCAACGTGGTGGTGGCCAATCCGCCCTTCTCCCTCGACAAGTGGGGAGCCGACGAGGCGGCATCCGACCCGTTCAACCGCTTCTGGCGCGGAATCCCGCCAAAAAGCAAGGGCGACTACGCCTTCATCACCCACATGATCGAGATAGCCCTGGAGGGCGAAGGCAAGGTCGGCGTCATAGTGCCCCACGGCGTGCTCTTCCGGGGCGGGGCCGAAGGCAAGATAAGGAAACAGCTTATCGAGGGAAACCTCCTCGACGCGGTCATAGGACTTCCGCCCGCTCTCTTCTTCGGCACCGGCATCCCCGCGGCCATCATGGTCTTCGACAAATCCAGGAAGCGCAAAAAGGACGTGCTCTTTATCGACGCCTCCCGCGAGTTCATCGACCAGACCCGCCAGAACAAGCTGGGCGAAGAATACATAGAAAAGATTGTCAAAACCTTCAAGGCTTACAAGACCGTGGACAAGTACGCCTACCGCGCAACATTCGACGAGATCGCCGAGAACGACTTCAACTTGAACATCCCAAGATACGTGGACACCTTCGAGGAGGAAGAGGAGATCGACGTGGCAGCCGTGCAAAAGGAAATCGAGAAACTCGAAGCCGACCTGGAAAAGACCCGGAAGGAAATGAAGGGGTACTTGAAGGAGCTTGGTTTTGACAAATGACGACAAGACAAAGCTGATCAGGAACAGCACGGCGGAATTCCTCATATTCACCGCCCAGGCCGGAGAGGAGAGCATCGAGGTCCGCTACGAGGACGAAACCGTCTGGCTTACCCAGAAGATGATGGCCCAGCTCTTTGACGTCACCGTGCCCACCATCAACGAACACCTGAAAAATATCTTTGAAACCGGAGAGTTGGACCAGGATTCAGTTATTAGGAAATTCCGAATAACTGCCGCCGACGGCAAGAACTACAACACCAACTTCTACAACCTCGACGCCATCATCTCGGTCGGCTACCGGGTAAACTCCAAGCGGGCCACCCAGTTCCGCCAGTGGGCAACCCGCGTGCTCCGCGAGTTCGCCATCAAGGGATACGTGCTCGACAAGGAGCGCCTCGAGAACGGCTCGTACCTGGGCGAGGACTACTACGAGCGGCTCATCGAGGAGATACGGGAAATCCGCATGAGCGAGCGCCGCTTCTACCAGAAGATCACCGACATCTACGCCACTGCCGTGGACTACAACAAGGACGCGCCCACCACCCGCGAGTTCTTCGCCAAGGTCCAGAACAAGCTCCACTTCGCCATCCACGGACACACCGCGGCCGAGCTTATCATGGAACGAGCCGACAGCGAAAAACCCCGCATGGGACTCACAAGCTGGGAAAAAGCGCCCGACGGCAAGGTCCAGAAGCCCGACGCCATCGTGGCCAAGAACTACCTGACCAAGGAGGAACTCCAGGCCCTCGGGCGCATCGTCAACGCCTACCTCGACCTGGCCGAGGACATGGCCCAAAGGAGAATCCCCATGACCATGGAGGACTGGGCCAAAAGACTCGACGCATTCCTCGAACTAGGCGAGCGCGACGTCCTCCAGGACAGCGGCAAGGTCTCCGCCGAAATCGCCAAAGACTTCGCCGAAAGCGAGTTCGAAAAATTCCGCGTGGTCCAGGACCGGGT
>CAYQTK010000289.1:0-3850 GCA_964420375.1 uncultured bacterium
TCGCACAGATTTTTCTGAGTGGGAACTACCTGGACATGAAAAGAATCTCGGCGCCGGCAAATGCGGAATCCATCCTTTATGATGGTCGGGGCGACTGGATTTGAACCAGCGACTTCCTGCTCCCGAAGCAGGCGCGCTACCAGGCTGCGCTACGCCCCGACTACTTTGTTACTATAATGAAGCGGCCATTCTTTGTCAACCTTCGCGGGTATGGAACCCGAAATCACGACTTTTTCACCCGGTTTTATCCTCTTAGTCCCTGCCTTGATTCGGGCCTGCGGGGTTTTTGTTTTTCGTGGAGGATGATCTTCCTGGAGCGATTAAGGCGGCGATAGACGGTGACTCTGCTTATATTCATGTTGGCGGCGATATCACCTACTGTCATGTTCTGATGGTAGTACATGAGGAAGGTGTCGAGGAGCTCGCGGGGCAGTACTCCCAGGTATCCGGCGAATTGTTCCCACAAGGACGGGTGGCCCGGAAAGAGGTCTGCCCATTGCAGACCCGCCTTTTGTGCCAGGTAGTTCAGGGTGCCGGGATCAAAGGTTTTTTCCCGCTGGTAGGTTTCGTGCCGGGCCAGGTCTTGCTCCAGCTCGGCGCAGGGCTCGGCGCACTTATGGCGGAGGGGACATTCATTACACAGCATTTTTTTCTCCTGTGGATAAGCGGATTGATTTCCGTGTTTCGCCTTTTCAAACAAACTGATAGTTAGCTCAGTTTACAAAAAAATCTTCTGGCTTTACTCGAAAGACCCGCGACAAAGCCAGCAGCGATTCCGTCTGGGGGGCTGACCTTCCTTTCTCCCAGTTGCACACAGCTCCCCTGGTGACTTTTCTCCCGTTCTTCACCGCTATGAGCCTTGCCAGCATCTCCTGGCTGTATCCCTTTGAAATCCGGAGTTCCGCGAGATACCTGCTCTTAAACTCAGCCATTTTCGCCCCCTTTTCGATTCTTTTGCTTTTTTGACTTTTCTTTGTAAATTTCCCTTGACAACCTTGCCCAGGCATGATAAACTAACTGTTAGTTATTGTCAAGGAAAAAGTTGCCGGGAGCAAGAGAATCTGTAAAGGAAAAGTATACACCTCCATATAGGGGGGTTTGAATGAACGGGCATACCACATGAAGGGAGCAGGAAAAGATGAAGAGGCTTAAAGACAGGTTATCAAAGCGCATGCAGGAAGAGGGACTTACCTACGAGGACATAGCCCGCAAAATCGGGGTAAGCGGGGTATACATATCCAAGATCATGCAGGGTGTTATCCCTTCCGACGAGGTCATACTGAAGCTCTCGCGCGCTCTTTGTTTGGACCTTGCCGAGCTGGTTCTCGCTGCCCACTACGAGAAGGCCCCTGAGGAAGTCAAGCCGGTTTTTGCGGCAGCTTCTCGCGTGCCGGGTTTTCCGGACGGTGCGGAGTTGGACAACATCGAAGCTTCGGCGTTGGGCAGGGGCAGGGAGATACCGGTGGTGGGCATGGTGCAGGCAGGCGACTTCACTCCCACGGAGGACGGCGAGTTCCCCCCGGGGGTCGCGGACTCCTACGTCTACACTGACCGGAAGGGTAAGAACCTCTACGGCGCCCGCATAACCAATGACTCCATGGAGCCCGGGTTCCACGAGGGCGACGTTCTGGTGATAAACCCCAACCTGGAAGCCAGAAGCGGGGACTACGTCATAGCCAAGCTCATGGAGGACAACGAGGCCACCTTTAAAAAGCTCATCATCCACGAGAACCTGGTGATCCTCCGTCCCCTGAACCCCCGCTACGAGGACATAGTGATCACCGAGCCGGAAAAAGTGGCCGTAGTGGGCAAGGTGGTGGAGAGGAAGACACTGTTCTGAGTCGAGGATTATCCGGCTTTAGCCTGGTCCTCCTTGCCGAGGGCCGACTCGGCGGGCCAGACACACGAAAGACGTGGCTGCAAGTGCTCAGTATCAGAGACCGCTGTCTCTTTACAGCCCCCGGCCGTGCTTTCAATTCAAAGACCAGCCGAAAGCTTTACCAGTACCCGGAAAGCCCTTTTCATGAAAAGAAACGCTCGTTAAACGACGGCGCATCTGCCGCGGCTTTCAGCCTTCATCACTCTTGTCCAAAATTGAATTTTATGGTTCATCCGCTTTGTTGGTACATGAACAAAAACAGGCGGTTATCGCTTTGTCGGCTGCCGGCGGAGAGCTTGACCTTCTCATGCTTAGCGGCTATGGTATTAATGCCGGCATGGAGGTCAGGGCAACTTATTGATTTATGCAGAAATAACGGTACCGGAGGAAGCGCTGGAGCGAATTTATGTCGCGACTGAAAGTCGCTCGCACGTATCACCGGAAATGGCGACTGAAAATGAGCCTTCATCCTCTAAAGCTCGATCTCTTCGCCGAACTTCATGGACTCGACACGGCTGATGCCTTCTTCTTTAAGGACCCCGGCAAGGTGCTCCTGGGCCTCGGGCTCGCCGTGGACCAGGAAAACTCCCTTGAGGTTCTGGCGGGAGAGCTTTCGGGTCCATTCCTTGATCTCGTTATAGTCCGCGTGCGCGGAAAAGGCGTTGATGATCTTTACGCGGGCGCGCACCGGGTACTTGTCGCCGAATATCTTGATCTCGGGCTCGCGGTCGGCGAGTCTCCTGCCCAGGGTGTGTTGCGCCATGAAGCCCACTATGAGGACGGTGTTTTTGGGGTCGGTCACGTTGTGTGTTAGATGGTGGAGTATGCGGCCGCCCTCGCACATGCCTGACGAGGATATGATGATCATGGGCTCGTCCGACTTGTTAAGGCTCTTGGACTGGTCGGTACTGGTGATGAAGCGCAGCGTCTCGAACCCGAAGGGGTTTCGGTGATGTTCGAGGAACGCCTGCCTGGTTTCCTTGTCATAGCACTCGGGGTGTGTCCGGAAGATGGACGTCGCGTTTACCGCCATTGGCGAGTCCACGTACACTGGAATGTCGGGTATCTTGTTCCGGTCGTAAAGAAGGTGGAGGTGATAGACCAACTCCTGTGTCCTGCCCACTGCGAACGCGGGAATGATCAGCTTGCCCTTGTTGTTCCAAACCTGGTTTACAACCTCGGAAAGCTCCTCCATGGCCTGGTCCATCTCTTCGTGGAGCCGGTTGCCGTAGGTGGACTCGAGGATAAGGTAGTCCACCGGAGGAAGGACCTCCGGGTTTCGGATGATGGCCATGCCCTCCCTGCCCAGGTCGCCGGTAAAGCCCACCGTGACCTTGCGGTCGCCGTCCGCAAGCTCGAGCCGGACAAGAGCGGAGCCCAGGATATGGCCGGCATCGTAGAACGACGCCCGAACTCCCTCCGCCGCCGGGAACTCCCGGTGGTAGGACATGGTGATAAAGTGGTCCAGGCTTTTCAAAACGTCGGCTTCCTCGTAGTGAGGCTCCAGCAAAGCGGAGTTGCCGCCATTGCCGTTCCTTTGTCTCTTCTTGTTCAAGAACTCCACGTCACGGGCCTGGAGGTGGGCCGAGTCCATCATGATAAGCGAAGATATCTCCCGGGTGGCCGGCGTACAATAGACGTTGCCGGAAAAACCGTTCTTGGTGAGAATGGGCATCGCGCCCGAGTGGTCGAAGTGGGCGTGGCTCAACAGCACGCTCTCCACAGAGGAAGCGTCAAACCCAAGCGACTCGTTCTTCTCCCAGCTCTTTTTACGAGAGCCCTGGAACATGCCGCAGTCGAGAAGAAGCCGGGTCTCTGGAAGGGAAATAAGATGCTTGGAACCGGTGACCTCCTCGGCGGCGCCATAGGCGCATAAGCTGATACTCATACTGCGAACTCCTTTTACTTTTACTTCCTGTTATACCGGGCAGTGTAAGAGACCTGCCAGAAATTTAATTTTTTAAGGCTAGC
>CAYQTK010000290.1:0-3831 GCA_964420375.1 uncultured bacterium
CGATCAAGCGAACGAAAGGAGACGATCGAGCACGAGCCGGCCGGGTAGATTACTTCGCGGCAAACTGCCCGGCGATCTTTTTATAGGCTAGACCAGTATTTTAAATATGTCAACATGCAACCAGGAAAAAATCTGTTTTTTTAAAACCATGCCCCTGCCGGTGCGTTTTATGATACCAGGTTCATAAAAGGAGGTTTCCGAATTTACTTGTTCTCGGTTTCAGGTTATAAACTTTCTCGACAAAAACGAAATGAAGGCTTTTAAGAAAGGAGAGAAGAAGATGAAAGCTTATGTGACTGTCGCAACACTGTTTATGGCGCTTTTCCTGGCCGTCTTCAGCACGGGGGCAAGCCGGGACAACCCGGCGCTGGACGTCTACATCTTTGCGCCTGCCGAGCTCGATCCCGGCTCGCGCGCCGCTTTCCGGGTGGTGGTAAAGGAGGCCCAAAGCCTTACCGAGTCCCGTCCGGTTAAGGGCGCACGGGTGTGGGTGAGCCTCAAAGGTGATAAAGACCATTCCCTGTTGTCCGCACGTACCGACGAGTCGGGCAGCATCACCCGGCCGGCGCGTATACCTCGGGTGTCAGCGGGCGAGGATTATGAGCTCGAAGTAAGGGTGTCCTCCCGGCTGGGCAGCAAGAAGCTCAGCAAGAAAGTCAAGATCGTTCCCCGCTACCAGGTGCTTCTCACCACGGACAAGCCCCTCTACCAGCCGGGACAACTCATCCACATCCGGTCGGTGTCGCTTGGCAAGGCCGAGCTTTCACCGGTGGCCAATAAAAAGGTGGTCCTGGAGGTCGAGGACCCCCAGGGCAACAAGGTCTTTAAGAAGATCGGCAGGACCGATGAGTACGGCATCTTTGCAGCCGACTTTCAGCTCGCCTCTGAAATCCGGCTGGGCAGATACCTGATCCGGGCCAATGTCGGCGAGCGCAAGGCGGAGAAGACCGTCAAGGTTGACAGATACGTTCTTCCCAAGTACAAGGTGGCCCTCGATACTGATAAGAGTTACTACAAGCCGGGCCAGGAGGTCCACGCAACGATGAGCGCCAACTACTTCTTCGGCAAGCCGGTCTCCGCAGGCAAGGTCACGGTGACTGCGCAAACCTTTGACGTCGAGTTCCACACCGTTGCCGAGGTCAAGGGCCGCACCGATGATGACGGCAACTTCAAGTTCGAGCTCGATCTTCCCGACTACTTTGCAGGACAGCCCCTGGAGCAAGGCGACGCGTTTGTCAAGATCACCGCCAAAGTCATTGACCAGGCGGAGCACGAGGAGGAGGCCACAGTACAGCGCAAGGTCTCGGCCACCGACCTCAACCTGGAGCTGGTGCCGGAAGCGGGGAGGATCATTCCCGGAGTCGAGAACGTCATCTACGCGGTGGCGTCCACACCGGACGACAAGCCTGCCCGGGCCTCTGTCACCGTCAAGGTCGCGGGCAAGACCCTGACTGCGCGCACCGACCGGGCGGGCATCGCCTCAATGTCGTTTGTTCCCCGAGCCGATGACTTTTCGCAAAGCGGCAACACCCCGACTCTTCCCGTGCGGGCCCATGCCGAGGACCGGACGGGCAACGAGGTCAAGATCGAACGCAGCTTCTCTGCAGATGACGTCAGGGACAACGTGCTTTTGCACACCGACCGGGCGCTTTACACCGCGGGCGGTGACATGGAGATAGACGTTCTCTCAACCCGCAGGACGGGCACGGTCTACATTGATCTTATCAAGAACCGGCAGACGGTGCTGACGCGCTCGGTGGACATAAAGGACGGGAGGGGCCACACCCGGGTATCCATAGCCCCCGACATCTTCGGGACCCTCGAGGTCCACGCCTACTCGATTCTGGGCGACGGCGAGATCATGCGGGACAGCCGGGTGGTCTACATCGAGCCCCAAAACGACCTTGACGTTGACGTGTCCCTTGACAAGGACACCTACCGTCCCGGCGAAGAGGCCCGGCTTATCTTCAAGGTCACCGACAGCAGGGGCAACGGAAAAGCAGCGGCTTTGGGGCTTTCCATAGTTGACGAAGCAGTGTTCGCCATCCAGGAGATGCAGCCCGGTCTTCTCAAGGTCTACTTCACTCTCGAGAAAGAGCTGGCCAAGCCCCGCTACGAGGTCCACTTCTCGCCCGGTGGCTATACCATGGAAAGAGCGGTCCTGGAGCAGGAAGCCAGGGCCACCCGCGACCGGGCCATGCGGGTGATGTTGGCGGGTGTGAAGAACCCGACTTCTCCCGGCTGGACCACCAACCCGGCGAGGGAAAGGCTGGAAAAAGAGAAGCAAAGGCTCCGGCAGTATGCCCGGAAGTTCGCCTCCTGGGCGAGCTCCCACGAGTTCATGGAGAAGAACAAGCAAGGGATATGGGTGTATAAAAACGACCTGACCTACACCATACTTAATGATGACGCGATCAGTAAAGATGCAGCATACGACTCCTTCGGCCGTCCTTATAAACCCACCATGCTGGAGAAAGTAGACCCCGTCTTCAAACCCTCCACCTTTGCCGACAACATGGCGTCCTATCGGCTGGCGGTGATTTACGCGGCCCTCGACATAATGCACGAGGAGGAGCAGTCCTGGCTGGGCAAGATGTTCGAGGGGGGGCAGGCCAAGCTTCCTGAAGACATCCTCGACAAGATGGTGGACAAGGGATACCTCGAAGAAGGCCACGTGGTAGATCCCTGGGGAAGACCCTATATCTTCCGCTATGACGAAGACAAAACCTCGACCCCTTACAGTGCGCGCTACAAAAAGTACGTCATCAAATCCGCGGGACCCGACGGCAAGCCGGACACCAAAGACGACGTGATGAATCCGTGGACTACGAACTACAACTTCTATCAATACGTGAAGCCGATAAGAAGAAAAAAGGAGGGCGGGCTTTTGGACAAAGTGATGGGCCGGGTCCGGCCATGGTTCGCTTCTCCTGAAGAAAAAACCGTGCTCCGGGCCCGTCCCGAAGCGACCGCAGCCCCCGGACAGGCGGGCTGGGGCATGGAAGCCGACGACGAAGCAGGCATGAAAAAAAGCGGCAGTGCAAAAAGCGGCTCCGGCGACCAGGGCGAGCAGATCAGGGTCAGGGACTACTTTCCCGAGACCCTGCTGTGGGAGCCTGCGCTCATCACCGACCGGAACGGACGCGCCGAGCTGACCATTCCAATGGCCGACTCGATCACCACCTGGCGGCTTACCGCGCTGGGACATTCCGCTGACGGCATGATGGGCTCCGCTACAGAGGGCATCAAGGTATTCCAGGACTTCTTCGTAGATATCGACTTCCCCGTCCAACTCACCCGGGGCGACGAGGTCGAGGTCCCGGTAGCGGTTTACAACTACCTTCCCGGCTCGCAGGAGATCAAGCTCGAGGTCCGCGAGCACGACGGTTTCGAGCTTCTTTCCGATCCGGTCAAAAGGCTCAGCCTCGAGTCCAACCAGGTGGACGTGGTCTACTTCCGGGTTAAGGCCGAGGACCTGGGTAAGCAGAGCCTGACCGTCTATGCCATCGGGTCTGAGATGAGCGACGCTGTAAAGCGGTCGGTGGACGTGATACCCGACGGCCTGCGCATGGAGAGCGTGGAAAACGGGCAGATCAACGGCGATCTCACCGAGACCATCGAAATCCCGGACTATGCCATCGAGGACGCCAGCCGCATCATGGTCAAGGTATATCCCGGCGTGTTCGCCCAGGTGCTGGAGGGCCTGGACAGCATCTTCCGCATGCCCAACGGCTGCTTCGAACAGACGACCTCAACCACCTATCCCAACGTCATGGTCCTGGCCTACATGAAAAAGACCGGCACCATCAGGCCGGAAATCCAGATGAAGGC
>CAYQTK010000291.1:0-3765 GCA_964420375.1 uncultured bacterium
GCGACTGAAGTCGCCCGCACGCAGCTTATAAATTTTAATGTGATCCGCCACTAGTGCGTTGTCAAATGCTTCTCGAAGAATAGAAAGGAATCGTGCGAGCGGCTTTAGCCGCGATTTTCGTCGGCCCTGTTCCCCTTTTTTCGAGTGACCGAGCACTAGGGTATATACTCCACCTTTACTACAGCGTACTCTTTCTTGCCGCGGGGGGTGTCGACCACCACCTCGTCGTCCTCTTCCTTGTTTATGATGGCTCTCGCCAGGGGGGCGTTGAAGGATATCTTGTTGGACTTGGTGTCGGCCTCGTCCTCCCCAACGATCTGGATGCGCATCTCCTCGCCGCTGTTCAGGTCTTCCAGGGTCACGGTAGCGCCGAAGATGATCCGGCTTCCGGAAAGGCGCTCCGGGTCAATGACCTCGGCGCGAGCTATGCGGTCCTCTATCTGCCGGACTTGGGCCGCAACCAGACCCTGCTTCTCCTTGGCGGCGTGATACTCCGCGTTCTCGGAAAGATCACCGTGCTCCCGTGCCGTCCCGATCTCCGCGGAAATCCTCGGCATCTCTTCCTCTTTCAGAACCCGGAGCTTCTTCTTTAACTCCGCATAACCTTTGGGCGTCATGGGCTCCCGGTCACTGCTCAATTTCCATACCTCCTTTGCAGACCCGAATGTAAAAAAGGGGCCTCGCCCCCTTTTAATGATTCATAATAACTTAGGAAAGCCGGTTTTTCCAGTGAAAATATGGACTGTGAATTTATGTCTCTTCCGCTCTTTGAACAGGCCATGGTTTAATAATGGAAGTGTGCCCGGCGCTTGCGGTCGGCCTAATATACGCCGTCCTTTCAGGACGAAAGCCTGCTTCCGCTTCTGACCATGGGACCGCGAAGGGCATGACGTGGAGGCGTTCAGCCTGTGGCTTACGCCACCCACGCATTATCGATGACGAAACTGCGCTGGGCCATACGTGGGACCGGCGGGCACAAGCCCGGCAATCTTGGTCCGGGATTCTTGGAAATAAAGTCAATTGTGGAGTTCTGAACTCTCACTGATAAGAGGAGCCGATCTGGAGACCGTCGTTCCCGGGTATAGTACTCCCCTGGTGGTGCGGGTTGGTTGGGGCGGCCTTCAGCCTGCGGCTTACACCACCCACACAGTTTCGATGACGCAACTGCGCTGGGCCACCCGTGGGACCGGCGGCACAAGCCCGGCAATCTTGATCCGTGACTTTGGCATAAGGTTAATTGTTAAGCTCCGCCCACTCTTGTACCTCTCTCCTTCCGAGCCTGATGTAGCTGTGGTCAGATGTTGCCTGGTTTTCACTTCTTGAGGAGTTGTGTTTTTATCTTATTCCCGCTTTCTGATGCACTCCTGGGGACATATCTCTGAGCAGGCCCCGCAGTCAGAGCAAAGCTGTGGGTCGATAACATAACATTCTTCTTGTTCGCTGATAGCCTCTTCAGGACATTCGGTCTCACAAGCTCCACATAAAATACACTCTTCGCAGACGATCTCGTACGCCATCCCGCTCCTCCGCACGTGCATAGTAGGGTCAATCCGCCGTCTGCTGAAAGTATTCTTCTTAATTACCGCGGCTCGGAAGAGCGCAATTCCCACCTGTTACTGACTTATACTCAATGCTTTTCAGGTTGAGCAGGCTTCGCCGCTCATGTCCGGAGGCATTGCCACCACTTCGGTCACTTCAGGTATTTTTTCTTTAAGAATGCGTTCAACACCCATCTTTAATGTCATGGTCGCTCCGGGACATCCTGCGCATGCTCCCTGCAACCTTACCAATACCTGACCGTTGTCCTTTACTTCAACCAGCTCGATGTCGCCGCCGTCTCTTTGCAACATGGGCCGGATTTCTTTAAGGATTTCTTCCACTTTTTCCTTCATTGGTTCACACCTTCCTTTAGTAATGATTTGCTGTTGATTGTAACATGTTATGTGCGTCTGTCCAATAAATTTCTGATCTTAGTGATGGGGAAACCGGGAATTGGTTACATGTAGTCTTCCTGGTGCTTCCGGAACCATTCTTTCCACTTTGGGGACGTGTCAAACTCCTGCTCGGTGATTTTGCGGAGAATCTCCATGGCCGCTTCTCCGGTGCGTCCTTTTCGGGCCGTAGCGCTTATCAGCTTAGGCACTGCAAACTCGCCGTACTGGAGAAGTTTATCCCTCGCCCGTTTTCTTTCTTGGAGTTTTTCACTGTCGAGGTTATCAATGGACTGTTGAATCATTTTATCCAGCTTAGTCGGAAACAGTTGAAGGTGAAAAATCTCGTCAGCAGTGGCAACCCCCAAGCTCAAGGTATAGACAATGAGCAGCACCAGACCTATATTGCCCTTGTGTCTGACGAGTGCATCCACGATAGAGTTCCAGGATTCTCTCAAAATTTTCCTCCTCGCCAAAACTGTCTTTTACACATGGAAAGATATTATAGACGGGAAAGATATCACGTACAAGCGCAAATGCAAATCAGGGAACAGGGGCTTCTGTAGCTATAATCAGCTTTCGGGCGCCGGCGCTTTTGCAGCGGTCCATGACCTTAACCACCAAGTCCAGCTTGACCTCCCGGTCCGACTTAATTACCACTGCACTTGTCGGGTAGGTCTCTAAAAACCCGGCGACTTCCTTTTTAAGATCGGCGAGGGCGAGAGGCACGTCTTTGACGGTTATGTTTTCGTGCTTGTCAATCACTATCAGCAGTTCTTCTTGCTCGTCCACAGGTGCGCCTTTTGCTTCCGGCAGGTTTACGCCCAGTCCCTGTGGCTCTACGAAAAATGCAGTAAGCAGAAAAAAGATGAGCAAAAGAAAGACTATATCCACGAGTGGAGTGATGTTGAGAGAGCTCTGGGCGGGCCGGGTGGACTTGATCTCAACCATGCCCGCCGCCTTCTGCCTCCCGGTCTTCCGTGCTCTGCACAGATGCCGGTTCAAGGTGTTTTTCTGCTCCGGAACCTGAATCCTCGCCTTCCTGCAGGCCGTCCATTGTCTCGATGAACTCGACGGACTCGTCCTGGATTTCGCCGGCGATGCGATGGACTCGTGCGGATAAGATATTATATGCAACGACCGCGGGAATGGCCACCGCCAGTCCGAACAGGGTTGTAAGCAACGCTTCCCAGATACCGCCGGCAAGCACCGAAGCATTGACCTTTCCGCCCATTCCTTCGATCTTCATAAAGGCCTTGACCATGCCGAGCACCGTTCCGGTGAGCCCGAGCAGTGGCGCGATATTGCCGATGGTGGACAGAGTGGGAAGGTATCTTTCCAGCTCTCTGACTTCCTGCGCTCCCAGGTGGTTAGCTATCTTCTCCAGGTTGGAGCGAGAGTAGCCGCCGGTCCGGACCCGGTCAAGAAGGGCCTTTAAGACCCGGGCCGCAGGAGACCGGGACACGGGAAGCTCATCCCCCGCACCCTCCAGTTCGCCTTTTTCCAGGCAGGAAAAAAAATTGCCCTGCCAGCCGTTCGCAGAGATTATCGCCTTTCTGTAAACCCACCACCTTTCGATGATGACCGCCAGAGCTATAAGAGAACAGGCCAGGATCGGCCAGGCCAGGGGACCGCCTTTTTGAAAAAACAAGCAGGCTTTGGAAAGGCCTTCGCTCAACTGATCGACCATGAATTGCATAGACAGGATTATAGTACGATTTTCGGATTCTTGCTACCAAATTTAACAGGATAAAGTTTGATTAATATAACCGACCTCCTGCCGGGAGTTCCGCACGGGCGGGTATTTTTCTTGAACAATCCGATGGAACAAATT
>CAYQTK010000292.1:0-3754 GCA_964420375.1 uncultured bacterium
CGCCAGGCAGTGTCGTAGACCATGTTCTTCATGGCGTACAGCTCGGTGGCCATGTCCGCCAGCATCCACTGGACGGCCTGGAACTTGGAGATGGTCTGACCGAACTGGACGCGTACCTGGGCGTGCTCCCGGGAAAGCTCGATAAGACGGCGGGAGACCCCGCAGGCCCGGGCCCCCTGCGATACCCGGCCTTCCTCCAGAACCCGCATGGCTATGTCAAAGCCCTGTCCCTCCTCTCCCAGAAGGTTCTCTGCCGGGACCTCGCAGTCCTCGAAGATCATCTCGCACTGCTGGCAGACGTCAACCCCCATGGAGTGCTGTGTCTTGCCGATCCTAAAGCCGGGCGCGTCCTTTTCAACTATAAAAGCGCTCATCCCCTTCCGGCCGGCTTCTTTGTCCGTGACCGCCACCACTATGTGCACATCGGAGATGTTGGCCGTGGTGATGTAGTGCTTCATGCCGTTCAAGATGTACTTGTCGCCTTTTTTCTCCGCCTTCATCTGGATGGATGCCGCATCCGAGCCGGCGTTGGGTTCGGTGAGCGCAAAGCAGGAGAGAAGCTCGCCGCTTGCCATGTCCGGCAGGTACTTCTTCTTCTGCTGTTCGGTCCCGAAGTAGACGATGCCCAGGGTGCCGATGCCGATGTTGCCGCTGATGTAAAAGGCATAGCCCAGGTTGGCCCGGGCGAGCTCTTCCTGGATGAGCATGCAGGCCACGTTGGTCATGCCCATGCCCCCGTACTCCTCGGGGGTCATGATTCCCAGCAGGCCCATCTCTTTCATCTGCTCGGCGATACGGTCGGGGACCTTGCCTTCACTTTCCGCTTCCTCGTTGGCCGGGATCAAAACCCGGTCCGCGAACCTGCGGATGCTGTCACGCAGTACCTTGTACTCCTCAGGAAGTTCGAAATCCATGGTCACGCTCCTTGTATAATGGTTTAAACTTGACGCATTCACGCCTTCCGGCAACGCAGAACAACATAGCAAGTTTTGCCTTGCATGTTCAAGTAGAGAACACAAAAAGAGAGAAAAGATTCCGGCAGGAAAATGAATATTTTTGAAGAAATTGTTGTTAGAGAGAGACCACCTTTTTATGGGAGAGGATCGAGTTTACCGTGCCCTCCATGTTGCCGGCATCTCCCGCCTCGAGCTTTTCTTTTCTTCCGTAATAGTCCAGGCAGGTCCCGCAGGAGAAGATGGTGGTCCCCTCTTTTTCGAGCATCTTTACCTGCTCCAATACCGGCGAGCCGGAGGTGGTGAGAAAGATTCCCGTGTTCATGAAGACAATGGATTCCGGTATGGTCCGAGCCTCGATCAGCATCTTGAAGAAGGCTGTTATAAGCTTCTCGCCAAGGTCCGGCTCGCCTTCGCCGAGAAGATTGGACTTTATCACCAATAGAAAATCCTGGTCGATTCGCATCAGCACAACTCCTTTGACTTTTGAATAGTCGAACTTAAAAAAGCATTATAAGATGAAAACCCGTCTTTATCCACCGGGCCTGCGGCCGGTTTAATGGGGGCCCGTAACAGCCCGCTCTGCAAGCGGCCGGTTTGACACCCGAGGTGCCTGCCCATAACATCATAAACACAGCAGTAATTTTCTATAAGTTCGGAGGTGTAGGCGGATGGAGACCGTAAGTTGGATGACCGATTACCTTGCAGTTCATATGCTGGCTATGGCCCAGCGCGCAGAGCGGCGTTTCGAGGACTGCCTTATGTCTTGTCCCCGGGAGGGCGACCTCATCAGGATAGATGACCGGGAGGTTTTCACCCGGCTTTTAGATGAGCGCGTAACTTCACTTGTTTTGAGTATGGCTTCGCTTAACGCCTACCTGGCCTACTCAGGATACGAGGTCTCCAAGAGCCTGGACAAAAAACACCCCGGCATAACACTGCAGGAGTTCCTGGAGCAAAACCACTACACAGACTACTTCAAGCACATCCCCAACCGCAGCAAGCGCAGGCACGAAGCCATAATGGAGGAGTACGGCAACAAGGAGCTTTCGTTTTTCTTAAACCGTGCAAGCCTGAGCCTGGAGGACATGGTCCTCTACTTCGCGCTTATCCGGAGCGGCAAGTTCATAAGCTACAAGGAGGGCTATTTAAAGAAGTTCATGTGGGTGAAATCCATTCATGACGAGCTCTTGAACCCCAATCCCCAGATAGCTCCGCAAAACCACACCATAAGCACGAGGGATGAGCTCGAGAAGGTGTTTCTTTACCATGACCTTCCTTCGCAGCTTACACCCGGCAAGAGCAGCTCTGACGAATACGCAGTGGAGTACTACAACGAGAACCATTTCTTCTGGGAGCTTCTGCATTGCTACCCCACCCGCATGGTCCAGGAGACCATTCAGTACCTCCACACCCTTGACAACACCGACAACCACTTCATCTCGGTCATTCAGGCCGCGGAGAAGCTTGACTCGAAGGGCAATCCCGTAACCGAGCCCGTCAAGCAGTACACCATCCATGTCAACCTGGAGGAGTAGTCCCATGCCCCGAGGGCCGCTGCCGGAGGTTCGCGAGGAGCGAATCAAGAAGCTCCGCAGCCGTCTCCGCCATTCCGAGGCTTCGGCAATGCTGGTTACCGACATGCTGAACGTGCGCTATCTTTCCGGCTTTACCGGCACAGAAGCCGCGCTCCTCATAACGCGCCGTTCCCGGTATGTTTTCGCGGATTTCAGATACATAAGCCAGGCGGAGGATGAATGCCCGGGCTTTACCCTGGTCGAGGTGCAAAAGCGCTTCCATGACATTGCCGGTTTCATAAAAAGAAAGGGCATTGCCGCCGTGGCTTTCGAAGAGGAAGGCATAACCTACGGGAGTTATCAGAGCCTCAAAAAGCTCTTGAAGGGCGTAAAGCTGGTGCCCGTAGGCGCATGGGTCCTGGAGCAGCGGGCGGTTAAAGACGAGTCGGAAGTGCGTCATATCAGGCGGTCCGCCAACATAGCGGCCCGGGCCTTCCGCGAGGTCTGCGGGCATGCTCGTCCGGGCATGAAGGAGAAGGACTTCGCCTTGCTTTTGGAGACGCGCATGCAGGAGCTGGGGTCCGGATACCCTCCTTTCTCCACCATAGTCGCTTCGGGCAGAAGAGGGGCCTATCCCCATGGGGTGGCCTCGGAGAAGAAAATGCGCAAGGGCGAGTTGGTGACCGTGGACTTCGGCGCCGTTTACAAGGGGTACCAGTCCGACCAGACAATCACCTTTTGCCTGGGAACCCCCCAGAAGAAGCAGGAGGAGATCTACGGCATTGTAAGGGAGGCGCAGGCCCGGGCCATAAAGAGCATTCGGCCGGGGGGGTCCTGTCAAGAGACGGATGAAGTGGCCCGCAGCCATATCCGCAACGCGGGGTACGGCGATTACTTCGGCCATGGCCTGGGCCACGGCGTGGGACTCGCAACGCACGAGCGACCGGTCTTGAATCCGCGAAGCAAGGGAGTGCTGGAGTCCGGCATGGTGGTGACTGCCGAGCCTGGCATCTACATTCCCGGCTGGGGAGGGGTACGCATCGAGGACATGGTACTGGTGACCCCGAAAGGACGCCGGTTGCTGACTTCTTCATCCGGAAACCTGCGGGTCATATAGTCGGCGGAAGAAATTTAACAGGTTGCCGCAGCCGCGGCGGATAATTATATTCAAGAAGGCGGGAGGAAAAAAGAGATGTACTCGACCAATGACTTTCGGAAAGGGCTTAAGATCGAGATGGAAGGGGAACCTTACATCATTGTCGAGTGTCAACATGTAAAGCCGGG
>CAYQTK010000293.1:0-3719 GCA_964420375.1 uncultured bacterium
TTTACCCAGTGCTTGTGGGTATACCGGTGTATCTCCTGCTTGAAGAGCTTTACGTATCCGGTCCTTTCGGGGCGGGGCCCGACAATGCTCATTGATCCTCCGAGCACGTTGATGAGCTGGGGAAGCTCGTCCAGGTTGGTCCTGCGCAGAAGGCGGCCTATGGCGGTGCACTGCTCTTCGTAGCCGGACCTGTTCATGATTACCGCCCCTTCCTCTTTTTTGTAATCCAGGGGCCTTGCCTTTTCGTCGTTCACCTTCATGGTCCTGAACTTGAGCATTTCGAACTCTCTGCCGTCAAGTCCCACCCGGCGCGACCTGAACAGCACGGGCCCCTTGCTGGTCAGCTTCACCATTGCAGCTATGGCGATCATGAGGGGGGACAGCGCTATGAGAAGGAACAGCGAGATACCCAGGTCCATGAGCCTTTTCTCTATCATTCCCCGCAAAGGTATCTCCTTGGGCTCAAGGGTTATAAGCGGTATTCCCCCGACAATGACCCTGGAGAGGTTCAGCATGGTGGAGGGGAACACGCGGGGAGTCATGTAAACGCAGACTCCCTCCTCTTCCGCTTTTGCTGTCACCCGGGATATGGTTTCGGCGTTGTCCAGGGGCAGGTCTATGATCACGATGTCCACCGCTCCCTGCTCGATCATGGCGATGGCGCTGGAGACCGGCATTCCTTCGGCACCGGCCACACCGAGCAGGTGGAACCGACAGTAGATGTTGTTGCCGAGCCTCTGCACGAGTTCTTTCGATCTGTCGGGGTCACCGAACACCAGCACCCGGTTCATGACGCCGGTCTCTTCATTAAGTACTTTCTTTCCGGCGGCTATGGTCAGCCTGGAGAGTATCATGCCCGTGGAAAGGAAGACAAAGAACAGGGTGAACACCACCCGGGAGGGAGGATAGGAGAACACCTTGGCGTAAAATGACACGACCACGAACACGGCCAACACCCAGACCATGGCCTTTCCTATCGTCCGGAACTGGGTGTACAGGTCGGAGAGCATCACCCGTGCGGAGTAGATCCCGGTAAGGTACAGCGCGAGCATTATAAACGGTATCTCCAGCAGGATAAGGCTGGTGTACAGGTTTAAATCGAGCTCCGGGTGCGGAAGAATGACGTACTTCTTCAGATAGAAGGCAGCGAAAAAACTTACAAGTACAGTACTTAAATCCAGGAGTGAAAGAGTTGCCCCTCCCCTTTTTATACTCCTGACGAGCATCGGCTCCCCCTTTTGTCAGCTTTCGAAAAGCTTTGCTTTATGTGATAATAATATATATACCACAAAAATCTTTACATCTCAACACTCCGAGGTCTCTACGTCACTGCCGGGCTTAGCCACGGCCCCGGAGGCAAAGGCCAGTCCGATCATGAACCAGCCGAGCCTTCCCGTTATACTTTGGTTCAGGCAGTGATCCATCTGTCCCATGACCGTAAGGGTTATGATAGCTACAATCATAACGCCGGCTACCGCGCCCGTTTCTGTCCTGCCTCGTATCCATCCTGTAACCGCCCTGTAAAAAGCCACCCCATAAATGATAATAAGTACCAGGGTCCCTGCAACCCCCGTCTCCAGGAAAGTCTGGACAAAAACGTTATGGGCGTGAGCGAGGGAGACGTTGGGGGTTTCTTCCACGTTAACCCCGTATTTTTTACTTACAGCCTCATAGGTATGGGAGAAGCGTCCATACCCCAGGACAACCCTGGGCAGGGGGGACCTCTTGGCGATTATGGCCACGGATTTATAGGCTTTGATGCGGAGGAGGGCGTTTGTCGGGGACCTTCTTTCCTTGCTGGCGGTAAGGTACCATATCCCGCCCACGCCCGGAGCTACCAGGAAAAATATCAGGCCGGCTACGATTATCTTTTGCTTGATGGTGCCGACTTTTCTCTGAACCAGGACAGCGCACGGAATAGTTACAAAGAACATGGTAAGCAGGGCGAACCTGGTTTTGGTCAGGAATAATAAGGCCCCGAACAACAAGACCCCGGCAAGGTATATGAGAGAGGAGTAACCGAACCTCCTGAGCAGGGCATAGGCCATAAAAAGCGAAAACAGCATCAGCAGTTCTATGGCCAGCCTGACATGATAACCACGGTCCAGCATAAGCCTGCCGTGCATGTAGATGCCGTCGCGCCAGGGAATACTTATGGCTTCTCCCAGATATCCCAAACCCGAAATGACCAGTATGCAGATGAGAAGATAAAATGCATGACGCTGCCGCCGGAGCCCTATACCTGCGGCCAAAGCAAGAAGAAGCTTGGGAAGATGAACCATCCTGGAACTCGTGTGCCCTATATCCGGGAGATCAGGCGCAAGATGGACGGCCAACAAATTTAAAAGGTAAAAACAAACCAACCCCCCGACGAAAACCCAGTAAGGCCACGCAGGACGCTCCCGCGGAGGGCTCAGGATAATCGACAATATGCCCAGAAAAAGAGCCAACGTGGCCAGGTTGTCCTGGTCGTGCCGGGTTTCATCAAAAAAGAAAATGAGCAGAAAAAAATAAACGCCCAGAACAACCACTGTTGCCAGTGATAGCCTGTTCGCAAGCGTGTCCCTTTTGTTATCTGTCGAGGAATCCAGGACTCTACTCCGCAGTTTCAGCTTAAAAAACATTTCCGGCTTTCCCGGCATGCCCCGGGGAATCTATAGCCCGCCATCTCTTCCAATAAGCGGACAACAACTCTGAGTTCGACTGATTATAAGAACCATTAAAATATCACATCGAGGGACATAATATCAAACAGGCACCGAGCCCCGCTGAATAAGCAGTCCCCGCCGTCATAGCTCCGTATGCCCGGCTTAAGAAAAAACTCTTATGATTCTGGTGTCGTTAATGTTTTCCCTTCTTGGTCAAACTCTCTGCTTCCCATGATCACTAACCATGCAGGATGATAGTAACACAAAAAAGGGAGCCCGGAGGCCCCCTTTCCGTGTTAGGGAATTTTTTGTTCAGAGGTTTGCTGCTTCCTGGGGCTCCTCCCCTGATTCCATGACTCGCTCGTACTCTTCGAGCACCGTGTCTTCGATCATCTTCCTGGTCTCCGAGTTAATGGGGTGGGCAACGTCGCGGAACAGGCCGTTCTTGCCTTTCTTGTTGGGCATGGCTACAAACAGACCGTTGCTTCCGTGAATGATCTTCAGGCCCCGTACCATGAAGCAATCGTCAATGGTTATGTTGACATAGGCCCTCAGTTTGTTCTCATCAACCGGTACTACTGAAACGTCCGTGATTTGCATCAATCCTTCCTCCTTGGTTGAAGTAAATTAAGCCTGGTTATTATTACCCGAGTTACTGCCTTGCTTATTCATCGCAGCTATAGCCTCTTTTCTCATGTTCTCGCGGCGCAACATGACCTCTTTCTGGATCCTTTCCTGGCATTCGGTACATATATACGTGGTCATAAGCTCTTCCTTGCCGCAAAATATGCATTTTCTTCTCTTCTCTTGCATAAAGCCCTTCCCCGTCTAATCGTCAACCGGAAAACTTACCAAAGCCGGAGATATAACTCTTCCCGGTTACAGCCAAAGCCGCAAGATATCAAACCCTTGATTGAAAGTTTTGCATTTTGCGTACCAATCATAAAGCTTGGAGAGTCATCCGAGATCCTTTGCGATAAGCATTTGATATTTATTGAAAAAATTTGGATGTCCCCGGCAAGAAAAAAAGAGGCCGATTCTAATGATTGTATTATTTTATTCCATATCAGA
>CAYQTK010000294.1:0-3668 GCA_964420375.1 uncultured bacterium
TAAGCGAAGCAGAGATCGTCTTGAGCACCATTCCCGACCCCATTCTGAAAGGCACGTCAAACCAGAAAATCATCAGCCTCATCCGACAGCATTGTCCCAGGGCCAAAATATTTTTGACCGCCGAGATGCCAAGCCATACCGCGGCGCTTTACGAAGCCGGCGCCGACTTCGTGATCCAACCCTCCAAGTGCGCAGGCACCGCAACCTATTACGCGGTGGAGTCCGCCCTTCGAGGAGACCTGGAAGCGTTGAGGGAACAGGAAGTTTCCAAGATCTCGAAGCGAAAAGAAGTTCTTCCCTGATTCGGAAAAAAACGGTTCATCCGGTTTATTGGTACCTGAACAAAAACAAGCGCTTACCGCTTTGTCGGCTGCCAGCGGGGAGCTTGAACTTATCATGCTTAGCGGCTATGGTATTAATGCCGGCCTGGCGGACAGTACAATTTATTGATTTATGCAGAAATAATGGTACGGGAGGAAGCGCTGGAGTGAATTTATGTCGCGACTAAAGTCGCTCGCACGTATCAAATTACTTTTACAAAGCACGATAAAGCGTGCGGCCCGAGCGCCAGTGCTCTGTCACACGAAAAAGGAGTATAAGAAAAACTGCGAAAATCGCGGCTAAAGCCGCTCGCACGACCTTCTCTTATTCCATGAAAAACGCTTGACAATACACTAACCTGTCTCGCCATGTCCCAGCACTAGCCTGAGTTTACGAGTTATGTTTTGAGATTTCAAGAAAGTGGCTGTTTCATAGTAACTTATACGTGAACAGATGTATTACCCACTGAGCACCTGGGCGATTTCCAGGGCGTGGGCGAGTTTTCTTTGGCGGGGGGTCATTCGGCTCAGGGCGATATGGTCTTTTCGGCGGGCCATGGCGCCTTGCGGATAGACCACTGCTACTTCGCGGATGTCGGAGAGTTCTTTGAGCATTGCCGGCAGGGTCATATCCATTCCGGCCTCCATTGCCACCTTGCGCGCCAGGCTCGACAGCAACAGGCCGATCACGCAGTATAGGCCATGCACCTTGATCTTCTGGTCGGTCCAGTGGTAGGCTGGCTGCCACCTCAAGAAGTCCACGTTCTTCATGTTTTTGAAGGTGTCCTCGACTTGGGCCAGGCTTCGGTAAGCGCCGATCACCTGTTTTTTCTCCCATTCGCGCCGGTCGGTTACCAGCACGGTTTTTCCGAGCCGCTCGTTAATGAGCTTGTCGAGCGCGTCGTGGTTTACTGAGTACTGGAGCCGGGGCGCGCCGTTGTCCTGTTCCACTTTGACCTCGAACAACTCCTTCATGAACTGGGGCGAGAGAATCCGGTTAACGCTCGCTTTCACGCTTCGCACGGTGGGCCTTTTTCCCCGGGCCTTGCCTTTGCGCCACTTCGCGAGGCTTTTTTCCAGGTCGAGTAGCTTCTTCTGGCACTTGGTCATGTTGTGGGTTACTCCGTTCAACTGCTGGGTGAAGAAGCTTTCGGTGTAAGAGACCACGAACAGGCATTCTTTGCCCCACAAGGTGTCCTCTCCGGCAAAGGCCCTGGCGCCGGGCAGGCCGGGAACTTCTTCAAAACGATCAAGCGGCGTGCTTACGAGCTCGGGAGCGCGGCCGGCGCTGAGCGCGGCCACGAAGTGCCGGCCCGAGACCACGATCTGCTCCATGGCTTCATCGGAGACGTTGCCCTTGTCAAACACCAATGTCGCGTCTGCGCCGCTTTTGAGGGTTTTGTTGTAACGCCCGATAAGCTCTTGGGCCAGTTGGGGGAAGAGACTCACGTCCGGGATGTTGCCTTGGTAGACCCGGTGGAAAAGCGGTATCTGGTAGTCTGCGGTGACCAGGAGTGCGAGCCCCACCTGCCGCAGATCGTGGCGCTTGGCCTTGGAGTGGCCGCGCCGGGCCACGTCACAGCGGTCGTTAGTGGTGGCCAGGAAGGTGAAGAAGTTGGTGGTGTCGTAGAGCAAGGTCTGTTCGTCAAGACCGAACTCTTGCTTGATGCTTAGCGCCAGCTTGTCCTGGATGCGCTCGATGGCCTTCTCCGAGACCATGTCCATGTGGTCCCAGAAACGCTGGCTTATAAAGGCGCTCTTTGGAAAACGCCACAGCCTGCGCAGCACCGTGCTCTCGTACCAGTCGCCGATCTCCACTTTGCTCTTGGGCGAGAGCGCCCGGTTGATGGCGGCCAAAAGCAGGTAATGGCCCACCGTCGGGCCCTGCTCCCGCTTGGGTACCGCCTCGTTGATGATCTCCATCACCCCCAGGCGCTCGGCGACCCGCAACAGCGCTGCCACACCGCCCGCCTCGAAGATCACCGTCTCTTTCGGCTTGGCCGGCTTCGCCTGGTCCGCCCGCTTCACGATGGCGTCAATCGTGCCCAGATATTTCTGCCACACGATCCTCGGCTTTCCATCCACCCGCGCCGACTCCACCGCATAGTAGTAGGCCCGCCCCTTTTTGATCTTCTTGGTTATAGCAGCCATGCTCCACCTCCATGATAGTAGGGCAATACAGAAACGGCGATGATTACCTTTTGAAATCCGGCAGGTTACGGATTATATTGACTTCGTGAAAGGCATAAAGCGTAAACTCAGGCTAGCATAATCATTTGATTTTTGCAAGCGCCGGCAAGGACGAGCTTTAACCAAGGCTGTCATTCCTCTTGGAGGAGATGAAATACACTCATCGTAGAGGGCTTGCATGACTGTTATTCACCCACAGATTCTCGTAAGGAGCCAAAAAATCTTCCCCAAAGGAGTGGGAAGCGCCAGGGACCCGGCTTTCCTGCTGCTGGAAGCATGGAGGAGTGCAAAGCTCGACGAGGACGATTACCGCAGGATCAAATATGAAAGGTTCCAGTTCCGGATCGACTCCTCATGAGTTAATGACCCACGTTCCAGGCCGAATCCCCCTATGAAAACGCCTTATTTCCAAACCCGCCGCCAAAGGGGCATGGCCCACCACCTCTCTGCTCTAAACAACTTAATCAGAAAAAAAACAACCACCAAACCCCGCCCTCCCGAATCTTCAGTGCTGTGGACTCCTTATCCGTCTTGACTTCTGTAATAAATGATGTTATCTTAATATTAGTCTGTATGGTGTGCCTTTTCGGCACAAGAGGGAATCCGGTGCAAGTCCGGAGCTGACCCGCAACTGTAATAGGGGAGCTAGGCTGCAAACGCCACTGTCTTTATGAATAAAAGATGGGAAGGCCAGCCCAAGCGACGATCCTTAAGCCAGGAGACCTGCCTTACAGTCAATGTTGAGGAACCTCGCGGAGGGGGAGAAGGCATTGCCCGGCAAATATTTACATACCATATTCAGTAAGCGGCCTTTTTTATCCTCACTTGTAAAGTTTTTCGCTTCTCACGTGATCGCGGTGGCGGTGTGCGTTACTTTTCTCGCCTGTCAGGCGGCCTTTGCCCAGGAAGAGAACAACGGGCAAGGGCCTTCCTCGGGAGAAGACGAGCTTATTGTGCTGGACCCCATAATCGTGGTGGGAGAGTCGGTGCAAAGCGAGCGGGAGCGCGAGAACCCCACCAAGTTCATGACCGTGATCGACACCGGCGAATCCTCGGCCGGCGTCTCGAGCGTTTCCGAGGAGCTTGACAAATCAGTAGGAGTGCAGATCAACCGCTACGGCGGCATGGGCACATTCGCTACTGTGTCCATCAGGGGAT
>CAYQTK010000295.1:0-3664 GCA_964420375.1 uncultured bacterium
TTCCACAAGTGCCTTCCTTCTCTTTTTAATCCCACCTTCGCTTTTACCCCTGTTTTCGTCCTGATGATCCTGGATACTTTCAGATCAGTGTCCAAAAAAGCAGGCCGGGCAACAGCCACCAAATATGTCGCTCACCCGCCGTGCAAGGGCTCCTTGACATGAAGGTTTGATTTGATTAAAATCTCATGTGTACGGAAAACACAGACCGATTGATTTCGAGCAGGAGTAGCTCAGCAGGTAGAGCCCCACGTTGCCAACGTGGTTGTCGCGGGTTCGATCCCCGTCTCCTGCTCCATTTTTTGAGGCGGCATAGCCAAGTGGTAAGGCGGCGGTCTGCAAAACCGCTATACACCGGTTCGAATCCGGTTGCCGCCTCCAATGTTTTCGCCTCTCCCTTCACCCGTCATCCCTTTTTTACCAGCAACGCCACTACTTCCAAATGATAGGTCTGCGGAAACATGTCCAGGGGATGGATGTTCTCCAGCCGGTAACCCGCGGCAGCAAGGTCCTTTATGTCCCGGGCCAGAGCAGGCGGGTCGCAGGACACGTAAACCACGTACTGCGGGTCCAGGCGAACCAGGCCGGGTATGACCTCGCGGGCTCCCTTGCGCGGCGGATCGAGCAGGACCAGGTCGGGCCGTTCGCCCTGTCGCAGGCTGTCGTCCACTAGCTTGTGCGCTGAGTGTCTCTCGAACTTGACATTATCATACTTGCAAAGACTCTCCCCGGCGAGTTCAACCGCGGCAGGATCGGAGTCCGCGGCCCGGACGCGACCGCAGAAAGGGGCGATGCCCCGGGTCAGGTTTCCGTCCCCTGCATAAAGCTCGAGGGCGAGCGCTGGAGCGGCTTTTTCTGCAATAGCGGCGACCGTCTCAATAAGCCGGAGGTTCTGTTCCGGGTTTACCTGCTGAAACGCGATCTTTCTGCAAGGCTCCGACACCCAGCCCGCCTCTTCCGAGTAAACATAGGTCCGTTTCTTTCCGCCCTTCCTGCTCACTGCCACGACATCGCCCCTCTCATCCTCAATAAGCTCGATGGACTCCGGCTTGTCCTTTTTGATGAGCGCGGCCAGGTCGGAAAGCCTTAAGTTCAGAGGCTCGCGGGCCAGAAGACAGTGGCCGACCTCCACCAGGTCTCTGCCGCCTGCCCGGAAGAAGCCCGCCTTCCCGCCTTTCACCTGGAGCCGTACCCGGGAGCGGTAGTAAAGCGGCGGGGCCGCGGTTATGGTCTCGTCTGCCGTGGTCTCGATCCCCGCGATCCTGGCGATGGTCTCCTCCATGGCCTCCTTTTTCAAGACCGCCTGCAAGGGGTAGGAGATGTGCTGGAGATGACATCCCCCGCATTTGCCGAAAAGCGGGCAGGGAGGCTCCCGCCGCTCGGGGGATGCAGACACGATCTCGAGGGGCTCGGCTTTAGGAGTACCGGTGCCCGGTAAGATTCGCACGTTGACCTGTTCGCCGGGGATGACGCCGCGCACCAGTAGGGCCCGGTCCCGGTCATGCACAATGCAAAAGCCGCCATGGACCATCTTCTCCACGTGAAATACCGGCCCGCTCATGGTTCGTCTTTTTTCTCGTTCAAGGCGTGTCAGCGACCGGTGCCCCGGTTGCAGGCTCAGCTTGGGGCAGCTTTTTGTAGAGTAGCTCGGCGTCCTTTTTCCACGTCTTGAGAAACTTTAAGCAGACCTTCTTTTCCCCCGGCACGGTGATGTAAAGGTGGTCGCAGAGCAGGCCGGGATATAGCGCGGCAGAGGTTATGGAGCCGAGCTCGAGATGCACGCATTTTTTCCTCGCCAGGCCGCGTGCGGCGAGCAGGAGCTTTCCTTGGGCAAGCACAACATAGCCCGTGAAGTTCACTCCCATGCCGGGCACCCTTTGGGAGATGAACCGGGCCATTGTTTCGGGTTGTCCTGCAAGTTCTTTTTGGGCCAGGTTTAAGAGCGCGCGGTCTGTTTTTTGGGGATCGAAGACCGCTCCCTGCTTTTTAATGTAATATTTGAAAGCTGCGAAAACCGCTTTGTAGTTGATGCGCGCAGTGCGGAGGATGCGGGGCCCCGCCAGCAAGAAAAAGATGATGAACAAAATGGAGATGACAAGCATTATGAGGGGCGCGAAAAATATGAGAAGTACGCCGGCCACGCTGGCGCCGCCTTCCAGCAGCTCGACTCCCAGGTTGGTAAGCGGCTCGGGCAAAAGGTCGATCACGCTCCGCACGAATATCTTGAGCGATTGAGTAAAAGCCGAGAGCACTCCTCCCACCACGAAGTAGACGAAGGAGAGGGGCCCGATTTCCATGCCTGCTGCAAATCCCGCGGCCACGGTCTCTCTTTCTGTAAAGGCGGAGCTCTCCGAGCCCATCATCCCCAAAAGCACGGCTGTGGCAGGCACCACCAGGAAGCTCTTCAAGGTCTCCTTGGCGGTGTCCACCGGCACGCTGGGAGTAAGGGAATTGACCACCGTACCCCCAAACGTCTCCACCAAATAGATGCCCGCGGCAAGCAATACTATCTCCGGCCGGGCCAGAAACTCCATTCCGGGAAGACTGACGTCAGTAAATAGCTCGACCGCGCCGATGGCTGCAATGGTCAGAAAGAAGTTGGTCCCCGACAGCAAGGGCACTCCCAGAAGGGCTGAGGCCCGGTCTATAAAAGTAAACTCCATGGTCTGCGCTTCTCCCTGTAGATAAGCAACACGGCTTCAGATGGACTTGCATATAATATATTCTTTTATCGCTTGTTTGCAAGGAGCAGGTTCCGCCGGTTTCGCTTTTTTCCAGGCTGGATCACGGTGCAGCACAAGAGGACCCGAATACCTGAAAAAGGGTGCAGGGGCGCTTCTTACTGGACATTGCACGTATTTATTGATAATTTATTTTTTATTTCGCCAAGGAGGTCATGACATTGATACGCAGTGAGGAGGAGACGCTACCGCGCAAGAAGCTGGAGAAGCTTCAGCTTGAAAGGCTCCGGGAGCTTGTTGCAAGGGTTTACGACAAGGTCCCCTTTTACCGGGAGGCTTTGGGCAAAGCGGGTGTAAGCCCCAAACAAATCAAGTCCCTTGCGGACGTGGCCAGGCTTCCGTTCACCACCAAGCAGGACCTGCGCGACAACTACCCTTTCAAGATGTTCGCCGTTCCCATGAACCGGCTGGTTCGGGTCCACGCCAGCTCGGGCACGACCGGCAAGCCCACAGTGGCCGGTTACACCAAAAAGGACATCAAGCTGTGGTCGGAGCTAATGGCCCGGGCGTTTGCTTCGTCGGGCGCGACCAAGAAGAGCATGATCCACAACGCCTACGGCTACGGCCTTTTCACCGGCGGGCTGGGCGCCCACTACGGCGCCGAGCGGTTGGGGGCCACCGTGGTCCCGGTAAGCGGCGGCCAGACCCAGCGGCAGATGATGCTCCTGCAGGACTTCGGCCCGGACATAATCTGCTGTACTCCATCCTACGCGTTGAACCTGGCAGAGGTCGGCGAGAAGAACGGAGTTGACTTCGACAGCATGCCTCTTAAAGCCGGGGTCCTGGGAGCGGAGCCGTGGAGCGAGAACATGCGCGGCGAGATCGAGCGCCGCTTGAAGATCAAGGCCATGGACATCTACGGTTTGTCGGAGATCATCGGCCCGGGCGTGGCCTGCGAGTGCATCGAGGACCAGAGCGGGGCCCAC
>CAYQTK010000296.1:0-3659 GCA_964420375.1 uncultured bacterium
TCAAGTATTTTTTATGTTATGGGCTAAAAAAGTGCGCTTGTTATGGGACTAGTTATATGCTTTTTCGTGATTGAATGTTTAGTCAATAACAAGTGGAGGATGAACCTATCCCTTGGCGCCGCGAAGGATGATCCGGTCCTTGATCCAGTGCTCTTTGTACCAAGTGCATTTCTCGAAGTTGTCGTTCAAGGAGTCCATTTTTTCTTTCATGAACTCTTTCAGCCTTTTCTTTGTATTTGTATGGTCCTTTTCCAAAGCCAGGTTCTTTTGCTGGTAGTGGTCGTTTATGTTGTCGAAAAGCAGCTCGTGTCCGTCTCTTCTGTAAATTGCATAGGTGTATTGCTTGTCCCGGACCGCCCGCCACTCGTAGCCGTCCATGAACTCCGCGCAAGCGCCCAGGTTCTGGAGAAATGCAGCGTCGGGCTCCGGACCGCTTTTTCCACGTGCGAGGTGGGACAGGTCCATTCCTTCGACTTCGCCGGGAATCGAGATCCCCAGAAGCCCGAGCAGGGTAGGCATGATGTCCACCGTGCCCAGACAGGCGTCAACCTCCTTGCCGGCCGGAAGCAGTCCGGGACAACGCATCAAAAAGGGGACCCGCGCGGCTTCCTCGTAGAAGATGTTCTTGGCACGCCTGCCGTGGGCGCCGAACATCTCGCCATGGTCGGAGCTGAACACCAGAACGGTGTTGTCCTCGATGCCCAGCTCTGAAAGCGCTTCTATGATCCTGCCCAGGTTCCAGTCCAGGCTCGAGGTCATGGCATAGTAGATACGCTTCCAGTGCTCGATGAAAAGCCTCTGTCCCGGCAGGAGCGTTCCCCACAAATCAGCGTACTTGTCGTTTTTCCACGAGAAGTTGGGGGGCCTTGGAAAGTCTTTCTGTTTAAACCTCTGGTAGAACTTGTGGGGCACGTTCTCCAGCAGCCAGGGGTCGTGAGGAGGTCCCCATGAGAGGAACAGGGCGAACGGTTTTTCCGACGACGAGGCTTTCTTTAAGAAATCCAGCGCCATGTTGGTCTGGTAGAGCGGCTCGTATGCTTTTGCATTACTGGTTTTGCTGTAAGGTATCTTCTCGGGCGTGTCCAGGTGATAGTACGTTCCGTAGTAGATATGGTGGAAGTTATAGGCTGCAAAGTAATCGTCGAACCCCAGCCGTTGCTTGCCGGGCGGGACAAAGCTGTTGTCGGGGTCGAGGTGGTCTCCGAGCTCGTTGGCGTAAAGGTGCCACTTGCCGATGTAGCCGGTGTGGTATCCCGCCCTGGTAAGGGCGTGCCCGATGCAGCGGTGGTCCGGGTTCATGCGCAGCTCGTTGATGACCATGCCGGTGGTGGTGGGGTACTTGCCGGTCATAAGTGAAGCACGGTGGGCGCAGCAGACGGGCATGGTGGAGACGGCATTGGTGAAGTTCACGCCCTCTGAAGCCATGGCGTCGATTACAGGCGTATGCGCGAGCTTTGATGCAAGTCCCAGGTGTCGCGCGCCGAGCTGGTCGGCAAACACGTAGACCAGGTTGGCCGGCTTGTCGCTTTTGCCGGACTTTTTGTTCTTTTCTTCTTTTGACTCGCATGCTAAAGGGGTGAGCATGGCGCCTGCCGCTGCAGAGGAGGTGGTGCCCATGAATCGCCGCCGATCGAGGTCTCGCTTATTGTCTTTCTCTTCGCTCATTCCGCCACCTTTTGCCAGCCGCGCCTGGAGAGGTCCCAATAAATAAAGCCTCCGCCGGCGGCCCCTGTTATGAGCAGGATTACTCCACGCAAATACTCGCCCATGATCAAATCTCCCACCCCGAAAAGCACGGCATAGATAAGTACGCATCCTGCTATCCAGTCGAGGAAGGAGAAGAAGAGGTTATCGGTCACTTCTACCGAATCGCCGAGCCTTTGCCTGACTTTCTTCCAGCCGGGGCCGGCAGGTCTTGCCCGCCGGAAGAACTCGTCCAGGACATCGTCCTTTTCCGGGCGGGAGAGCAAGGTCACCACCAGCCACGCAGCAGTAGTAAAAAGCACGGTGGTCACCAACTCGTAGGCGAACACCTGGTTTTCGGGAAAGGCGATGATGTTCCAGTGTTGCAGTGCTTTGAGGGAAAGGGACACCACCAGTGCGGCAATCATGGATGATATCTCGGAAAGCGCGTTTATGCGCCACCAGAACCAGCGCAGGATGAGCACCAGGCCGGTGCCCGCCCCGATGGTCAACAACAGCTTCCAGCCGCCCACCTGTGTCTGCATCAAGAGCCCGATCAGTCCGCCCGCCACCATCATGAACACCGACACCCACCGCGATATCGAAACATAATGGCCCTCGTCAGCATCTCGTTTTATAAACCGCTGGTAGAAGTCGCGGACCACGTAGGAGGTTCCCCAGTTGATGTGGGTCGATATGGTGGACATGAACGCCGCAGCCATTGCAGCCAGCAGAAGCCCCAGTACTCCCTTGGGCAGATAGGTCATCATCAGGGCCACGTAGGTCTGCCGCGGCTCGTCAATAATCTGGACCTCTTTTTTGGGCGCGTCTTCCCCGCCTTTGTCCTGTCTGAAGATACGGTAGCCTTCCTCTGACTCTGCCAGTAAGTACCTGGATTCCGCCTCCTCCTTGATCATGGTATAGCCGGGCTTGGGGGCCTTGATCAGGTACTCTCCCTCTTTTGCCTTGTCCGGCTCCAGCTTGGGAAAAAGCACAACCGCTACCAGCGCGGTCAGAATCCACGGCCACGGCCGCAGCGCGTAATGGGCCACGTTAAACCACAGGGTGGCCAGCAGGGAGTGCTTCTCGTCTTTGGCGCTGAACATTCGCTGCGCAACGTACCCCCCGCCGCCCGGCTCTGCTCCCGGGTACCAGCTTGCCCACCACTGCACTGCAATGTAGCCAAAAAACATAAACACCGGCAGCCAGGCGGAACCCACCGGCGGAATGAATGATAAGAACGAGTCAACCGACTCTGCGCCTCCTGCCTGGCCGAGGTCCTGGAAGCGCTCCGCAAGCCGCGTCCGGACCCCGTCCATACCTCCCACCCTGGAAAGCGCAAAGACAGCCAGCAGAATGGAGCCGGCTATGGCCATGATGAACTGAAAAAAGTCGGTGATGATTACTCCCCACAAGCCGGAGAGCGCGGAGTAGACTACCGTGATCAAAAGGCACGCGATGATGGCCACCCACCGGTCAATGCCCAGGGCAACCTCGACTACCGTGCCTATAGCAGAGATAACCCAGCCCATGATCACCGCGTTTATCACGATGCCGA
Source organism: uncultured bacterium (assembly GCA_964420375.1). Taxonomy (GTDB): domain Bacteria; phylum RBG-13-61-14; class RBG-13-61-14; order RBG-13-61-14; family DATKZS01; genus CAYQTK01. The sequence continues at coordinate 3,242 of CAYQTK010000296.1, forward strand.
AGTAAAGCGCACGGAAGCCGCGCAAGAAACCCGCTGCCCTGCCGCTGTAGCGCACCTCGGTGAACTCGATGTCGGTGAGGACGCCGACCCGGCGCCACAACCGCGCGAAGAAGAACACCGTGAGAATGCCTGAAAAGACAAAGTTCCACCACAGCCAGTTGCCGGCCACTCCGTGGGCGTAGACCATCTCGGTGACCGCCAGGGGAGTGTCTGCGGAAAAGGTGGTGGCCACCATCGAGGTCCCCGCAAGCCACCAGGGCAGGCTCCGGCCCGCGCCAAAGAACTCGGTGGTGTTGCTGCCCGCCCGCCGCGAGAAATAAATGCCGATGACAAGGGCGAACAGGAAGTAACCGCCGATGATGGCCCAGTCAAGCCAGGATACGCTCAACTTCAATGTCCTCCTTCAGGAAATAAATTC
>CAYQTK010000297.1:0-3642 GCA_964420375.1 uncultured bacterium
GCTTTAGCCGCGATCTGCATTGGATCCGTTCCCCTTTTTTCGAGTGACAAAGCACAAGTGTTCTCTCAAGCGTTTTTCGTCGCTTACAAAGAGCTCTTCTTCGTGCGAGCGACTTTAGTCGCGGTATCAGCCGCTCGCACGATTTTCTTCTATTCCCCGAGAAGCATTTGACGGAGCATCAGGACTGGGCTATAGAACGTCGCTCTTTCAGCGCTCTAATAGGCTTATTTTGACTTTCTACGAGGGCATCAATAATTTATCACATTGAAATCCAGAGGGAATTATTCTTGTTCTATTGCCCTGTTGTCAAAACAGATTCTTTCTATGCTTCGGAAGGCAATGATTCCATTCTTTTATTTTCTTTCAGTTTGGCATAAAAAGGTCCGCGTTATATAATAGAAAAATTATTCTTTAAGGGGGGACAATCCGTTATGCCGAAGATATTTTACGACGATGACGCTGACCTGGGTCTATTGAAGGACAAGAAGATCGCGGTCTTAGGTTACGGCAGCCAGGGACACGCCCAGGCCCAGAATCTTCGCGATTCCGGAGTTTCCGTGGTGGTTGGCCAGCGTCCCGGCGGCAGGAACTACGAGCTTGCCAGGGACCACGACTTCGATCCGGTAAGCGCGGAGGAGGCGGCATCCCAGGCGGACATCATCCAGGTACTTATACCGGACGAGAACCAGGTGGAGGTATATAATCAGGCGATCCTGCCGCACCTGAAACAAGGCAAGTCCCTGATGTTCTCTCACGGGTTCAACATCCACTTCCGGCAGATCGTTCCCCCTGCGGGCGTGGACGTGTTCATGGTCGCCCCCAAGGGACCGGGCCACCTGGTCCGCAGCGAGTACGAACGCGGCGCCGGCGTTCCCTGCCTGATCGCGGTGCACCGGGACGCCTCCGGCAAGTGCCGCGACCTGGCCCTGGCCTATGCCAAGGGCATCGGCGCCTCCCGTGCGGGCGTGATCGAGACCAGCTTCCGGGAAGAGACCGAGACCGACCTTTTCGGAGAGCAGTGCGTACTTTGCGGCGGCGTTACCGAGCTGGTAAAGGCGGGCTTCGACACCCTGGTGGAAGCGGGCTATCAGCCGGAGATCGCCTACTTCGAATGCATGCACGAGCTGAAGCTCATCGTGGACCTCATGGTGGTGGGAGGCATGAGCTACATGCGCTACTCGGTATCCAACACCGCGGAGTACGGCGACCTGACGCGCGGTCCACGCGTGGTTGACGAGAGGACGCGGCAGGAGATGAGAAAAATACTTTCCGAGATCCAATCGGGAGAGTTCGCCCGGGAGTGGATACTGGAGAACAAGGCGGGCCGGCCGGTCTTCCAGGCCCTGGAGAGAAAGGGCTGGAGCCACCGCATCGAAAAGGTGGGCAAGGAGCTCCGCAAGATGATGAAGTGGATCGACGCCAAGGAGGACCCCCGGGCAGAGAACGAAGAATAATCCCGCCGACGTTGACAGAGTCGCCGGAGGGGTATTAACTTCAATAATCACGAGTTGTTTCTGGAACGGGCGGACAAAGGGAGTTACCATAGTAGATCACAAGTGTTTTATGATATCGGGCGGAGGTCCGGTCAGAGAGGATTTTACCCCATGCAGAACCGGGACATGATGTTCACCAAGGAAGGCCATCCGTGGGTCTTCGGCTCGGTAATCCTTTTCATGGTGACCCTGCCTTTGGGCCGCTGGTGGATCAGTATGCCCCTGGGCCTGTTGACCGCTTTCTCCGCTTGGTTCTTCCGTAACCCGGAACGGGAGATTCCGGATGACGACGATGTATATGTAAGTCCCGCGGACGGCAAGATCCTCCGGGTGTCCGATGTAAAAGAAGACCGTTACCTGTATCGTCCCATGCGAAAGGTGGAGATATTCATGTCTCCTCTTGACGTGCATGTAAACCGCATTCCCCGGACGGGCACGGTGATCGACACCGCCTACACCAGGGGCAAGTTCGTTAACGCGAGCCTTGACAAGGCCTCGACCGACAACGAGCAGAACGCGGTGGTGGTCCGTGACCGGCAAGGCCGCGACTACATGTTCGTCCAGATTTCGGGTTTCGTCGCCCGGCGGATAGTCAGTTACGTTCGGGCCGGCAAGGAGGTCGAGCTTGGGCAGAGGATGGGAATGATCAAGTTCGGCTCGAGGCTTGACGTGTATCTTCCCCCGGACGCCGAAGTGGGGGTCCGGGCCGGTGACCGGGTCAAAGCCGGCGAGAGCGTTATAGGAAGAATCGAATGAGCGATTTCGACGACATCGAGATGAACGAGATCGACCGGGAGATCCTGGCGGACGAAGAGTTGGAGGAGCGCCGTCGGCGGGGCATCCGGTTTTTGCCCAGTGCCATTACAACCGCTGCCATGTTCGCCGGCTTCTACGCCATAATCTCGGCGCTGGCCGGCGATTACCTGACCGCTTGCATAGCGATTGTGGTGGCCGCGGTGGCAGACAGCCTGGACGGCCGGGTCGCCCGGATGACGAAGATGACGTCGGCCTTCGGGCAGGAGTACGACTCGCTGTCCGATCTTATCTCCTTCGGGATGGCACCGGCGATCCTTGCTTATTACTGGGCTTTCGAAAGCGTTTTCACCAGGCTGGGATGGGCGGTGGCTTTCATATACCTGGCCTGCGCCGCCATCCGGCTGGCCAAGTTCAATACGTTGACCGGGGAAGAAGAATCGAAGAAGTACTTCCGGGGCTTGCCGAGCCCGCCGGCTGCCCTGCTGATCGTTTCCCAGGCCCTGCTTTACTTCAGGTTGGCGGGCGATGGAGGACTCCCCCTGGAGCCTTTGGTACTCCAGGGGTTGATGCTTGTCTGGCTTTTCGCGCTTTCGCTGCTTATGGTCTCCAACATCCGGTTCCGGACCTTCAAGGACTTCGACTACAAGAAGTACGGACCGGTTGTTCCCCTGGTTTTCCTGGCAGGCGGCCTTGCCGTCTTCATGGTCCGGCCCGAGGAGACCCTGTTCACGGGCGTGCATATCTACCTGGTCTGGGGGCTTATCGAAGGGGGAATCATAATAAAGATCAGGGAAAAACAGATCTGGGAAAAAAGAAAAGAAGCCCGAAAGCAGCGAAGGCTGAAGCGGAAGCTGGAGAAGAAAAGGTCCAAGTCCCGGCAGGGAGAATCCCGGTCCGGGAAGAAGAGCCTTTTCCGGACCGTGAAATAAACCTGAAATCACCCTCCAGTCCGTTTTCATTTCGCAACCAGAGCTTGTAGATGATAAAGGGAGGGTCTTTTATATCCGGGAAGCGCACGAAAAGTTCCGGCGCAACCGGTTTTTGAAAAGGAGAGCAAGATGTCCGAACAGGTATATATATTCGATACGACGTTGCGGGACGGGGAGCAGTCGCCAGGGGCCACCATGAACCTGGATGAGAAGCTGATCGTGGCCCGGCAGTTGGAGAAACTCGGCGTAGACGTTATAGAAGCCGGCTTTCCCATCTCCTCGGAAGGCGACTTCGAGTCGGTACGACGCATAGCGGAAGAGATCAAGGAATGCCAGGTGGCGGGCCTCGCCCGGACCAACCGGCAGGACATCGACCGTGTCTGGGATGCGGTCAAGGAGAACCCGGACCCCCGCATCCACGTTTTCATCGCCACCAGCGACATCCACCTCAAGCACAAGCTGGG
>CAYQTK010000298.1:0-3639 GCA_964420375.1 uncultured bacterium
GGCTAGCACGAAGATTTTTCCTGGACAAATGAATTTTTTTGATTATCTTAACTGTAAAGGTAATTAAAGGGGAGTTCAATAGGGAGAAAAGACCGGACCGTCCGGGAAAGAAAGACAGGGTGACAAACAGGAGGCTGAGGCTGTTGGCTGCGCTGCGCGGCGGCTTTCAGAGCCGCGGCAGTAATAGCCTGGAGTACAATTTCTGCTGTAAGGGGTGCTCTGCAAAAAGGTCTAGTGTCTTGTCAAGCGTTTTTTGTCGCTCACAAGAAAAATATTTTTCGTGCGATCGACGGAAGTCGCGACTAAAGTCGCTCGCACGCTATGCGTCGTTTTTAGCTTGACGAGACACTAGTACTGCGACCGCCAGTTAATGTCGGGTTGATTACCGTCAACCAATCACTATGGCCGCCCGGTTTGACATGCGACCCGACACAAAGGCGCGGCCAAAGCACTAGTGTCTTGTCAACAGCTTTTTGGGGAATAGAAAACAGCTTTTTGGGGAATAGGAAACAATCGTGCGAGCGGCTTTAGCCGCGATCTTCATTGGGCCCGTTCCCCTTTTTTCGAGTGACAAAGCACTAGTGGACGGGTTGGCAGACTGCTATGGGGACAGCCCGAAGGGTTTTGGGACCCCCCTCCGGAGAGGGAAAATCCCGGAGAGAAAATTTTTTGGCGGAGAGCTTGAATTTTTGCCAAAAACTTGCTAAGATGGTGCTAAGATTAAGAGGTTCCTTGACGCTGCAAATCAAGGGACGCTTTCAAAGATAAGGAACAAGGTATTTAAAAGAGATCGTTAAGATATCTAAAGAGTGCTGGAAGCGGGAAAGGAGGTGAAGCACAGGCACGGGACCGAAAATCATTTTAAAGACGAATCTGGAAAAGCGGTTAAATGTGAAATTGAAGGATAGGCATATCAAAAAAAGCTGGGTAGTTGAAAACCAAAGAAAGAAACTTGGAACTTAGGAGGAGAAGGTAATGAAAAAGTCAATCATTGTAGGAATGCTGATGGCCGCCCTGGCCATGCCCGCCTGGGCCGCTGCCGAGGTAGAAGCTGCTGCAGGAAACATCAGCCTGCACGGGCACATCGACTACGTGTATCGTTATTCGGAAGAGGACAAGGACGAAGAATGGCCGGGCTACGACACCCAGAACCTGGAGTCTGCCGTACTGGGCATGAGCGGACAGGTCGGAGACAACGTAAGCTGGATCGTCTCCTATGCCTTTGCATTCGCCGGGCCCACCGCAGCCATGCAGAGCGCTGCCGCAACCGACGAGACCAACAACATGGTGGGCGGGAGCTTGCTTGACGCCCGGATCAACCTGAACCTCATGGACAACATGCAACTCTCGTTCGGACGCTTCATTCCGCCCACGTCCATGACCTGGTGCCCCCACAAGATGAGCGTGCTGCATACCGTTAACTATCCCCTGCTGCACGGCTCCGGCGTGTACGGCGGAAATGCCCTGCCACTTCCCATGTACCAGACCGGTATGATGCTCACCGCCATGGTAGGCCCGGCCAAGGTCATGGTCGGCGGATTCAACGGTGCCGAAGCCGTGGGCGGAGATGACTTGGCTGGCGGAAATATCGCCACCCTGGGCAACAACAACAACATGGATATTGACCGCAACAAGGGCATCCTGGCCAAGGTATCGGTTGACCAGCAAAGCATGCACTTCGGCGGCTGGTACTATGCAGAGGACGCCTCTGTAAACCCGATGAGAGTTGATAATGCCGCCACCGACTGGAAGCCGGTTGACGGCCAGGTCACCCGCTGGGGAATCGAGGGCGCCTATAGCGCCAATAACCTCCTGGTGGCCGCGGAGTATATCTCCAGCACCCTTAGCGCTGAAGATGACGCCATTGACGACAACCTGATCCAGAACGGCTGGTACCTCACTGCCGGCTATACCATGAGCCAGGTACAGTTCCTGGTCCGCTATGACGACGTGAACTATGACGTAGAAGAAGACGTTATAGCCGGCGAAGACACCAACCAGGAAAACGCCACCACCATCGGCCTCAACTACTTCCTGAACGAGCAGACCACACTGGGCCTCAACTACACCATGCGGAGCCCCGAGGATGTGGACGCCAACACCGACGAGATCGCCATGATCCTCGAGTTGGACCTCTTCTAAGCGGTCATTGCAATCAAACCAAAAGGCGGCCTCCGGGCCGCCTTTTTTTACTCCCCTGCCCGTCTTTAGTCCCCTGCCCGTTTTTTTACCGCCTTATTTTTAGGTTAGGATGGGAATGCCCGGCGGGAACCTGTCCAAGTTTTATAAGATGCCGGGAAAGACCTAATGGAGAAGAAGGAGGAGACAATGAAAAAGTTACTGGTAGTGTTGTTTATGGCGTTTTCGCTTGCAGTGCCCTGCCTGGCCTGGGGCGGTGTTGAATCCTCGGGGGTTAATATCAGCCTTCACGGTCACATCGACTATGTGTACCGTTACTCCGAGCCTGATGACCACATCAACGACGACGGCCTGGCCCAGGTGTGGTCTGGCTACGAGACCCACAACCTCGAACTCGCCATGCTGGGCATGAGCGGACAGGCGGGCGACAACGTAAGCTGGACCATCTCCTATGCCTTTGCATTTGCCGGGCCCCGCGGAGCCACGGACAGCGAGACTGCATCCGAGCAGGGCAACAACGCAGTGGCCGGGACCTTGCTGGACGCCCGGATCAACCTTGAGATGGCCGAGGGCGTAACTCTCTCTTTCGGCAGGTTCATTCCGGAGACTTCCATGACCTGGTGCCCCCACAAGATGAGCGTGCTCCACACCGTGAACTACCCCCTGGTCCACGGCTCCGGAGTTGCGAGCTCGGAGTATGAGTTCTCCATGTTTCCCCTGCCCATGTACCAGACGGGGATGATGGTCACCGCGGGGATAGGCCCGGTGCGGCTCATTGCGGGCGCTTTCAACGGCAACCAGGTAATGGGCGGAGACGACCTCGGCAATGAGCTCGTCATGTTGGGCAATGACAACACCATGGACATGGACCGCAACAAGGGACTTCTTGTCAAGGCGGCTTATGACGGTGAAGGCTTCCACCTGGGCGGCTGGTACTATGCAGAGGACGCCTCGGTAAGCGGCTCTCAAATAACTGCGACCACTGCCTATGCCCCGGGCGCTGACGCAGTGGTGGACGCCAGGTCCGCTCGCTGGGGTATCGAGGGGTCCTATTCGGCGCACAACCTGGTGGTGGCTGCGGAGTATATCCAGAGCACCTATGACGCAGAGGACGATGCCTCCGCGTGGGACGATAACCTGGTCCAGACCGGCTACTACCTACTCCTGGGCTATAACATGGAGCGGTTTGAGGTGGTGGCCCGCTACGACTACGTCAACTATGACGGCGAAGAAAGCGCGCTCGCGCCCGCCGCGGTTGACCCCGCGGACTACAACGAAGAGGCTGCCGTCACCGCGGGCGTGAACTACTTTTTGAACGAGCAGACCACCGTGGGCTTCGACTACACCTGGCGCAGCCTGGAGAGCTACGAGTCCAAGGCGGACGAACTCGCCCTTATCATCGAGCTGGACCTCTTTTGAGAGACATCCTAGTGCTTTGACCGCGTCTTTGTGTCGGGTCGCAGGTCAAATCTGGCGGCTATAGTGATTGGTTGAAATTAA
>CAYQTK010000299.1:0-3532 GCA_964420375.1 uncultured bacterium
AAATTTTTTCGGTATGCTCCACATGGTCCGGGCGGCGCTTCCGGGCCTGAAGGAACGGTCGGGCCGGATCATCAACATCTCCTCCATGGCGGGGGTCACGGGAATCTTCGGTTACACCTCTTACTGCGCCTCCAAGCACGCGGTGGCCGGCTTTTCCCATGCTTTGCGGGCGGAACTCGCCCCCCAGGGGGTCAAGGTCCACCTGGTCCTTCCCCCGGAGGCGGAGACCCCTATGCTGGAAGAGGTTCGGAAGAACCGTCCGCCGGAAACAAAGGCCGCGGCAGAGACCATACCCGCGCTTGCCGTGGATAAAGTTGCGGAAACAGTGGTGGCAAAGGTCCTCCGAAACCGCTATCTTATAGTACCCGGGACCCGGACGAAGGTGTTGTTGTTTGCGGGTAGGGTGGCTCCGGCACTGGAGCGAATGTTACTGGACTCCCTGGTAAGAAAAAACTACTACGGCCCGCAAGGCGGGGAGAAAAACGCTGAAAAGGAGCGATAAAGGTGAGCGGCGATCATTGCTGTCCGTTGTGGATGGGTTACGTTCTTTCCAACCCTTTACGGAAGATATTCCAGAAGCCCCAGAAGCTTCTCGCCCCCTACCTGTCAAACGGCATGACCAGCATTGACCTGGGATGCGGACTGGGATTTTTCTCTCTTCCCATGGCACGGCTTTCCGGTCCCGCGGGCCGGGTCATTGCAGTGGACGTCCAGGACAAGATGCTGCAAGTCCTGCGCAAGCGGGCCAGGCGCGCGGGTCTGCTCGAACGCATTGAAACCATGCTTTCACCGCCTGCGCAGGTCTCGGTAAAGGACAAGGTGGATTTCGCTCTTGCCATGTGGATGGTCCACGAGACCCCTGACGAGCGCAAGTTCTTAAGCCAGGTACGCGAGTGCCTGAAGCCGCAGGCCCGTCTTTTAGTTGCCGAGCCCAAAAGACACATTCCCCTCTCCAGGTTTGAGAGGACCCTGGAGATTGCCGGAGACTGCGGCCTGCGCCTGGTGGAGACCCCCCGGGTGGGACTAAGTCACGCCGCAGTGCTGGCCCCCGCTTGAAACCGGCCATAAGCCGGCAATCCCGGCACAGGAGCAGGATATAGAGACTCAAGGTCGGATTTGTCCTCCCCGTACGGCCCGTGAAAACGCCCTTCGATTTGTCGCCTTGCCCGCAATTTCATATTATAGAAGATTCAGGGGAAGGAATGGATAGAAGCAAAATTCTCATAGTGGACGACGATCAGTTCTACCAGGAGTTCTGTACGGAGATACTTTCCGCAGAGGGCTATATTGTCCGGTCCACCTATACCGGCGAAGAGGCCCTGGAGATCATCAAGAACGAGGACTTCCACATAGTACTGGTAGACCTGGTCATGCCGGGCATGGACGGCATGGAAGTCCTGGACAAGGTCAAACAGGTCACTCCTAGCATGGACGTGATAATCATGACCGGCTACGCTTCGGTGGAAAGCGCGGTCAAGTGTCTGAAGAGCGGGGCCAGCGACTACCTGACCAAGCCGGTGAACCCGGAGGAGCTCAAGATCACCATAAAACGGACCATCGAGCTTCGGCATCTCTTCGACGAAAACGCCGAGCTCCGGAGCCTGCTCACGCTCTATGAAAGCTGCCAGCGGGTGAGCCTGTGCATGGAGGTGGAAAAGCTGTATAACCTTTCCCTGGACGCCATGCTCCAGGCGTTGCAGGGCGACCTGGGGATGGTGTTTTTCAAGACGGACGGCGCCTGGCAGATACAGGCCTTCCGGGGCATGGAGGAGGACGAGGCCGAGGCCCTTTTAAATGAGCTGCTGGATACCGACCTGGACCCTCCGCCCGACCGGGTGTTGACACTCGAGAACCCCAAGGTCTCGCGGGACACAAGATCGGGAAACCTGCTCCGCATATCCTCGGGAATGGTCTTGCCGGTAATGATCCCCGGACACCTCGACGGTTACATCGTGGCTTTCCGCAAAGGCGGCCGGCAGGAGTATGACCGGATGGACCTGGGAACGGCCCGCTTTATCTCCGAGCAGATACACATGTCCTTCGAAAACTCCCTGAAGTACGCCGACGCCCAGCGGCTCATGTTTATTGACGACCTCTCCGGGCTGTTCAACACCCGCTACCTGGACATGGCACTGCAAACCGAACTCAAGCGGGCCAAGCGCTTCCGCAAGCAGCTCTCCCTGCTGTTTATCGACATTGATCACTTCAAGGACATAAACGACACTTACGGCCACCTGGTGGGCTCAAGGGTCCTGATTGAAACGGCCAACATAATCAACTCCTGCGTCCGCGACATTGATATTGTCGTCAGGTACGGGGGAGACGAGTTCATAGTCATCCTGGTGGAGACCGAGCGGGACGGAGCCCGGGTGGTCTCGGAGCGAATCCGCAGCTTGATGGAGGACACCCCTTTCCGGGTGGGTGAGGACCTCGAGCTGCAAGTGACCTGCTGCGTGGGCATAGCCACCTTCCCGGAGGACACCGAGAACCGCACCGAGCTGATCCACCTGGCGGACAAGGCCATGTACAGGGGAAAAGAGACGACCCGCAACGTCATCTACTCGGTCTCCGAGCTGGAGAAGTGATGAATATAGCATTGATAGGATACAGGGGAACAGGCAAGAGCACTATCGGAAAGTCGGTGGCTGATAAGAGCGGCCTTGCCCTCATGAGCCTCGACGCCATGATCATCGAAAAGGCGGGCATGAGCATTCCCATGATAGTGGAGACCTATGGATGGGAGCAGTTCCGGGACTTCGAGAGCGAGGTCCTCGAAGAAGTGATCAACCAAGACAGCCGGGTCCTGGACTGCGGCGGCGGCATAATAATCCGTCCCGATAACCGGGAGGTGCTTATGCGCTCGGCAAAGGTGTTCTGGCTTATTGCTTCGATTGAAACCATCGCCCAAAGGATAGCCGCCGATAACCAGAGGCCTTCTCTCACCGGCAAGTCGTTTGTCGAGGAGATAGGCGAAGTATTGAAAGAAAGAGAGCCTCTATATAGCCACAGCTCAGACCACGTGATAGACACCGACGTCTTGAGCGTGGAAGACGCCGCCCGCGAGATCATCGAACTCTCCGGCGCCGGCGGATAAACAAGCTGAAAGCAGAGTGGCCTGCGGTCTTAGTGTCCTTTGAAAGATATTGGTTCTTTCCGTGCGGGCGACTTAAGTCGCGACTTGAGAAGATTACAGAGTATTTAGCGGTTTCGTGCAACAGATCAATCCGACACTCCTGCAGGCGGTCTTTCTTATTACCGGGAGGCTTGAATGAAACAGCCGGCCGTTACGGGCCTTTCCGCCCTGCTTCTTCTGGTCCTTTGCCTGCCGTGTTCCGTATTCTCTCTCCGCCGGTGGAGAGAAGATGCGAGGAGGCTTGATAGTGGCTTGTAAAGCTCGGTGGCACGCATGTTATGCGGACGGCGGAAGTCGCGACTTAAGTCGCTCGCACGATAAATACATATTTCGAAACACTCTTATCCAAAACAGATTCTTATTTCACGCAAAGGCGCGAAGGCGCAAAGTAAAAACACA
>CAYQTK010000300.1:0-3518 GCA_964420375.1 uncultured bacterium
GCGAGTTTCAAGCGCGCTTGCCTGCCGCGCTTTGCTTGGCGCAGGCAGGAAGGTCTTCTCCATGGCTTGCTCCTTTTCTACTCGCCGGGCAGGGGCATGTTTTTGATGGCTTCGGGGTCTTCTTGGTCTATGATCCTGGCGACTTCTTTGGCCCATCTTTTTTTGGTGAGTCCGAAGGCGGGCTGTGCCTTTTGTCCCATAAAGGAAGCCAGCTCCACGGACTTCTCGACCACCTGGTCCTTGCCCACTGCTTCCCGCGCCCAGCCTGCTTCCACCGCTTCCGGCCCGGAGAACCGCCGCGCAGTCCATGCCATCTCGCGGAAGAGCCTGTTGCCCAGCCCGTGCTCGCAGATAGCTATCATGCCGGGCAGGAAAGGTATGTTAATGTCCATCTCGGGAAAGCAGACCCAGCCGCGGTCGTCCCGCATGATCCGAAAGTCGAAACCGGACGACCAGATGGTACCCAGCCCGAAGGCATGTCCGTTGATCGCACCCACCAGCGGCTTGGGAAAAAGAGCGGTGTCCTTTAAAAGCTGCGTCACGTCCGTGAGGAACTCGAACAGAGTCTGCTTGTCCTGCTGCATCATCCACTCGAGGTCCAGGCCGTTGCAGAAGAACTTCTCGTGACCGCCGGTCACCACCACTGCCTTGACTCCGTCGTCGTCCCGGAGCCCGGCCAGCGCTTGCCTGAGCTCCCCGTTGAACGGCCCCGAAAGACGGTTCTCCGCCTTGTAGTCCATGGTCATCAATGCCACGGTGTCAATAACTTCCCACTTAATCCATTCCATGGTTTTCATGCCTCCTTATCGGACGAGATTCAGTATATCACCGGGCTCACTTTCTAAGCCCCTTGAAAAGCACTGCGCCGAAGATGCCGAAGATCACGTTCGCGGTCCAGGCCGCAACCAGCGGCGAAACCAGGCCGCCTTTGCCCAGGGAGATGAACTCGGCGATGATGATGTAGTAGACGAACCCCACAATGATGGCGCCCAGTATGGACACGGCGAGCCCGGACGACCGGACCGGCCGGATGGCCAGCGGAGCGCCCACCAGGATAAGGATCACGGTGGCGAACGGTATGGCGAACCTGGCCTGTCTTTCCACCTTGAACGCATCGTCGGACCGGCCGTGTTTTTCGATCCTTTGTATCTGGCGGTTGAGCTCGGCCAGGGTCATCTCCTCGGGCGCCCTTTGTACGCGGCGCAGGTCTTCTCTGGTGTCGGGAATATCGAGCACGTCCCTGCTAAAGGTCTCGGTTCGCGGCGGCAGCCGCCCGTCAAAACAGCGCCTGGTGACGGCCGTGCCCGTCCACCCTTTTCCCGGATCGTAAACCGCTTTCTCTGCGAGCGTCTGTTCGAGAAGCCGGAAGTCCGCTCCCAGCCGGTAGACGGCAAGCGACTTCAACTCGCCGGTGTTCCTGTCCATGTGACCCGCCCGGACAATAAGACGGCTGTCCCCCTCACCGCTTACGTACCACAGCCGGTTCTCCTCTTCGTCATCGTGTCCTTTTATCTTCTCCTCCATGTTGAAGAAGTAGCGGTTGCCGTAGGGAACCAGGGTGTTGCCGAGCGCGAACAGTCCCCCGCATATGAAAAGTGATATGATCAGGACGGGGGCTGTCACCCGGGCAATGGACACCCCTGCGGCTCGGATGGCCATGATCTCGAACCGCTGGTTGAAGGTCCCCAGCACTATCATGGCTGATATGAGGGCGGCTATCGGCGCGGTCATGTAGATGGTCTGGGGAAGCTGCAGGGTGTAGTAATAAACGATCTCTCCGAAGCCGGCGCCTTTCTTGCCCATTAGATACGACATGGAGTCGAGCACGCTTATTGCGGTGAACATGAAGGCCACTATAAAAATGGAACTTAGAAAGACTTCCAAAAAAGAGCGGAGAACGTAGCGGTCGATTATCTTCATTTCAGCTTTCTCCGCCGCTCACGGTACTCCCGGAGCAGGTCGCCGATATAGTAGATCATCTCTTCCATTCGGGACACCACGAACACGGGCCGCTCCAGGTTCTTTTGCCGGAGCATGTAAAGCCCGGTCGCCAGGATGAAAGCTCCGGGGAGCCACATTGCCGCCCCTGCGGGAATGACCGCCTTGAGTGCCGCAAAGGTTGCCAGAACCATGAGGTAGTAAAAAAGCGCGGACAGGAATACGGAAATAATGATCGCCCGCGACCTTCCCGCGCGCGGCGGCTGGATGCCGAGGGGCACCGCCCAGAAGCACAGTGCTATACATCCGAAAGGATAGGCCAGCCGCTTGTGCCAGAGGATCTTCATCTTGATAAGGTGCTCCCCTTCTTTATCGTTCAAATCCTTTTTTCTCTCCAGCCTGCTGATTTCGGCATGCATTTGTACCGCGTCCATGGCCTTTCGTCTCTCGTCTCTGGAGAGGCCGGGATCGCCGATGTTGAGCCGGATGCGACACGTCTTGAAAGAGATGTAATCGTTGCGGTCATTCTCGCGGTCTTCGTTTATGATGACCCCGTCGTTTACCCACAGCTCGTTGGTGAGCAGATCCTTGTCATGCACGAACCTTCCGGAAGATGCGATTATGGTCCGGCGGCGTTTCCACGATGCCTTGTGCCGCTTCCACTTCTCTTGAGAGGCCATGACCCCCAGAAGCTCTCCATCCGGCTTTTTCTCACCCACGTAAAAGGTGAAGTCATGGACCAGCTCGATAAACGTCCGCGGCGTCACTGCCGACTCTGTCCTGGTCTTGACGATCATGTACTCCAAAGACTGGATGGCCTGCGAAGACGCGGGCGCCAGGTACTGGGAAGACAGAAGCCCCAGGAAAAAGGCGAAGACCGAAAAAAGGAAGACGGAAGGGAACCACCGATATATGCTTATTCCCGCGGCCTTCAGGGACACGACCTCGTTGTCCGAGCTGAGCCTTCCCACCGCCAGCAGGATGGAGAAAAGGGTCACGATGGGAACGATGATGATAAGGACTTCCGGGAGGTGATAGACAAGGAGCTTGAGGATATAAACCGGGCTGATTCCCCGGTTGACGGCGTACTCGGTAAGCCGGATGATCCGCTGGCTCATGAAAAGTATGGTTATGATGAAAAGAGAGATTGCGAAAAGCCCTCCCACTTCCCGGAGCAGGTATGCGCGGATTATTTTCATATCCATATCATATTCGCGCTTTTTAGTCCGATCAAACTACTTTGGTCCCCATCCAAGAAGGATTTTTCCAATCAAATGCGATGCTCATGTAAAAAGTCCGAAATCGGCCTTTTTAGGTCTCGTAACTACTGCACCGACACATGTAAAATGACAGATGTTAATTATGGTGAACGTGACACTCTTTTCACACTGCCCCGACAGGGTTATCGGGCCTACGATCCGTCAATATTTGTGTGTCGGTGTACTAGTGCTTTGTCACCCGAAAAAAGGGGAACGGAGCCAATGAAGATCGCGGCTAAAGCCGCTCGCACGATTAATTTCTATTCCCCAAAAAGCTTTTGACAAGACACTAGTCCCAAAATAAGCGCATATTTTTAGGCT
>CAYQTK010000301.1:0-3515 GCA_964420375.1 uncultured bacterium
ATATTTCAATGATTTGCAGTGGTTTCGAAAAAGTTAACCGGACAGCAGTGATTTTATAAGTTCCTCTTAAAAATATTGTTTGTCCTCGGTTCTTTGGTAGTGCGTTCGGCCTGACTGTATGTTCCACACGTTCTCTCCCATTGCTGCAGCCCGGCCATTGGTTTCAATCCCGTCAAAGAATGTCCTGCCGGCTTCTCGTGCCGTATGCCGGCAACCTTTGCAGCATATCTGCTTTCAATTCCTTTGTTCGGATTTTGGGCCATTTCCCGCGGATTTCAATTTTTCCTCGGGATATAACATATTTTTGCACTTTTCTCTTGACATTTTTCTATATATGGTGTAGAAAGGGAGCTGAGAGACAATATAAAGGGATTATACAGGGAAATAAGGGGATGAAGATAATGGAACCGTTTTATGTTTGCCCGGACTGCCTGGAGGACTTCGAGTTTGTAAGGTTCGAGATCGATCCGGACACGTTAGAGCATCGAGGCATTTTCCGTTGCGCTTGCGAAGATGAGACCGTTTTTCCGGAGAACCTAGCGCGGCAGATTCTTCATGATGAGGACCTGGAGTGTCAGCTACGCCTTTCCCGGATGTTATGCGTGAAAAACGCCTTGATAAGGCACCAGGACAGGGTGGCAAGAGAGATCACCCCAGCCGTGGAACTCCATACCCGGAGGTTGCAAAGCTACTTGCGGAACTTCTCGGAAAGGTCTACCCGGCAGTTCAAGTAGTTCTGCGGTAAAACCGGTTGACCGACTCACAGGCCCCCTTGCGCTTCTGACCTGGAAGAGCGGGGGTTTTGTTTTAAATATTCAAAACAATTGACCTTTTATTTAATTTTCCCTTCCCATATCTCCCGGATCCCGTCCTCTTCGAGGGGAGCAATGTTTCGGTCCAGGTTCTTGGGAGTGGCATCCCTTATAAAGCCTGTTTAAAAAGGGTTCCGCCCGGAAAATCTATAATCCATTGGATTTATAGGAATATCTACACAATCCCAGGGCTGACAAGGTATCCCGTTATAGCAGTATTTGTTTCGGCACTCCGGTTTGCGATGGAGAAGGCAGATTTCTGGGTCTCCTGTGCTGAAATCAGGATGGGAAAGAAATCCCATCGCGCCCAGCCGGTAGTTTATGCTGACCACCACCACATCCCGTTTGCTCGCCAGCGGGTCTCCCCATTGAAAGGGGTCGGACCCGGAGCCAGTCAGGAGACCGCCTCCGTGGATCCAGAACATGACCGGAAAGACCCCCTTTTTTGCGGGCCGTCGCTTTTGATCAGCGGATTGTCTTTGTGCTGCAGGCAGCGGGCCCCGAACGAGTCGGCCACTAACACATTTTCCCGGAGCGGAGCGGGACGCGGAGGTCTCCAGCGAAGCTCGCCCACTGGAGGCGCGGCATAGGGGATGCCCTTGTACACGCACAGACCGGGGACCTCGGCAACCGCGCCGACCACCGGTCCCTGGGCGGTATCAACGGCTTCGCCACATAAATTGTTTTCACTTGCCCGGGCGGCTGAAGAAAAAATGATTATCGCTGCCGTTATCCAAACCCATAAAGTCTTTTTCATTTTACTTATTCCTTCCCCGAAAACCGCGGGAGATGAACTCCGGTCGGACACTTTGGGCGACGGTTCATTCCGCGAACAGATCGACTTTGTCCGCCCCCGCCGTTTTAATAACTTTTCGCTCGAAGCCGAAAGGATTTTGAACCACCCTGGGATTCGCGCTTATCACCAGTGTCTTTCTTTTATCGATTTCATATACGGGCCAGACGCCAAGGGCGCTTCCCGTGACGTTCGGGTCGCCCGACTCGGCAAAGGAGACCCATGCGTCCTGGGTTGTGTTGGCAAGTTCCTGCCTGGCCCTGGCGTCATTTTCATCCCTGGCAGGCCCAATCCTTCCCAGATTAAAGTCGACCATGACATTGTTGAACACAAAGGGGATCTCCGTGGCGTGCGGTGACGAATTATGGAGACAGGTTTCGGGCCGGTTGATCGGATATTCAAAGATGTACATGTATGTTTTTCCGCCGCCCTGGGCGTGGGCGTCCGCCATTTCGAAAGAAGGGATCCTGAAAAAAATTTCATCGGTTATCGCGAGCATTAATTGCCCGTCCGTGAAGTTTTTCCTGTTCGGGTCGGTGCCGGTCAAATCCATTTTTATCATTTTCGAGAGTACGAACGAGCCCAGACCGAGCAATAGATCCCCTTGGGTCAGTTCGTTATCGAAGGGTTTTTGATCGCAGAGTTCGGGGTGATAATCCGCCCACAGCCTTGACTCATCCATGGTCGTGCCGATAATTATTTCCAGGTCTTTTGCATGTCCTGCTCTTAATCTTTCTTCAGGCTTGACCGGAATCACCAGGCCCTGGCCATAAGTGGGACCGTGAAACCTGTCCCAGGCAAGAGATCCCACGTGTCCCTTCATCTTTTCTATCAGCTCGAATATTTTTTCCTCGCTCATGCCCATCCAGTCATCAGAGCTTTCGATGCCCATAAGGGCCGCCTGTTCCTTGTAGATACCGGCTATTTTTTTCGCGTCTTCGTAACTGGTAAGCTTTGCCCGGCTCTGCATAATAGCCCGGTCAAACAGTTCTTCGGGATGATCGGTACCAAGCAGGCCCGCTATCGCGGCGGCGCCGGCTGATTCGCCGAATACCGTGACATTGTCGGGATCGCCTGAAAAAGCGGCGATATTTTTACGGACCCATGAAAGGGCCAGCATCTGGTCTTTCAGGCCGTTGTTAACACTGTCGCTCGACCCGTTTTCCAGAATTTCCGACGTGTCCAGATAACCCAGCAGCCCGACTCTGTAGTTAAAGGTTACAAGTACCACATCGCCCCTGTCAGCGAAGGCCGCGCCATTGAACCTCGCCTCCGAGCCGCTGCCCTCGATATTAGACCCGCCGTAAATCCATACCATGACCGGCCTGTTGCCGCTGTCCACAGCCGGAGTCCAGACATTGAGCGTAAGGCAGTCCTCGGAGACACCGACATCAGCAACCTTGGCCGAGTCCTCCTGGATGCAGGCTGGCCCGAAATCATGGGCCAGGATCAAATCCTCAGAGCGCTCCTTCATCACCGAAGGTCTGAAGCGCCTCTCGCCCACTGGAGGCTCGGCATAGGGGATGCCCCTGAAGACCAGCACGCCGTCCTGGGCAACGCCTTCCACCAGCCCGGAACTCGTGTCTGCCCGGGGGCCGGCGCCGCCGGCGAAAACGTGATCCCCCGCGAAAATCGAAAGCAGCAAAACCAGTGAAACAGTCGCTATCCTTCTCATTTTTTCCACCTCTCGCCGACCGGCCGGCCAAGGCACAAGGCCCGCGGACGGCGGCATCTTCTTGAAAAGTCCTTTGAGTTTGCCGGCCGCGCGCGGTTCAGCCGTGCAGTCTCTTGCCCAACTCGTCAAGCCCCAACCCGGCGCTTGAGGAACTCCCGGAACCGCATGAGCGCTGCGTGAGTGCCCTTGCCCTTGCGGCAGGCATAGCTGTCGGGGATGAAGCTCTTGTCGAACA
>CAYQTK010000302.1:0-3511 GCA_964420375.1 uncultured bacterium
AAGTCGTAGTAGGGAAGGTACATCTGCGTAAAGGCTATCCGGGAGTTTTGCGGGGCTTTTCGGTCTATCCACTTCCAGCCGGGCGCCCACTGGTCCATGCGGGGATCGATTCTTTCAAAGTAGTGGTTGAAGCGGTTGGGGTAGAGCGCGGGAACGATGAAGGCCATGATTAAAAAGGCTGCCCCGGCCACTTTGCGGGAACGGGCCTTGCAAGGCCATTGGAGAATTATCCCGTCCGGCCACGGCCAGCGGCGGTTGAACCAGTACAGGGCGCAGACCAAGGCCAGCGACCAGCAGGAAATGCCGTGACGCACTCCCCTGTAGATAACGGCCAGGCCCGAGGTGGGCGACCAGGCCCCTGCATAAGGGGTGTTCAAATAAAGTATCAGGGTAAACCAGGTAAGCGCGGAGAGCACGTAAACGCTCTTCGGAACCTGCGGCCTGCCCGGCAGGGTGCGGATACGCTTTTCAAAAGGAGAAAAAAGCGCCGCGGGCAAGGCGATGACCGTCCAGAACATGACGCCTGTCAGCAGTCCGTCGGCAAGCCTCTCCACCGCCCAGGGCCGGTTCATAAAGGTGGAGATCAAGGTGGTGCCGAAGAGGTTCTTTCTGAAGAAGAAGCTGCCTGGGGGAAAGACCTCGATCCCCAACAGGGAAACACCCTTGGGGTAGAGCGGAGTGCCGGTGATCCCCAGGTTCCTGAAGTACCAGTATCCTCCGACCGCCAGCATGATTGCTGCCGAGACCAGTACAAAGTATGTCGCTTTCTTCAGTCCCCTTCGGAGGACAAGCTCCTGCCCGAATGCCGCGGCCACGAGCAGGCCGCAGTACCCCAGCGCGGAGTACTTGGTCCCCAAAAGCAGGCCCGCGGCAAGCCCGAAAAGCAGGAGGTCGGCATTTCTTTTCCTGTTTTCATACCTGACCATCGCAAAGCAGGCGAACAGGAAAAGGGCTGCCAGGGGCACGTCCACGTGGGCCGGCCATGCCTGCTTGGAGACGATCTTGGCATAGAGTAGAAAAGGCATGGCAAGAGCGGCGTAGTTTCTCTTTACTCCCCACTCGCGGAGTATTTGTCTCGCTGATAGTGCGAGCAGAAGATGGAAAGGGAGGTTGCCGAGGTTCAACAGGAAGTCGTCGTGCAGGGGCAGCACCAGCCAGAGGTAGCCGGCCTCGATGGTCTGGGGATAGTATATGGGCCCGGTGTATGGCGTCAGAAAGGGAAGCAGTCCCCCGGTCTGCAACACCTGGGCAGTGAAAGGAAGATGATACTCGAGGTCGTCCACACCGGTGGGAGGACAGAGTATGCCTGTAAATCCGAACCACATAAAGTAGGCCGCGACCAGGAAAAGGACGAGGGTCTCGAACCAGGTGATAGAGCCAGACCATGGTCGTTCCGGCTTTTTGCCGTCCCTCGTAATGTAGAAAGAGACCGCGGCGAAAAGAAGCACAACCATGCTGTAATGGAGGAGGTTCAGTAAACCCGCCGCTCCGAGAACGAGAATAATGAGGTGCAGGGCGGCAAGGAAAAAGAAGGTTGAAAACAGCAGCCGCGAGGGGAGGGGTTCTTCGGCAAAGAACTTGCCGGCCAGTCGCCATGCACTCCAGCCCGTCATTGTGCAGAGCAGGATGAACAGGAGATAGCCGGGCAGTATGGGCCAGAGGTTTTGCATTGTACTCAGGGCCGGCTCAAGTGTTTGCGCCCCCTATTCCCTGTAGAACGCTGTGCCGGTATGACAGAACAGGCAGTTGCCTTCTCCTTCCGGGTCTTTCCTGGTTTCCGGGGCGTTGCCCAGCATGAGGTGGCAGGTAAGGCACTTGTCGTGCATGACCTGGTAGTAGCCGGGCGCCGGTGGAACCTGTTTCTTGTTCTTGTAGTCCTTGATGCCGTTCATGTCATCGCGGTGGCAGGAGTAGCAGGAGGGCGAGTTCTCCCTGGTCTTGGGCTTGTCCGGCCGGTGGCATTCTCCGCAGGAGTCGTTTCCGCCCATGATCTTTTTATGGTACTCGTGGTCGAAGATATCGGTTTTTTGCCACATGTCGCGATGGCACAGATAACATGCGGATGCATTGTCCTGCGGGAGGTCGAGGTGATGGCATCCTTCACAGGAGTTGTCAAGATCGGGATAGGCCACCTTCTTGTGCAGCTCATGTTTAAAATTGTTCACCGCGATACCGTTCCGGTTGCCGTCAATCCGCAGGGTCTCCCGCTTCAAGTCCGCCCCCTTGGCCGGTCGGACCGCTTCGCTCTTGAACCGGAAGTTTTCAAGTGCGGTGTCGCTGAAAAGCAGGATAGAAATTGGAATGGTGACAATGATGACAAGCGAGATGCGCGCCGCTCCGGGGCCGGTGAACACGGAGAGGAGCTCGTCCCATGTCCACTGCGGCGCCTTGTCCGCGTGTACCCCCTCGGTCTCGGGAACAGCGCACTCCTCGGGCGACTCGAAGATGTAAAACCGCTCGACCACGAACAGGAATATGATGCCCGCGGCAGCGAACACTCCCAGGCTGAAGAAGACCTCGCTCAAAGACGGTATATACACCGCGCCTGCGTCCCGGAAGTATCCCATGATGCCCACGTTAAGCCGGTAGAGGACCACGCCGCTGACCGCGAACAGGGTGGCGATGGTAAGTCCCTTGACCGACCTGCGGAAGCGGGGCACTGCTATAATGGCAACGGGTATGATGACCTCGATCAGGACCTCGACCATGAACAGGTAACTCTCCCACGTCCGCTCCACGAAAACGTAGGACCACTTGCCGTGCAGGGTGAAGTCAATTGCCCGGATGATGAAGTAAAGGACCACCGTAATTGCGGACGCCCCCGCCATGCCGGTGAGCATGGGCATGTTGAGCCTCTTGTCGTAGAGCTTGCTCCAGATGATGGTAACCAGCACGATGGCCGCCATGCCGGAGGCCACGGATGATACCAAGAACTCGACCGGTATCCACGTTGAGAACCAGATGGGGTGCAGCCGGGTGGGCGAGACCATGAACAGGGACCCCAGCGAGGAGTGATGGAGCGTGGACAGGGTAATGCCCAGGACCACGAAGGGCAGGGCGATCTCGTGGAAGAAATGGGTGACTCTTTCCCACGGCAGCCTTTCCGTTATCAGGGGGATAAGCTCGAGCCCGCTCACCGCCCAGTAGGTCATCACGCACATGGCCACTTCGAACAGGAAGGAGTGGGGGTTCCACATGGTGGGTGTTAAAGGATGCCACACCCGGTGGGGAAGGCCGATGTCCCACATCAGGGCGAAGCAGCTTGCGCCGTATCCTAGAAAGGCCACCAGCACCGCGGCCCGCGCCAAGGGCCGGTACTTGTCCAGCCGGAAGATATAGACCGCGCACGCCACGATGAAGCCGCCGGTTGCCAGGCAGACGCCTGCGACCATGTTCAGAATTTTCCACATCCCCCAGGGAATGCCGTCGGTAAGGTTGGTGGAGGCCCCCAACCCGAAAAAGGTCCGGCCGATCATGGCGATCAGGCCGGCAATGGCCACGATCCAGAGTA
>CAYQTK010000303.1:0-3457 GCA_964420375.1 uncultured bacterium
CTCGAACCCGCGACCCTCAGCTTGGAAGGCTGACGCTCTACCAACTGAGCTATTCCCGCCTTAAATTAAATTATTATATCATTGATGCACAAAAACGCAAATCCTCTTTCCCGCTTCCAGAAAAAAAAGGACCGGTGGTTTGCGCTGATCAGTTTTAAATTGCTCTCGTTCCTGCGAAGTTTGCAGTCCCTGGTGGAGGGAGGAGGATTCGAACCTCCGTAGCCGAAGCAGCGGGTTTACAGCCCGCCCCCTTTAACCACTCGGGCATCCCTCCATTTAACCGAAAACTTGTTAACCGAAAGCTCGCCTTTTAAGCTGGCGAAGGGACTCGAACCCTTAACCTGCTGATTACAAATCAGCTGCTCTTCCTATTGAGCTACACCAGCCTTAAAATTTTTATAATACTCTTTCTTTGCTTTCCTGTCAAGAACATAAACCAAATTAACCGAATTTTCCGCGCGTTAATGTGCAGTGGTTCGTGTTTGTCTACTCACTCGCGTATTGACAAAAGCTTATTGTGCTTTTACTATTTAGAACAGGCTTTGCCGGAGGACGTTCCGTCAACCGCGTCATCCGTAAAAAGCCGTACAATAATCAGGGAAGAAAGGTAAAATATATGAAGGTTTCCGACAATTGCCGTATACGGCTGCATTACTCGATCCGTCTCGACACCGGCGAGGTTGTTGACCAGAACCCTCCTGATGACCCCCTGGAGTTCGTGACGGGGCGGGAGGAAGTCATTCCCGTGCTGGAAGAGGGTGTAAAGGGCATGGGGCCCGGCGAGAAAAAGAGTTTCAACGTGGGCCCTGACGAGGCTTTCGGCTCCCGCGACCCTGAAGCCATCCGCACGGTTAATCGTTCGGACTTAAAGGACAGCGGCGACGACCTGGAGGAGGGGATGATGTTCCGCCTCCACGGGGAGGACGGCAACACCATGGCCATAACGGTCATAGCGGTTGACGACGACCGGGTGACTTTTGATCTCAACCACCCCCTGTCAGGTATGCCGCTGACCTTTGACGTGGAGATACTGGAGGTCGGCGAAGCTCCTTCCGAGTAAGAACACCTCCTATTTTTCATCCTTGAAGTAAGCGGGATCGTCCGTCATGATGCCGTCCACCTCGAGGCGCTCGAACCAGCGGACCATGAAGGCCGAGTTCACCGTCCACACCATGACCCGCTTGCCCTTATTCTTCGCGAGCTCGATCTCCAAGGGATTGGCGAACAGGTACTGGTAGGACGCGATGTCGACGTCGTACTTTTTCAGGTAATAGCGCATGAGAAACATGTTGGTGGGATAGATGGCGGTGACCACGTCGGGACGGAGCTCTTCTATCATTCCCGCAACCTCGGGCACCGGCGACTCGAAGACCGCGCGGTCAAGAAGACCGTGGTCCTCCACCTGCTCGATAAGCTCGCTTGCCTCGTCGGCCTGGTCTATCTTAAAGTCGAGGATGAAAGACAGCTCGTTGGTGTCAAGCCAGTCAAGCGTCATCTCCAGCGTCGGCGGGGTATAGCCGCTTTTCGTCTTTAGTTGCAAAAACTCCTCCACCGTCATCTCGTCCACCCGGCCGGTGCCGTCCGTGGTCCGGTCAACCGTCTCGTCGTGCATGAGAACGAAGACCCCGTCCGCGGTCCGCTGGATGTCGAACTCGACCATGTCAACCCCCATGTCAGCGGCCAGCTTCAGACTCTCCAGGGTGTTCTCGTCCGCAATACCCTTGGCTCCCCGGTGGCCGATATACAAAGGCCGCTCAGGAGGATAGGTAATTGCGCCGGCTGAAGAAGAAACTATTATAGCCATCATTATCACCGCAAGCCTTTTCATTATAATTACCTCCTTAAGAATTCGATAAACCACTCTCCCCCACACTCAGAAAGAGCCAGGATATGATACTGCCCCTCCTGTTCCGGTTCTTCCCCGCTGGAGAAGCAGCGCGTCGGCCAGGACCAGGCAGGTCATAGCTTCCGCCACCGGCACTACGCGCGGACAGAGGCAGGGATCGTGGCGGCCGGAAATCCGCACCGTGGTTGCGTTGCCCTCGGTGTCCACCGTGTCCTGCTTCCGGGATATGGATGCCATGGGCTTTATGGCCAGCCGGACGCGGAGTTCCTCGCCGGTGGATATGCCGGCCAGGACCCCGCCCGCGCGGTTGTGCCGCGAGCGGACCCTGCCTTCCGCGTCTTTATACAAGGGGTCCGAGTTCTCCGTGCCCCGGCGGGACGCGCACTCGAAGCCGTCGCCTATCTCCACTCCCTTGACCGCGCCTATGCTCATCAGGGCGCCCGCCAGCGCAGCGTCCAGCTTGCCGAAGACCGGCTCGCCCAGCCCCGCGGGAGCACCTCCGGCAACGACCTCGATAACGCCGCCCACAGAGTCGCCTTCCTCCCGGACCTCCTGCACCAGGACCATCATCATCTCCGCGGCCTCGGCGTCCGGGCAGCGCAAAGGGTTCCTTTCCGACTCCGCAAAGTCGCGGTCGCGGGCCGTTACCGACCCCACCTGCACGGTAGCTCCCCGGACCGACACGCCGAAACCGGCAAGCAGCTTCCGGGCGACAGCTCCGGCAGCCACCCGGGCAGCGGTCTCCCTCCCGGAGGCCCTTCCTCCGCCCCGGTGGTCGCGGATGCCGTACTTCAAAAAGTAGGTCAGGTCGCCGTGTCCGGGCCGGAAGACGTCCTTCAGATCGTCGTAATCAGAGGAGTCTGCGTCCCGGTTTCTGATAAGCAGGGCCAGGGGAGTGCCAGTGGTCCGGCCGGAGAACACGCCGGAGAGTATCTCCACGGTGTCAGGTTCGTCGCGGGAGGTGGTAGCATCGCTCTGGCCGGGTCGCCGCCGGTCCAGGTCTTTTTGAATCATGGCCCGGTCAAGCTCGATCCCCGGCGGGCAGCCGTCCACAACAGCGCCAATGGCAAGGCCATGCGATTCGCCGAAAGTCATCACCCGGAACATATGGCCGAAGATGTTTCCCTTCATGAATCCTCTCCCGAACGTGGAAGTATTATAAAGAAACCGATGCCCTTAAGCAATCCCCGATCTTACAAAGGGTGTGCGACATATTTGGCGGCTGTTGCGCCGGTCTGGTTTTTGCGACATTAATCTGAAAGTATCCAAGACTATCAGGAGGAAAACAGGGACAAAAATGAAGGCGGGACTGGAAAGAGAAGGAAGGCATTAGTGGAAAAGTTTGAAGCTAGCGGGGAGTTCAGGAGGGTGGCCCACGCGGTTTTGTCCCCGAAACTGCGGGGGTGGCGAAGCCACAGCCTGATTGTGCCCAAACCATGCCATCTCCCCGGCATAGTAAGTTGAGATCTATCCTTTACAACGAACATTACTCCGGATGGGGGTAAGGGTTCGGTTGGTAGTGTCTTGTCAAGCTTACACTGACACATAGTGTGCGGGCGACTGATATCGCGACTAAAAGTCGCTCGCACGAAGAAAATCCGTCTTGTAAGC
>CAYQTK010000304.1:0-3348 GCA_964420375.1 uncultured bacterium
TGGCCTGGAAGGGACTTCCACCCTTCTGGCTGTGTGCGCTCACAGGCGCACGAGTACGAAAGCTTGCTTTCGCGCTCATAAGTTCCGGCTTGCCGGAACTTACAAAAAGGCGTCTCGTAAACTGGGAGCCTCTTGTGGAGCGCATTTCCGACAAGCTTGCTTCCCGGCGGAGAAAGCGGACAGTTTGCTGCCGCACTCCTAAACAGCGCCGCAAAAGTAAATTAAACCTTCGTTTCCAACAGGCACTACTAAAGAATCATGTATTCCCCAAGAGCATCCCTCCTGCTCCCGGCCGCAGATGCACGGATGCGCCGTCCCAAGCACCTGTTATATATCGAGCGCTCGTTCGATTTTTCTTGACTTCCAGGATAAAAACCGGGTATGATACCACCTCAAGTTTCCAAACGCGGACGGGAGGAGAGGATACGTGAGCAGGTTATACATGATCCGGCACGGGCAGGCATCATTCGGCACATCCAATTACGACGAGCTTTCCGAGCTGGGCAGGCTGCAGATGCGGGTTTTCGGCGAGTACTGGCGGAAGTGGCGGGAGCCTTTCCACGCCATCTACACGGGTACGCTGGAGAGGCAGAAGGAGTCGTGTCGCTGTCTTTTGGAGGCATACGCCAACGCGGGCGATGATTTTCCGGAGCCTGCCGAGCTTGCCGAACTTAACGAGTACGACACGCAGTCTCTTCTCACCGACGCCTTACCGGGGGCCATCCTGGAGCGGGAGGAGATCTCTTCCCTGGTGCGTGAGCTTGACATCAAAAGCGCGGACGATCTTCTCAACGACCGCAAGGCATTCCAGCGGCTTTTCTCCGCGGTCATGGACCTGTGGGTCCGGGGGGAGCTCGAGAGCGAGGGCACGGAGTCGTGGTCCGCCTTCGTGGACCGCGTGAACCAGGGACTCGATAAGATCATGTCCGCCAATAAAAAGGGCAGGAACGTGGCGGTGATAACCTCGGGCGGTCCCATCTCGGTTGCCATGCAGCGGGCCATGTGGTGTCCGGACAAGGTGGCCCTCGAGCTGGGCTGGGTGATCTGGAACAGCTCACTTTCGGAGTTCCGCTACAGCGGCGACAAGTTCTCGGCCGCGGTGTTTAACAGTACGCCTCATTTGGTAGAGGCCGGGCTTTACTCGTACAGGTAGAGATTTGTTACTTGAAACATATAAGTTTATTGCGAAAGACTTGAATCGCGCCTAAAGTCGCTCGCACGATGAAAGTGCTTTTTGCAGACAAAAGAATCAGCAGTGAAACTGAAAACAAGACGGCAGCGACGACTTCCGTCGCTCGCACGATGAAAGTGCTTTTTGCAGACGGGAAAAACATCTCAGTGGTGAAACCGACCCAAGACAAGCAAGGAGGAGAGAAACATGGAGTTTGGCATTGATTCGAAGACGCAGACCATCCTGGAGATGATCCGGGAGTTCATGGAGAAGGAGGTCTATACCTTAGAGCCTCATTTTCTTGGCAAGAGCTTTTCGGAGATGAAGCCCAAGCTGGAAGAGGCTCGGGACAAGGTCCGCCAGATGGAGCTGTGGGCTCCCCAGCTTCCCGAGGAGCTCGGCGGAGTGGGCATCGGGTTTATGGGATACGCGCTCTGCTGCGAGGAGATCGGCCGCTCTCCCATCGGTCCCTATATCTTCGGCAGCCAGGCCCCTGACGCGGGCAACATCGAGATACTCGCCAAGTACGCCACCGAGGAACAGGCGGAGAAGTACATGTGGCCGCTTATCAGGGGCGAGATCAGGTCGTGCTTTTCCATGACCGAGCCGGAGTACGCGGGATCAAATCCCACCCGGATGGGAACCACCGCGGTAAAGGACGGCGACGATTACGTGATCAACGGCCACAAATGGTGGACAAGCTCTGCGGACGGCGCTGCATTCGCCGTGGTCATGGCGGTGACCAACCCGGAGAACGGCTCGCCGTACCAGCAGGCATCCATGATCATCGTGCCCACTGACACGCCCGGCTTCAACCTGATCCGCAACGTGCCGGTCATGGGGCATGAAGGGGACGACTATGCCTCCCACGCCGAGATCATGTACCAGGACTGCCGGGTGCCGCAGAAGAACCTGCTGGGCCCGGAGGGTCAGGGCTTTATAATCGCCCAGGAGCGGCTGGGGCCGGGCCGCATCCATCATTGCATGAGATACGTCGGGATCGCCCAGCGCTGCTTCGAGATGCTCTGCGACTATGCAGCCAAGCGGGAGGTCGGCGGTGGCAAGACCCTGGCGACCAAGCAGATAATCCAGGCGTGGATCGCTGAGCTGCGGGCCAAGATACACGCCTCCCGGCTGATGGTCCTTCATGCTGCCTGGAAGATAGACACCTACGGGACCTACGAGGCCCGGGAGGAGATATCGCTTATCAAGTTTTACGTGGCCAACACCATGATGGAGGTCATTGACAAGGCCATCCAGGTGCACGGCGGACTGGGCGTGTCCGACGACACCGTGCTGTCGTTCTTCTACCGGAGCGAGCGGGGCGCGCGGATTTACGACGGCGCGGACGAGGTCCACAAAGTGGTGGTGGCTAGGCGTATCCTCCGCAAGTACCAGGACGTGACGGATTGAGACCAAAGCCTGCAAATGAAGACTTTGCCGCGTTCAAGAAGCGGCTTGCTCCGCAGACGGGAGCTCTTTTCTCCCGGATATATCGCGACAACCGCGACTGCATCCGGGTGAAGAAGGAGAAGGTCGCGGTAAAGAACATCGAGCGCATCTTCATGAGCGCGCTGTCGCTGAGCCAGGCCAAGGGGTTCCAGGCCATGACCCTGCGGGAGCTCGCCAGCGATTCCGGCCTCTCCATGGGAGCGCTCTACTCTTACTTCCGCTCGAAGGACGGTCTCCGTCGGCTCATCTTTGACTCGGGCGCGCGCTTTGCCACCGAGGTCCTGGAGAGCGAGGCCGGCAGGTTCGAGGACCCGTCAGAGCGGCTGGCCGCGGCCATTCGGGGGCACGTCTACATCTCCGAGCTTTTGCGTCCCTGGTTCTACTTCGCCTACATGGAAGCGGGAAAGCTTTCGGAGAGCGACATAAAGAAGGCCAAGGACAACGAAAGGCTCACCGAGTCCATCTTTGCCGACATCCTCGATTACGGCCGTCAAAAAGGAGCGTTCCGGGACGAGAGCATGAAAGCAGCTCCTGCTCTCATCAAGGCCATGCTCCAGGACTGGTACTTGAAGCGCTGGAAGTACCGGGAAGCCGGCATAGAGGTGGAAGAGTTTGCCGGGTTCGTGATAGAGTTTGTACTGAGATCGGTCTTGAAAAACCCGGGCGGCCGCTAGTGTCTTGTCAAGATTAAAATGACGCATAGTGTGCGAGCGACTGATATCGCG
>CAYQTK010000305.1:0-3341 GCA_964420375.1 uncultured bacterium
CCCTGGCCGGAGTTTGAACTTCCGGTCCGGTTCAGGTCCTCCGCCGTCCACCGGGGACCGCAAGCGCATAAAGAGCATCCGCATTCCGATCCGCCGGCACGTCAGCTTGGAGCGGTCTTGGGGGTCCTTAAAGGCAGCGATGGGATGAGACAAACAAGGGCAGCCCCCTCGACCTTTATCCTCCGCGTCCACATGGAACTCCACTTCCCCGATGGACGACGCAGGGCCCGAACCTCAGTTTTCCTTTTTTCCCCTCCTTTGCCGGTGGTTTGAAGCCAGGGCCTCGTAAGACTCCGGACTGTCCGGCTCGTACTCCACGTTTTTTATCTGTTCCTGAACCGGAAACTGCATGCCCAGCTCCTTTTTGGCTATGGACTCGATGCGCTCGGGAGAGCGGAGGCTTGCCGCAGCGGTCTTCAGTCTTTCCCGCTTTACCTTGAGTTCCTTTATCTCCCGGCTGAGCTCGGACATGGCGTATCCCTGTTTGACCGTTTCCGTTCGGGACCACACGTAAAAGAGAGTTGAAGCTGATAAAAGAGCTGCAACCATGACGACCAGGATGCACGTCCGCGTCGAACATCCCCCTTTACATTGCCGCTCGAGGGAGGAGCTCGAGTTCTTTAATACCGGTCTTGTCATGGTAGTCGAGCTCATAGCCTCCTCCGTTATTATTCCTCTGCCGGCTTCCGTGCCGCCCGAAGACGTGCGCTCCGGGCCGCGGGGTTTTTCTTAATCTCTTCATCGCCCGGCCGGACAGGCTTCCGGGTCAGGATACTGAGCCGCGGCTTGCCTTCACAGGTACAGACCGGCCGCCCGGGCGGACATTGACATCCCCGGGCCTCTCTCGCAAAGCTCTGCTTCACGCGACGGTCCTCCAGGGAATGATAGGAGATGATTACCGCCCGTCCTCTTGCAGCGAGAAGAGCGGGAATATCAGCAAGCGCCTTGTCCAGGCTCTCGAGCTCGCGGTTCACCGCAATGCGCAGCGCCTGAAAGGTCCGGGTCGCAGGGTGGATTTTTCCCCTTCTGCCGGGAACAGCGGCCGCAACCAGCCGCGCCAGCTCGGAAGTGGTCTCCACCGGCCAGCCACCTTTCCTGCTTTCCTTGATGGACCGGGCGATGCGACGCGAGAACCTTTCTTCGCCATACTGGTAAATGATGTCGGCAATCTCCTTTTCGCCGAGCCTTTTTAAAAGCTCCGCCGCGGTCTCGCCTTCTTCCGGGTCCATGCGCATATCCAGCGGGCCGTCCTCCCTGATGCTGAAGCCCCGCTCCGGGGAGGAAAGCTGATGCCGCGATACGCCCAGGTCCAGGAGAATGCCGTCCACTTCGGAAATGCCCTCCTTATCCAGGATACCGGGAAGAGCTTCGAAAACGCCTTTTTGCAGGGAAAGTCTGTCTCCATGCTTTTTAAGACGATCTTCCGCGAACTCGAGCGCTTCCGGGTCCCGGTCTATGCCTATCAAGCGCCTGATCCTCCCGCCCCCGGGGCCGGTGCTTTCCAGGAGAGCTTCCGCGTGACCGCCTCCGCCTATGGTGGCATCTACAACCACTTTGCCGTCCCCGGGAGCGAGAAACTCAACAACCTCGGATACCAGGACCGGCTCATGGAACCTGTCCTTCATGTCCCTGTTCCGCGTCCGGCCGCCGCAGCTTGGACACCAGCAGGCTGTTCTCCTCGTGGCGCGATTTGGCGTCCTCTATAAACTTCTTCCACTGTTCAGGCGTGAAGATCATGATCCGGTTCATGAGCCCTACAAAAATGACATCGCTATCAAGTCCCTGCTCCTCCCGAAGCTTGGGGGGAAGGAGCATCCTGCCCTGACCGTCTATGTCAACCTCCCATACGTTGTGATGCTGCACCGCCAGATATTGGAGCACCCGGGGGTCGTCCGCGGGAAGCTTCATGTCCTCCTTTTCCTTCTCCCGGTACACCTCCTCGGGATAGCCTTCAATCCGGTCAGGAAGCCCGACCAGGATAAGCTTTTTGGAATAGAGCACTTCAAGGACCTGCCTGAACTTGGATGGCAAGCTCACGCGGCCCTGATTGTTAATAGAGTGCTCGAAAAATCCTCTGAACATGGCCGTTTCTACTTAGTTTCTTGTTTTTCGCCGTGGAGAACTTCATCTTTAGCCCAGTGTTTTGTCAAATGCTTCTCCTGGAATAAGAGAGAGTCGTGCGAGCGGCTGATACCGCGATTTTCGTCCCCCCTTACCCTTTTTTCGAGTGATAAAACACTAGCCATTTTTACCAGAAGTCTCCATTTTCATGCCATTTCATGACAGTAATACACCACTATAATGCCACCAATGAACACCGGTTGTCAAGCTTTTTTTTAAGAAAAATCAAATTATTTTTCCGACAAACATTATATACACCGTATGTTGCGTGTTGCTCTTATGGAAGGCCCATATATTGATAAATAAAATTCACAAACTTTGCGCGGGGATGGCGTGGGGATGGCATTTTGAAGCCGCGATATTTTTAAACCGGAAAAGCCTTTTCAATTTGCTTATGCTCGTGGTTGTGATAGTAAGAAGCTTATTCATAATATACGGGAAGTTTCGAGTCAGGTAAGGTTTCCGGGAACTCAAGAGCAAAGGGAAAAAACAGGAATGCATGCCATTGGATCAAGACCCGGAAGCTAAACTTAATTGTAAATATCTGCCCCGGACCATTGCCCCCAAGCGGAATCAATGGCTGAAAAAGCTTGGAGTTACAATATAAAAAGGTATTGATAGTCAAATCTTTGCTTTGGCAGGTTGAAGTAGGCGTGATTGCTATCACGTAGAAAGAGCGGGACTCAAGAGTTCCCGCTGAACAGGGACACAACGAACTCAATAGGAGGGAGACAAAATGGAAAAGACAATGATCGTAGTCATGACCGCGTTTCTGATGGTGGGATGCTCTACAATGCAATCCGAGCCAGCACCTAAGGAATTCAGCAAAGTGTACGAAGCACCCGGCTTCTCAAAAGAACATATTTATAACTCCGCTCACGAATGGATCGCGCAGAACTTCAGATCGGCTAAAGCTGTTATTCAGCACCATGACGAGGAGGAAGGCATTATAATCGGCAACGGAAGGACAAACTATCCTCCGGAGGCTTGCGGGATTCCAGGTTACTGTATTGACTGGAACATAAATTTCACAACGAGGGTAGACATAAAGGACGAGAAGTTCAAGCTTACTTTTATGAACCTCATGGTGGACCCGCCTCCGAGCCAACATAGCTCGGGAGAGCCGCGCCCTGTAAGAACCATGAAACAAATGGAGGCAATAAAGCCTAAGCTGTTAAAGTACGGAGACCAAATCCTCGCGTCAATGAAAAAATACGAAG
>CAYQTK010000306.1:0-3335 GCA_964420375.1 uncultured bacterium
AACTGAATAAAATTTCGTGCGAGCGACTTTAGTCGCGACTAAAAGTCGCTCGCACACTATGCGTCAGTGTAAGCTTGACAAGACACCAGTGCTTGTTCACAATTGTTTTTATCGCTTACAAAAAGCAGTTCTTTTGTGCGAGTTGCTTTCTTCGCGACTTTCTTCGCTCGCACTACAATTATTTTTCTTGGAGACGACAAAAACGCTTGAGAGGGCACCAGTTGATTTTACGTGCCGCGATCCTGGCCGAAATGCCTTTTTACGAAGGCATCAACACTAAACAGTCGTCAAAATGGTGGTTGTCGCCGGCAGGGGTTTATCCGGCGTTTCTGCGCTTACCGTTTTCGGCAAAAG
This sequence comes from uncultured bacterium, assembly GCA_964420375.1. Taxonomy (GTDB): domain Bacteria; phylum RBG-13-61-14; class RBG-13-61-14; order RBG-13-61-14; family DATKZS01; genus CAYQTK01. The sequence goes on from CAYQTK010000306.1 coordinate 355, forward strand.
TTACGGTTACGTGGGAGCGACTCCGGTCGCGAAAAAAAGCGTTCCAGCCCATACTCCGGTAATATCCCCCCTTTCTTAATCGTAACAAGTATCATTACTTCTTAAAATAAGCACTTTTCCCGTGGGGGATCTCTCGTCGGATCATGCCGATTTTATTGAGCTTTCTCCGCAAGGCCGCCCGCGAGGGCCAAAATTTCGACTTTTCTCCGAAAAAAATGGCGTTTTTTTGAAACTTTCCCGGTCCCGCATGTATCTAATAATCAGAATTCAGTTTTATGAATCTTGATACAGAAAATAAAGTGGGAACTTACCCCTCCCATAAAGATGTCATAAAACTGAACCCGTAAAAGCCAAGCCTTTTCATCACGTCAAAATCCTCCGGTTCCCCGCCGGGGGATTTTGACATTATCAGCTACCCCGATTACCTGCCCGCTGCCGGCTCTTGTCTGTCTTTGTCATCCCCGGGGTACGGCGGCATATCTTCGGCTCAGCCCGAGCAATTCCGCCTTCTTGACATCCTCCGGAGGCAGTGATAGCTTGGACACATCCTGTAGTTGTCGTGGATGAGGGTGTATTAACCTTTCAAAGGCGTTCGGCTCCGGCTTTCCATGTCATATTCAGCAAGGGGATCATCAACGTCTCCGGATCCGGTCCGGTTATTGGAAAAGAAGTAAACCAAGGGGGCAGTGATGGACACAGAACAATCGAAACAGGCGCAGTCGGAAGACGTTCTTTCCAGGATGCGTTCCGGCTTTCCGGCATCCAAGGACCAGCTCATACCCATGCTTCAGTTCGTGCAGGAGAATTTGGGCTATCTATCCCCGGAGTCCATGTTCGGCATTGCCGAGTACTTGAAGGTCCCGGCAAGCCACGTCTACGGGGTGGCCACCTTTTACGCCCAGTTCCGGTTCCAGCCGCTGGGCAAGAACCGGATAACCGTGTGCCGCGGCACCGCATGCCACGTGCGCGGCGGGTCCAGCGTGTTGAACGAGATACAAAAACAGCTCAGTATCGGGCCGGGCGAGACCACGGATGATCTCATGTTCTCGTTGGAGACGGTTGCCTGCGTGGGATCATGCGCGCTTGCGCCGGTGGTGGTTGTAAACAAAAGGGTCTATGGAAAGGTGACCTCCAAGAAGATATCCGAGATAATTCAGGAGCTGAAAACAGGTAAAACCCCCGAAGAGATAAAAGCCCAAGAAGAGGCTGCGAAAAAGGAAAAAGCGGCGCCGTCGAAGCCTGAAAAAGCTGAAGAAGTTGTACTCCCGGAAGAGGCCCCGGCTGAAGAAAAACCGCGCAAGAAAGCCGTTAAAAAGGCAGGCGCCAAGAGCAAGGGCAAAGCCGCCAAAAAGAAAGCCCTCGGCAAGAAAACGGCAAAGAAGACCCGCAAAAAAAGCGCCAAGAAAGCAGCCAAAAAAGCGGGAAAGAAAACCGCGAAAAAGGCGGGCGCGAAAAAGGCCGGCAAGGCATCGGCGAAGAAGGCCGCGGCCAAGAAAAAATCGGTAAAGAAGGCTGCTAAAAAGACCGCTAAGAAAACCTCTAAAAAGGCTGCCCGAAAGGCGGGCGTAAAAAAGGCGGCCAAGAAGTCTTCGGCCGGTAAGAAGCCTGCAAAGAAGTCCGCGAAGAAGACTGCCAAAAAGGCGGCCAAGAAAACCGCGAAGAAGACCGCTAAAAAGTCTGGTCGGAAGAGGTAAAAGGTTTTCCGATCATTCATAACCTGATGAAATCCGCTGTTTCCTCTTTAAGTAAAAGGGGAAATGGAAAACGATAAGAGGGAGTAGAAATGGATAGAGTCAATTCCACGAGTGAGTTGAGTTCCCTGGCGGAAGGAATCCGGTCATCGCGCGATCCCGACCGTCCGCGGGTGACCATTTGCGGCGGCACCGGTTGCCGGGCCAACAACAGCGCCGAGCTGGCAGAGATGATGGCCAACGAGCTTCATGCGCGCGACATGGACGTCCGCGTCGAGATTAAGCTGAGCGGCTGTCACGGGCTTTGCCAGAAAGGCCCGGTAGTTGTTGTTGACCCCCAACATATCTTCTACCAGGAAGTCGGACTGAAAAACATGGAGCGCGACGTAACCGACATCATAGAACAGACCATCCAAAACGGCGAGACCGTGGAGCGGCTTCTTTACAAGGACCCGGGCACCAAGGAACGCTATCCCAACTATAACGATATCCCCTTCTATGCCAAGCAGCACCGGATCGCACTTCAGAACAACGGCAAGATCGACCCTTGCAGCATCGAAGATTATATAGCAGTGGACGGCTACCAGGGATTGGCCAAGGTACTTACTACCGATCCGTGGGAAGTCATCGAGTGGGTGAAGCAGTCGGGTCTGCGGGGCCGAGGCGGAGGAGGATTTCCCTCCGGCCAGAAGTGGACCTTCTGCAGAAACGCTGTTGACCAGAGCATGCGATACATCATCTGCAACGCTGACGAGGGAGACCCCGGCGCTTTCATGGACCGGTCGATCATGGAGGGGGACCCCCATTCCGTGCTCGAGGGCATGGCAATCGGCGCATATGCCATGAGCCACGGCATTTGCAAGGCCACGGGCTACATATACATCCGCGCGGAGTATCCGCTGGCGGTGGATAATGTGCGCACCGCCATGAAACAGGCTGAAGAGCTGGGAGTACTGGGCGACAACATCATGGGAACCGACTTCAGCTTCCACGTCAAGATGAAGGAGGGCGCCGGCGCCTTTGTATGCGGTGAAGAGACTGCGCTCATGGCATCCATCGAGGGAGACCGGGGTATGCCCCGGCCTCGTCCGCCTTTCCCGGCCAACAAGGGACTGTTCGGCAAGCCGTCCAATATCAACAACGTGGAGACCTGGGCCAATGTTCCCAAGATCGTGAACCACGGCCCGGAGTGGTACGCGGATATAGGCACGGAGAAGAGCAAGGGGACCAAGGTATTCAGCCTGGTGGGCAAGGTCCAGAACAGCGGCCTGGTCGAGGTCCCCATGGGCA
>CAYQTK010000307.1:0-3295 GCA_964420375.1 uncultured bacterium
TGGGCGCTGCAGGATTTGAACCTGCGACTTCCACCGTGTGAAGGTGGCACTCTCCCGCTGAGTTAAGCGCCCTGTCTTATATTTATTTTATAACACACCAGCCGGTAAAAGCAAGGGGAATATGATCATTTTTTGCTCTTTTTTCCCGTAAGCACCAGGTAGTCCCTGTGGATGATCTCGTCGTAGAGCTTCTGGCCCAGTATGGATTCGATCTGTGTGCTTTTCTTGCCCACTATCTTTTTAAGGTCGCCGGAGTTGTACTGGGTCAGGCCGCGGGCCACCTCTGTGCCCGACTCGTCAATTACCCGGACCACGTCTCCCTTGGCGAACCTTCCGGAGCTGTCGATAATACCGGAGGGAAGCAGGCTCTTGTCCTTTTCCACTATGGCTTTGCAAGCTCCTTCGTCGATCTTTAGCGTTCCCTTGTACTCGCCTGCAAAGGCCAGGAAGAAATGTCGGTCTTTCATTCGCGGTCCCTCGGGCACGAACAGGGTGCCGTGGACCTCGCCTTCCATGATCCGGCTGACAACGTTTTCCGTCTTGGCGTTGGCGATTGCTGTGGTCACGCCCAAGTTGGCCGCGGTACGCGCTGCATCTATCTTGGAAGACATTCCTCCCGATCCCACTCCGCTGTGGCTGGGGCCGGCGCAGGCGAAAAGCGCGAGGTCCTTCTCCCGCACCGTGTGCACAATCTCCGCGTCTTTAACCTTGGCGGGGTCTTCTGCGCAAAGACCGTCAATGTCGGTCAACAGAAACAGTCCGTCAGCGTTCATAAGCGCGACTACCAGGGTGGCGATGCGGTCGTTGTCGCCGTAACGTATCTCCTCCACCGCCACCGTGTCGTTCTCGTTAATGACGGGGACAACCCCCATCTTCAGGAGCTCCTCCATGGTGTTGCGGGCGTTCAGGTAACGCATCCGGTCGCCCAGGTCCTCGGTGGTCACCAGTATCTGGCCGCTTATAAGGCCGTGCTTTCCCAGTGCCCGGCCCCAGGCGGCCATGAGGTCGTGCTGGCCCACTGCGGCGGCAGCCTGCTTCTGAGGCATGGTAAGGTTCCGGGAAAGCCCCAGCCTGTTCCTGCCCGCAAGGATGGACCCCGAGCTGACTATCGCCGCCTGGATGCCTTTGTTGCGAAGACAGGCCACGTCTTCCGCCACCGACCGGAAAACCGCCCGGTCAAGGTTTCCGCGCTTGTTGACCAGGGCGCGGCTGCCTATCTTGATCACCAGGCGCCGGGCGGAGACAAGCCTGGAACGTGCTTTGTCAACGGGGCTCATGGCTCCCATGCCTCCATGGTTTCCGGCTCTGAAGTGCGGATGTCCTGCAAAAGCGCGGCTGTTCGCACGATGAGTTCGGCAAGCCCTGCGCCGGTTATCGAGGATATGGCCACGGCCTCTCCTTCCTCGCCGAGGTCCTTTATTATCTTATCCACGTCTTCTCTTTCCGCCAGGTCTATCTTGGTTATGACCAGAAGCCGCGGCCTTTCAAGCAGCGACGCATCAAAGCTTTCAAGCTCCGCGTTCAAGGTGCGGAGGTCCGTAAGCGGCGACTCGCTCTGGCAGTCCACCAGCTCGAGGATAACCCGGGTCCTTTCAATGTGGCGCAAAAAGCGGTGGCCCAGGCCGTGGCCCTGGCCGGCTCCCCGGATCAGGCCCGGCAGGTCGGCGACCACAAAGCTCCCGCCGTCCTTTTTTTGCACCACCCCGAGCTGCGGAACCAGGGTGGTAAAAGGATAATCCGCTATCTTGGGCTTTGCAGCGGACAGCCGGGATATGAGCGTGGACTTGCCCGCGTTGGGAAGTCCCACCAGGCCCACGTCGGCAATGAGCTTCAACGCAAGCCGCAGTGTCTTGAACTCTCCCTCCTCGCCCGGCTCGGCCTGCCGCGGAGCGCGGTTTTGGGCGGACTTGAAAAAAGCGTTGCCGCGGCCTCCCCTGCCGCCGCGGGCGGCCACCCAACGCCTGCCCGGCTCGACAAGGTCAGCGAGAAGATCGCCCTCTTCGTCGTAGACCATGGTGCCCGGTGGCACTGTAAGGACCTGGTCACGACCCGAGGCTCCGTTTCTCTGGCTGCCGCCGCCGTGACCGCCGCGCTGTGCCTTGTAGACCGGCTTGTACTTGAAGTCCAGTAACGTGCCCAAAGACTCGTCAACCATAAATACCACGTCGCCGCCTTTGCCGCCGTCCCCGCCGTTCGGGCCACCCTTGGGCACGTACTTCTCCCGCCGGAAGCTCACGCATCCCTTGCCGCCGTCTCCCGCTTTTAAAGTTATGGTGGCCTCGTCAATGAACTGCATGGCCAAAGCTGCTCCGCGTTTGTCTTATTAGACGTCACCAGGTGATTTTCTCGGGGGGTTCGGACTCCTGCAAATTATAAAGCCCCGCCATAGGCGAGGCCGGGAAAGAACATTCGGGGAATAATGTATAAGGCGGGTCAGATTTTGGTGTCAGCCACAACATTGACCCTTTTTTTGTCCTTGCCCACGCGCTCGTAACTAACCACACCGTCGGCCTTGGCGAACAGGGTGTAATCCCTGCCCCTGCCCACGTTAAGGCCGGGATGGATTCTGGTGCCCAACTGGCGGACCAGGATGTTGCCCGCTTTTACCCGCTGGCCGCCGAACCTCTTAACTCCCCTGCGCTGGCCTTGCGAGTCGCGGCCGTTCCGGGAGGAGCCGCCTGATTTCTTGTGTGCCATCTTCTATTCCTCCTCGCTTTCGGTGTCGGTAACCACGGCGGTCACTTCGCCGGCGTCCTGTTCCTCCAGCGTCTCCTTGGACTCGATGGTAACCTCTTCAGCGCCGGAGAGGACCCGGTCAATGCGGACCATGGTGTAGTCCTGCCGGTGTCCCTGCTTTTTGTGGTAGCCGGTCCTGCGTTTGAACTTATAAACAATGATCTTGTTGCCGCGGCCGTGGCCTTCCACCGTGGCCCGTACCGAAGCGTTCTCCACGAGAGGAGCGCCCACGGTGTTCTTGTCACCGCCCGTCATCAGGACCTGGTCGAAAACCACTTCCTGGCCCACGGGAGTGTTCAGCTTCTCGACCTTCAGCTTCTGGCCGGGAGACACCCGGTATTGCTTACCACCGGTTTTTATTACCGCGTACATGACATTTACCTCGCCAAACCCGTATAAATAATGGCACTCCGGACCCGGCCCGGAGTTATATAAATATTAGACCAACATTCCGGCGTTGTCAATGATGCCGGCTTGTGAAGTTCCCCCAATTTTCTCCGCTCATCCTTATTCGCATTTGATCGGCGTGCGCAACCGACGAAGAACCCGGCCGTGAAAC
>CAYQTK010000308.1:0-3241 GCA_964420375.1 uncultured bacterium
TATCTTACGGGAGGATCGCCATAAAATTTTTACAGAACCGTGAATAAGGTGGGTTCAATTCTGCCGGGGGTGGGAATCGAACCCACACGAGGCAAGCCCCACGGGATTTTGAGTCCCGCGCGTCTACCAGTTCCGCCACCCCGGCGATTGGGCGGGAGATTGAATTACAATATAACACCGAGACTTATGGATTGCAACCCTAAAATGAGAGTCGAGTAGAAATCTTCTGAAAAAATCGGCCTCCGTGATGCTTCAAGGGCACTTTTTAGTAGATAATCTTCATTTTTTACTTGCATTTTCCGAAAAAGTGACTATGATGCATATGTAGTTAGCACTCTAGATTGGAGACTGCTAACGCCAACCTTCCGGAAAAATCTAGGATTATTAAGGTGGAAAGGAGACAGAGAAGATGAAAGTGAAGCCTTTGCAGGACCGGGTACTGGTAAAGAGGGTCAAGATTGAGGAGAAGACGCCTGGTGGTATCATCATTCCGGATACTGCCAAAGAGAAGCCGCAGAAGGGCGAGGTCGTGGCCGTAGGACCTGGTAAGACCACTGAGAGCGGCAAGACGTTGGAGCTTGATGTCAAGCCCGGCGACGTGGTGCTTTTCCACAAGTTTGCGGGCACGGACATGGAGATCGGCGGTGAGGAGCACCTCCTGATGCGCGAAGAGGACATCCTTGCGGTGGTTGAACAGAGTGGTTCCAAGTCGAAGAAGAAAAAGTAACATAAAGGGAGGAGATAGTTATGGCGAAGGATATCAAGTATTTTGAGGAAGCGCGGGCCCGGATGCTCTCCGGCCTTAATCAGCTTGCCGACGCGGTCAAGGTGACCCTTGGTCCCCGCGGACGCAACGTGATAATCGAGAAAAGCTTTGGCTCACCCACGGTTACCAAGGACGGTGTCACCGTGGCCAAGGAGATCGAGTTGGAGGATAAGTTCGAGAACATGGGCGCCCAGATGGTACGGGAAGTGGCGTCCAAGACCTCGGACGTTGCCGGCGACGGTACCACCACCGCCACAGTGCTGGCCCAGACCATCTACCGGGAAGGCTCCAAGATCACTGCTGCGGGGCACAACCCCATGGCGGTCAAGCGGGGTATTGACAAGGCTGTCGAGGCGGTAGTGGAGGAGCTCAAGAAGCAGTCCAACCCCACCAAGGACAGGAACGAGATCGCGCAGGTAGGGAGCATCTCGGCGAATAACGATTCGGAGATCGGCAACATCATTGCCGAGGCCATGGACAAGGTTGGCAAAGAAGGGGTCATCACGGTTGAAGAGGCCAAGGGCCTGGAGACCACGCTTGACGTGGTCGAGGGCATGCAGTTCGACCGGGGATATCTCTCCCCCTACTTTGTAACCGATGCCGAGCGGATGGAGGCGATTCTGGAAGACGCTTATGTTCTTTTGCACGAGAAAAAGATATCCAACATGAAGGACCTTTTGCCGCTTCTGGAGTCGGTGGCCCGTGCGGGCAAGCCGCTTCTTATCGTCGCCGAGGACATCGAGGGCGAGGCCCTGGCCACGCTGGTGGTCAACCGGCTGCGGGGGACCCTCCAGGTATGCGCTGTCAAGGCCCCCGGCTTCGGCGAGCGCAGGAAGGCCATGCTGGAGGACATCGCCATCTTGACCAACGGGCAGGTCATCAGCGAGGACCTGGGCATGAAGCTGGAGAACGTGCAGATCGACGACCTGGGCCAGGCAAAGAGGATCGTGATTGACCGCGACAACACTACCATAGTGGGCGGCAAAGGCACCAAGGACGACATCAACGGCAGGATCAAGCAAATCCGGACTCAGATAGAGGAGACGACCTCGGACTATGACCGCGAGAAGCTCCAGGAACGGCTGGCAAAGCTGGTCGGCGGAGTCGCGGTCATCAACGTGGGCGCGGCCACTGAAAGCGAGATGAAAGAAAAGAAGGCCCGGGTGGAAGACGCCATGAACGCGACCAAGGCGGCAGTGGAAGAAGGCGTGGTACCCGGCGGCGGCGTGGCATATGTTCGGGCCTTGAAGACCCTGGACAAGCTCGAGGTCCCCGATAACGAGAAGTTCGGCGTAAACATCGTCAAGAAGGCCCTGGTCGAGCCGCTCCGCTGGATCGCGCTCAACGCCGGCCTGGACGGCTCCATTGTTGTGGAGAAGGTCAAGGAAGCCAAGGGGGCAAACGGGTTCAACGCCCAGACCCTCGAGTACGAAGACCTGGTCAAGGCCGGGGTCATAGATCCCACCAAGGTGGTCAGGAACGCGCTCCAGAACGCAGCATCAGTGGCAAGCCTCATGCTGACCACCGAGTGCATGGTAGCAGACCTCCCCGAGAAGAAAGGCGGAGGTGCAGGTGCAGGAATGCCCCCCGGAGGTATGGGAGGCATGGGCGGCATGGGAGGAATGGGCGGCATGCCCATGATGTAAAAGCGGACGCGAAACCATTACAAGGCGGGGCTTATATGCCTCGCCTTTTTGGTTTGCCAGGCATGTCGCCGTCTGTTGAAGGTGTAAGTCCCCTGCGGGCCGTGGCGAGAGGAACCGCCAGCCTAGTACTTTGTCAAACGAAAAAGGCGGATAAGAAAAACTGCGAAAATCGCGGCTGAAGCCGCTCGCACGACTTTCTCTTATTCCATAAAAAAACGCTTGACAAAACAGCAGTGCCCTGTCAAACGTTTTTTGTTGCCTCCAAGAAGAATGATTTCAGTGCGAGCGACGGAAGTCGCGATATCAGTCGCTCGCACGGTATGCGTCATCTTAAGTTTGACAATACATTAGGCAAGGGTGTCCGCCGCGAGGCGGAATCTGAAAAAAGCCGATGGCAAAACGCAGACCCGACGAACAGGAACCGGATCAGGCCGTGACGGCGGTGTAACCCGGCCATGGACGGGGGCGCCCGATACTCGTCCGGACGCCGTCAAGGTAAATCCGGCGGGTCCTGCGCGAAGGAGGCGCGACTTACCCTGGGAGGTCTCTTCGTTTATCGTGGAGACGCTTGCGTCAGCGGCGACTATCTGGTCGGCGACGGCGAGGCCGGCAGCCAAGCTGCGCCGCACGATAAGTCGCGGCCATCATCGGTTATCGAGCAGGGACGGGCCCCCTCCTACTCAATTAAGGGAAGCGGACTCGGGGTTATTCCACCCCCGAGATGCTGATAATATCGCCGCACGTGATCTCCGGGCAGTATCGGCCTTGGTAGGTGCCTTCGCCGGAGTCGCAGGCGGGGATGTAGGGTTCTATGTAGATGGTGCCTGCG
>CAYQTK010000309.1:0-3188 GCA_964420375.1 uncultured bacterium
ACAGGCAGGCGTGTCCGGCACAGGCAGGCGCACTCCGAAAACGGAGTTTCGCAACGGGAACTAGTTCTCTTGTCAAGATTAAAATGACGCATAGTGTGCGAGCGACTGATATCGCGACTAAAAGTCGCTCGCACGAAAAAGATCCGTCTTGTAAGCGACGAAAGACGCTTGACAGTGCACTAGTGTCTTGTCAAAAGCTTTTTGGGGAATAGAAAATAATCGTGCGAGCGGCTTTAGCCGCGATCTGCATTAAGCCCGTTCCCCTTTTTTTGAGTGACAAAGCCCTAGCGTAGTGTATCACTCTGTTTGGCCCTTATGACATCCGTTAAAGGTTAACTGAGCACCTCTGCGATGATCGTTTTCCCACGCTCTTTCAGGGCACTTTGTTTTTCTGAAACCGTTTTCCCAGGATTCGCACCCTGGTCTGTAGTCCTTTCGCCCCTTTCAGGGCGCGAATTCGAGGCTTTCGAGTCCCAACGGGACGGCGGCCTAAAGCCCGGGGTGCAAGCCCCGGGGAAGATATTTAACGAATCGAATTCAAGCCCTGTAAGGGCGACGCCCTACTTCAGCATGTCCCTGCCGTAGCCCAGGATGTTCCTGGCTATGATGAGCATCTGTATCTGGCCGGTTCCCTCGAAGATATCGTTTATCTTGCAGTCACGCATCCACTTCTCGACCAGAAGCTCGGTGGAGTATCCCTTTGGTCCTAAAAGCTCGACGCATTTCTGGGTCACCAGGGTGGCCGCCCTTCCCGCCTTGGCCTTGGCCATGGAGGCTTCAAGGCTGTTTCGCTCGCCCGTGTCCAGCATGCTGGCCGCCCGCCACGTCAAAAGCCGGGCCACCTCGAGGTTGGCTTCCATGTCCATGACCTCGCGCTGCACCAGGGAAAGCTCGTGGTGGCTCTTGTTGTAAGGGAAGGTGAAGCCTTCCTGCTCGAGCCGGTCCTTGGTGAACTCGAGGGCTGCCCGGGCCACACCAAGCGCCATTGCAGCCACCAGGGGCCGGGTGTTGTCAAAGGTTTTCATAACCCCTTTGAAACCGCCCTCCGGCTTGATCTCCGGCGAGCCCAGGATGTTGTCGTAAGGGATTCGGCAGTCCTCGAACACTATGGACGCGGTGTCAGATGCCCGAATGCCCAGCTTGTCCTCCAGCTTGGTCACGCTCATGCCGGGGGTCCCCTTCTCGACCACAAAGCTCTTGATGGCCTGCCTGCCCTTGCTCTTGTCAAGGGTCGCCCATACTACCACCGACCCGGCCTGCTCGCCGCCGGTGACAAATATCTTCTCGCCGTTTAGAATCCACTCGTTGGTTTTCTCGTCGAGCACCGCGGTGGTTGATATGGCTGAGGAGTCGGAGCCTGCACCCGGCTCGGTGATGGCCATGGCCGCGTACTTCTGGCCGAATCTCTCCTTCTGCTCTGGTGTCGCCACTGCGTCAATGGCCGCGTTTCCAAGGCCCCTGCCGGGAATGGCCAGCATCAGTCCGGCGTCTCCCCAGCACATCTCTTCCGCGGCAACCACCATGGTCACGCCCGCTCCCTTGGAGGGCTTCTTTTCTTTGGCCTCAGCTTTCTCCGCTTCCTGCTTCTCTTTCTTCTTGGGACCGCCTCCGCCCATGCCCTGGGCCATCATCTGGGCAATGCCTTGAAGCTCCTCCACGGTTTCGTGTTCGTGCTCGTAGGAGTCGTACTTTCTGGAAAGGTTGCGGAACATCCCCTCCGCCAGTCCGTGGACAAGCTTCTTCGTCGTTATAGCGCCCGCGGGAAGTTCAAACTCTATCATGACAAACCTCCTTGGCTATGAATAAGCAAAACTCTCATACCAGCGCCAGTCCTTCCAGGCTGGAAAAAGAACGTGCGTTTCTGAACCACAGCTCTACCGGATGCTCGCGGATGTAGCCGTGACCGCCCAGTATCTGGACCCCGTAGTCGGCTACCTTCATGCTCTGGTCCGCGCAGTAGCTCTTGGCCAGGCTCGCATCGCGGGTGGCGTCCTGGTTCTGGTCAAGACGCCAGGCGGAACGCCAGGTCAGTACCCTCATGCCGTCTATCTCCATAGCCGACTCCGCCAGCATGAAAGCTATGGCCTGCCGGCTTGCAATGGGCTCGCCAAAAGCGTAGCGCTCCTTGGCATAGTTCAGCGCGTAAACATGCGATGAACGCGAAACACCCACCGCCATGGAGCAGAGTATGGTCCGCGCTATGTTCAAAAGCCGCATGTAATCAATGCCGCAGTCTCCTCCTACCCGGCGGTCAATGGGGACCTCGCAGTCCTTGAAGCTTACCGGGAACATCGGCAGGGGACGAAGCCCCATGTAGTTCTCCCGCTCGCCGATTGTCATGCCGGAGGTGTCCTTGTCTACGATTACAGCCTCGACTGCTCCAGGGCCGGCGCCCTTGGCGGTGATGGCATAGACAAGTATCTGCTCGGCACTGTCGGCAAGCGGGACCATGGTCTTCTCGCCGTTGAGCACTATCTTGTCTGCGGTGATGTCCGCGGTGGTCTTGAGGTCAAGCGGGTCAAAAGCCACCCTGGGCTCCATGAGAGCTGAAGTCGCCGGGTAGAACTTCTCGCCGCAGAACTTGGGAAGCCATTCCTGCTTCTGCTCTTCCGTGCCGAACTCGAGGATGGGAACCATCATGCAAAGCGGTGAAAGGGAGCCCAAAGCAAGGCTCATGTCGCCCGCGGCAAGCTCCTCCGCCATGATCGCGCCCGTTACTATGGACCGGCCAAGCTCGAAACCGCCGTAGCACTCCGGAACGGAGTTCGAGCAGATGCCCAGCTCCCATACCTTGTTCAGGACGTCCTCCGGAAGCTCGGCCTTTTCGTCGCAATCGCGCGCGACCTTGTAAAGCTCTTCCTGGCCGAACTTGGCGAACATGTCCCGAATCTGTCTCTGGTCTTCGTCAGGACTGAATTCAACCATCACACACCTCCATTTTGTACTCTCCGGGCCTTCTACTAACCTCGGACCTTACCGACAATCTTGAATTCTACTCGGAAATTTTACCGGTTGTCAAGAAAGATGTTTTATCGGTTCGGGGGCCAAACCATAAGCTTGACAGATCACTGGCCGGCGGCTCGAAAAAGCGAAAGCAAGCTTTTGGATTCCGAAAAAGTTCTATAGTTCATCTGTGATGCCCTCGTAAAAAGTCAAAAGCCTTTTGGGGCCGTCTCGGCTTTATTTAC
>CAYQTK010000310.1:0-3179 GCA_964420375.1 uncultured bacterium
CACCGGAGGGGCTGTCAATAATGGAGGGCTTGAAATAATGGCGTACTGCGTTAATATCCTTACCAATCTGCGAACTGCTATGAAGACCGCAAAGATGCTGTAAAAGTCGGCTCCTGATGAGGACCAGGGCCGCGGGCGGGTTTACTTCAAGGGACTATTGTGTTAACTTCATAAGCTGATTAAATATTGACCCGGGGCGCATACCCCGGGGCCGGCACAAGGAGGTGATCAGTTTTGGGGCTGGCTAAAGACAGGAAAGAAGAGGTGATACGCGATCATCAGCTCAAGGAGGGCGACACCGGCTCTCCGGAGGTTCAGGTAGCGCTTTTAACGGAGCGCATCGCTCATCTGACGGAGCATTTCAAATCTCATCCCAAGGACCATCATTCGCGGCGGGGACTGCTCAAGATGGTAGGACAGAGGCGCAGGCTTTTGACCTATCTTAAGAAGAACGATCTTCAGCGGTACCGCGTGCTTATCGAGAAGCTGGGATTGAGAAAGTAACAAGGCGGTCCGGCTTTTTCCGGGCCTCTTTATGAATCGTCCTCCGGTCTGCAAAGTAAAAGGACCCGGGTCACATCCGGGTGCCGTCGCGTGTAATCTCGGCATTTCACATTGCCGGGAGTCAACGGGTGACGGTATCGGGACGTGGATCGGGCCCGCCCCTTTCGCGGCCGGGGGACACCAAAGGAGCAGAGTATCCATGTACAAGCGAGTAAGTGTGCAATGGCAGGGCCGCGAACTGTCGATTGAAACCGGGAAGATAGCCAAACAAGCGGGCGGAGCGGCAACCGTTTACTACGGCGACAGCGTGGTGCTGGTCACCGCCGTTGCCGACAAGAACATGAGCGAACCCCGCGACTTCGTTCCCCTCACCGTAAACTACCAGGAGAAGTACTACGCCACCGGCAAGGTCCCCGGCGGTTTTTTCAAGCGGGAAGGAAGGCCCACCGACTTCGAGACATTGAGCTGCAGGTTGATCGACCGGCCCATCAGGCCGCTGTTCCCCAAGCACTGGTTTTACGAGACCCAGATCATGCCCACGGTGTTTTCAGCCGACATGGAGAGCAACCCTGCCGTCCTGGCCATGATCGGCGCCAGCGCCGCGCTGGAGGTGTCCCACATCCCCTTTGAAGGACCGGTGGCAGCCACCCAGATCATCCGCATCAGCGACGAGTGGATTATAAACCCCAGCTACACCCAGTTGGAAGATGCCGACGTGGAGCTGATGGTGGCGGGAAACCGCAACGGCGTTCTCATGGTGGAAGGCGGCGCAGCCATGGTGCCGGAGGACGAGGTCCTGGAGGGCATATTCAAGGCTTACGAGTCCATTCAGCCGATCCTGGACATCCAGGAGGAACTCCGGCAGGCGGTGGGGGTCCCCAAAACCGAGATCGAGAACATCGAGCCTCCAAAGGAGCTGGCCGACAGGATCAAGGAGCTGGTGGGAGACGAGCTGGACAAAAACTGGCGGCTCCTCGGCAAAATGGAGCGGCACGATGCTTTGCGGGAGCTGTGGAGGACTACTCACGAGAAGCTTACCGAAGAGGGGTTTGACCTCGGTCCCGGCAAAGACATCTACTTTTCCGAGATCAAGGACAAGATGGAAAAGGAAGTGCTGCGCAGGATGATAATCGAGGAGGGTGTCCGCGCCGACGGCCGCGGCTTCGACGTTGTCCGGCCGGTCTCCTGCGAGGTGACCGTTCTTCCCCGCGTGCACGGCTCCTCCCTTTTCATGCGCGGCGAGACCCAGGCCCTGGTGGTGAGCACGCTGGGCACCAGGAAGGACGAGCGCAAGATCGAGAGGCTTGAAGAGGACTACTACAAGACGTTTTACCTTCATTACAACTTTCCTCCCTACTCGGTGGGCGAGGTGCGGGGAAGGCTGGGACCGGGCAGGCGTGAGATCGGCCACGGCTACCTTGCCGAGCGGGCGCTTGCCCGGGTGATGCCCGACCACGAGGACTTTCCCTACACCGTCAGGGTGGTTTCCGAGGTCACCGAGTCGAACGGTTCGAGCTCCATGGCCTCGGTGTGCGGAGGTTCCATGTCGCTTATGGACGCCGGCGTTCCCGTTCTCGGCCAGGTGGCCGGCGTAGCCATGGGCCTTGTCAAGGAGGACGAGGGCAAGTTTCATGTTCTTACCGACATCATGGGAGACGAGGACCACTGCGGGGACATGGACTTCAAGGTTGCGGGAACCTCCGATGGAGTGACCGCGGTGCAGATGGACATCAAGATATCGGGGTTGGACAAGTCAATCATGTCGCGTGCATTGGATCAGGCCCGGCAGGCCCGCCTTGCCATTCTCGAGGAGATGGACAATGCGATTGCGAAGCCGAGGGAGGAACTTTCTCCTCACGCCCCCCGGGTGGTTACGGTCCAGATACCCATCGAGAAGATCAAGGACGTCATCGGTCCCGGCGGCAAGATGATCCGGAGCATCATCGAGGAGACGGGGGCGGAGATAGACGTGGAGGACGACGGCACTGTGCGCATCTGCTCGACCGACATGGCGACGAACGACAAGGCCAAGAAGATCATCAAAGACCTGACCGAGGTCGCCGAGATAGGCAAGGTTTACACCGGCAAGGTGACCAAGGTCATGGACTTCGGCGCTTTTGTGTCCATCCTTCCCAACACGGAGGGACTAATCCATATCTCCAGGATGGAGAACTTCCGCATAGACAAGGTCACCGATGTGCTGCACGAAGGCGATCCCGTGGTTGTCAAAGTCGTGGATATCGACGAAAACGGCAAGATAAGCCTTTCCAGAAAGGACGTGCTCGACCAGCAGCCGGAAGGCGCAAGACGACCGCCTCCGCCCAAGGAAAAAGACAAAAGTCCCAAGCCTCCGCCGGGAAGCCGCCCCTACAAGGGAGCTGAAGGCGGAGACAAAGACCAGGACCGGCCCAAGCCCCAGCACAAGAAAAAAAGGCCCGGCAAAGACGGTCACGACGATTCGGATTATTGAAGTAAACGACAAATAAGAATCCAGTGAAAAAATCTTCACTCCCGGTTTACTTGCACTTACCGGTATGATATTTTCATTATGGCATGAGGGTTTTCGGGAACGGATCGCTGAATACTTATTTTTTGAGGAGAGGTCTTCTTTATATTAAGAGCTCGACAGTCACAAGTTCTCATGCTACGTTTCGACTTGACGGATCGCGCCTTCC
>CAYQTK010000311.1:0-3152 GCA_964420375.1 uncultured bacterium
CGCACGTATCACCGGAAGTCGCGACTGAAAGTCGCTCGCACGTATCAGCTTACTTTTACAGAGCACGATAAGGCATGCGACAAGAGCGCATGTGTCTTGTCAAGCTTACTATGACGCATTGTGTGAGAGCGTCGGAGGTCGCGACTAAAGTCGCTCGCACGAAGAAGAGATGAAAAAGACTTTTTTTTGAAGAGCCTATTTGCATTGCAGGTACCATCAAACCGGAAGAGCCGAATTTGAAAAGGAGACAATAATGATAGAAAAGCAGCCCATCCGATTCAATCGCTATCAGCCATTATCCGACCATCCGGACTGGCGGGAAATCCATGAGCGTGCGGTGGAGGAGGCCCGGAAGATCGCTCCTCTCATTCACCAGGACAAGGACGACACCATGGTGGAGCGGAGCGCGGACAAGCTCCGCCAGGCCAGGAGCCTGGCCACTGCCGCGGGCAACTACCGCATCAACCGCAAGCGCTGGCAGCAGGGCAACCACGCTCTCCGGCCGCTGTACTTCATCTGGACCATGCTCTACAAGTGCAACTTCAGGTGTACCTACTGCGACGACCACCGGGGCAACCATTACTACGACCTCCCCGACGAATCGCTGCCCTTCGAGGACAAGGCCAGGGTGTTGAAGACCATGCGTACCGGCACCAGCGCGGTTTACTTCTGCGGAGGAGAGCCGACCCTTGACAAGCAGCTTCCCCAGTACACTGACATGGCCTGGAACCTGGGCTACAAGCCGCTCATGATCAACACCAACGCCTTCATACTTCACCAGGCATTGCAAAAGCCCGAGTGGTGGAAGTGGCTCCGGCAGATCGACATCATCATCGTCAGCCTGGACGGCCTTTCCCTGCCCCGGCTCCGAGAGCTGTGGGGCATAAAGGACGTCGAGCGGGTGTTCGTAAACCTGCTCATGCTCCGCGAGCTGCGCCGGGTCGTGGATTTCAAGCTCAGCGTGAACACGGTCATAGCAGAGGACTCGGTAAAGGAAGCATCCGACGTACTCGACTTTACAGCCGACCTGGGCGACGTATGGTACGTGCCCGTGCCCGTAAACTACCACGGCGCCAAGGAAGAAGGCGGGTTTGCCTTCGAACGCGACATGATAGAAAGGCGGGATTACCAAGAGCTGGCAGCCCGCATGATAAAGAGAAAGAAACAGGGCCATCTTCTCATCGGCTCCGATCGCATCCTCGAGATGCTCCTTTACGTGAAGCCGTACCTGTGCCTGCCGACTTTGAGGCCGCACGTGGACCCTGACGGAAAGATAGCCTGGCCCTGCCGCGCGCCCAAGAACACGGGCCCGGTTTACGTGAACCTGCTTGACCACGACAGCGTGGACAACTGCTGGGAAGAGGCGCAGAAAAAGATGAGCGCCAATAACTTCCACGGACCGGGCCCCGAGCAGTGCGGCGACAACTGCGCGTGGATGCAGAACTATACCACTGCCCGATACCACGACTTTCTGACCGATCCCTTAAGATCAGGCATCATCTCCGAGATAAAGGAGTTCGCCTTTAAAAGCAGGTAACCCGGTCGGGCCTCAAAAAGGGTCTGTACCTGAACACAAGATGAATGTCGATTGAACGTAAATTAAGCCCTTACTTTATGTCTCACCTCAGATATCCCAGGGCTTTCAACTGTCTTTCATGATCGGGCGGGATTTTTCTGTGCTTTGCAGGCGGCACCTCAATCTTCAGGTTCTCGTACTCCATCTCCAGCAACTTGCCGGTAAGCTCTTCGGCAAGCCGGGGATTTTCTGCGGACAAGTCCGATTGCTCGAGGGGGTCAGACTTTATATCGAACAGCCATGAGCGGACGTCTTTGTTCTCGTCCTCCGGCCTGTAGATAAGGGAGTGGCCGGTGGTGTTGAGCTTGACTCTTCCTTGGCCGGCTTCGCGCGGCGTATGGTGCGGTATCCCGGAGACCAGTTCGGAGAGCCTGCTTTTTGTCTCTTGTCCGGAAAGGACCACCGGCAGGAGGCTCTTGCCCTGGCTCGGCTCCGGAGGGTCAACTCCCAACAGGTCGGCAAGGGTGGGAAGCACGTCAATGAGAGAGACCACGGTGCCCCTTCTCAATCCCTTTCCCAGAGGAGGGTAGTAAATCAGGAGGGGCACGTCAGTGCTCTCGGCAAACAGGTTGAAACCGTGCAAAAAGCCTCCGTGTTCCAGAAACTCCTCTCCGTGGTCCGAGCACACGATAAGCATGGTGTCTTCCTGCATGCCCTTTTGTTCAAGGGCCTTCCACAGTCTTGCCAACTGGCGGTCGGAAAAGGCGGCGTCCTCGTCATAGAGGGCCACCAGCTCCGCGAGGAGGGCGGGATCGGAGGCAAAGGCTGACTTTGCCTTGCCGTTCAATATATCGTACTGCTCATGGTAATCCTTGCCTTCGAAGAAATCGCGGACCTCGGAAACGCGGGAGGACGTGAACCTGTGGCGGGCCTCGTCAGGAGGGTTGTACGGCCAGTGCGGTCCCATAACATGGATGTAAAGAAAGAACTTGTCGTCGCTACTGGAGGACATCCACTTGATGGCCCGGTCCATGACTTTTTCAGCCTCCCGGGCGTCCAGCATGTCGGAGACCAGTTCGAACCCATCAAACCCCTGGTCAAATCCGGACACCGCACTGATCCACGGCTGGGAGCTTACCGCGTGGGTTTTGTACCCTTCTTGTTTCATAAGCTCGGGAATGGTCACCAGGTCGGGAGGAAGCACGGCCATGCTGACCTGCCCGGAAGGGGCCTTGTTAACATGATGTACCAAAGGATAGGTGGAAGTGAAAAGGGAAGCCATGGAAGGCTGGGTCCACGAACTCGCGGCAACCGCGCGCTCGAACAAGACTCCCTGGCGGGCGATCCTGTCGAAAGCGGGCGTGGTTTGCTTTTCATAGCCATAAGCGGACACGTGGTCTTTTCTCAAGGTGTCGATCACGTACAGAACGACCCGCTTGGGAGGCTCGATGTCATTGTCGCGGCACGATGAACCGCAGGAGACGCACGCAAAAACGAAGCACAAAACAGCCGCGATAATGTATCTCCTTGCCATGTAAACAGAGTATATCACCGGCAATGCACACCCTCAATCGCAGGAGTTTGGTTAAAGAAGCACGTCCTTGCCGGCGCTTGCAAAAATCAAAAGATTCTGCTG
>CAYQTK010000312.1:0-3101 GCA_964420375.1 uncultured bacterium
GCCTACCATGCTCTTGTCATGAAGATCGAGCCCGCAGAAAAGAAATTTGCCGTAGTCTTCGTTTTTGGTTACATTACTCATTGTCGGTGGTCCTCCTTTTTTTTAGAAATTGAGCTGATTATATCAGACTCGCCGGAGACCACCGACTTTTACCTATTATCTGATTGTCTGATCTCAATCATGATGGCTCCAAAAACGGAGTTTTCGCAACGGGCACTAATTAAAAAGCCGCGCTCAGCGCACCGTGGTCCGCACAGCACATCCCTGGCTTTTTTGCGCAGGAAGCTCGACAACCAATGCGCCTCTTTTGGAGTCATAACCGGTCTCCGGTTTGGCATCCTTGCCGGACGGGCAGTCGAGGATGGCTTCGGCGTCCCTCGAAAAACCGTGGACCACGAGTCTTATTTTCTTGCGGCCCGGATCGTGGGACCCCTCTCGATCGTTGATCCTGAACTCGATGCCGCCTTCAATCGGCGTGCATTGGAACACCGTCCGCGACCATTCCCCCTCAATATAGTCCCTGCTCTTTTTGTCGTCCTCATAAAGCGTGTACTCGGACGCCTCTTCCCCCGGGAACACCAGCAAGGTGAGCGGGTCCCACGGCTTTTGCGTGCTGTAGTCCATGTCCGGCGCAAGGGGAATGATCGCGCCTTCCCGGGCGAAAAGCGGGAGCTTGTCAAGGGGAGCATCAACCTCCACGGTTGCCGGCCCCTCATAACTCTTTCCGGTGAAGAAGTCGTACCACGAGCCTTCCGGGAAGTAGACCTCCTTCGAGCGCGCAAGGCCCTCCAGCACCGGCGCAACCAGAAGCCATCCGCCCCACATGAACTGGTCGGACATGTCCGCCACTTTTTCGTCTCCAGGAAACTCGTAGACCATGGCCCGCATCACCGGCGCGTTGGTCCGGTGCGACTGTTCGAAAGCGGTGTAGGTGTACGGCAGCAGGCGATAGCGCAGCTTTATCATCTTGCGCGATATGTCCTTTACCTTGTCGCCGAACTCCCACGGTTCCTGGTCGGGCATGCTGTTCGATGTATGGATGCGGTCGAAAGGATAGAACACGCCGAGCTCGATCCACCTGGCGTACAGGCTTGGTGAGGGCCATCCCCCGAAGCCGCCCACGTCCGAGCCCACAAATGCAAGGCCGGAAAGCCCCATGTTGAGCTGCATGGGCACGCTCACCCTCATGCTGCTCCAGGTGGAGAAGTTGTCTCCGGTCCAGATCAGAGAAGTTCGCTGGATCCCGGGGAACCCGGCCCGGCTGATTATGAAAGGCCGCTTGTCAGGCTGTTCCTTGATAAGTCCGTTCCAGGTGGCCTGGTTTTCGAGGTTGGCGTACACGTTGTGGATGCGGGCATGGGGGACCGGATTCTGTGCACTGCCGTGTCTCATTCGCCGCCAGTCGGGCGAGCCCATGGGAATGCGGTACCCCCGAAGCGGGATGTCCTTTGCCCAGCCCGCAGGCTCGTTCATGTCGTTCCAGATGCCGGCCACACCCCTGTCAGTGTAGAACTTGTGCCAGTCCGCCCACCACTGTCTGGCCTCGGGGTTATAAAAGTCGGGAAAGTGCACCGCTCCCGGCCACACCCGGGCGGTAAAAGGCTCGCCCTCGGGGTTCAAAACAAAGTAGCCCTTTTCCAATCCTTGTTCATAGGGCTCGTATCCCTTATCTATCTTGATGCCGGGATCAACTATGACCACGGTCTTGATGCCGTCTTTTTCAAGCTCTGCGAAAAGCCCCTCCGGGTCCGGAAACCTTTCCTTGTCAAAGGTGAACACCCGGTAGCCTTGCATGTAATGGATGTCAAGGTAGACGGCGTCCAATGGGATATCGTGCTTTTTGTAGCCGTCACGGATCTCCCGGACCCGCTCCGCGTTCTTATAGCTCCACCTGCACTGGTGATGGCCTAGGCCCCACAAGGGCGGCAACGGCATGGTGCCGACAAGGCCGCCGTATCGCTCCAGCACGTCGGCGGGCGCTGGTCCCGGTAATATCCAGTAGTCAAGCTCGCCCGACTCCGCACAAAAGCTCAAGACGTCCTCCCGGGAATGGCCCACGTCAAACACGCTCCGGAAGGTGTTGTCGAAAAATATCCCGTATGCCCGGCCTTTGCGGACCGCCATGTAAAACGGATGGGACTGGTAAAGGGGGTCTCCCTCGTCGTTGTACATGGCGTCCTTGTTCCACATCACCATCCGGCTTCCCCGCTTGTCCAGCGGACCCGTCTTCTCGCCGAAACCGTAATAGTGCTCGCCGCTCGGCATCTTTTTTACGCAGCCTACCGTGTCGCCGGAAAAGAAAGCGCCGCCGCCATCCGGCTCCTCCACTATGATGTTGCCCTCCGGGTCCATGACGTCCATGTTTCCGTCGCGCTTGTCTATGACCGCAAGGAGCCGGGAAGTGCTGACCTCGACCGCGTCGGGCTTCTCCGTAAAAGCAGGGGCCCGCTCCGGCGCCCGGCCGGGTATTACTGAAAAGCTCTCGAAGCGGGAAAAACTCTCATCCGAGGCCCGGACATGCAGCATGCCCGCCCTTTCCGAGATACGGACCGTGGCACGGTCAAAGGCCAGCTCTATATACTCGGCGTCCTTTTCTATTCCCCGGAACGCGCCCGGCCCGCGTGGCGTCTCTGCCTGCGCCCGGACCAGGGCGAAAGCCGTGGCAACCGCCATGAGAAATCCAACCAAAAACGCCATTCTCGCCCGCTTTTTGTTCTTCCTGAAAAACATGCTCCTCCTCCTTCCAAGCTTCGCTTAGGTGTCCGAAAGGCCCTTTATTCCGGAAGGCTCGTCAGGAAACATAATATTTCACAGCGCCTTCTCACGCAAGGGAAGATTCTTTAAGGCTCGGTAAGAACAAGAGTTGCAGTAACTTTTATTGGTCGCGGCTTTTATCGCCTTCACCGGGCTTTTTTCAAAAAGATGAATTAAGACGGCCGCTCCGTTCTGCGCCGAGTTGCCGATTAATCCGGCAATCGCCCATATTTTCCGACATCCGGGACACCGACTAAAAAAGTATCAAAAAATAAGGGTGTGCGACATATTTGGTGGCTGTTGCGCCGGCCTGGTTTTTGGGACACTGATCTGAAAGTATCCAAGAC
>CAYQTK010000313.1:0-3071 GCA_964420375.1 uncultured bacterium
CATAAGTTCCGGCTTGCCGGAACTTACAAAAAGGCGTCTCGTAAACTGTGAGCCTCTTGTGGGGCAAATTTCCGACAAGCAAGCTTCCCGGCGGAAAAAGCGGACAGCTTGCTGCCGCACTCCAAGACAGCGCCGCAAAAGTAAATTAAGCCTCCGTTTCGCAACAGGCACTAGATAGAGAAACTAAGGAATTGGCCCTGCCGTTTAAAAAAGAAGAAGGAGGATCAGTCGCGTCGGCAATTGGGATGATGATCTTTGACCGCCCATCGGGATTGACTTTCCATGACCTTCAACTCTTCGACTTCCCCTTCTTCTCATACTTCTCCGAGGGCCGGGCTTGGGGACCTTTTGCATCCGGGCTTTGTTCTTGGTTCTTGTCCGGCCAGTTTCTCCAGCGTTCGAGGCGTCCCCTGATCTTTTTTTCTTCGCCGATGTCCTCGGGGCGGTAGAAGGTTTTGTCCTTGATCTCGTCGGGCAGGTACTGTTCTTTTACGAAGTGTCCGGGGTAGTGGTGGGGGTACTTATAGTCCTGTCCGTAGCCCAGGTGGGCCATAAGTCCGGTGGGAGCGTTGCGCAGGTGCAGCGGCGGGGGCAGGGACCCGGACTGCCTGACCTCGTCGGTGACCTCGCCCAGTGCCTGGTAAGATGCGTTCGACTTGGGCGCGCAAGCCAGGTAGGTTGCTGCCTGGGCCATGGGAATCTTTCCCTCGGGCAGCCCCACTGCGGAAAAGGCGTGGAGCACGTTAACAACAATGGCCATCCCCTGGGGATCAGCGTTCCCCACGTCCTCGGAGGCGAAGATGATCATGCGGCGGATGATGAAAAGCGGGTCCTCGCCGGCCTCCAGCATGCGGACCATCCAGTATAGCGCTGCGTCAGGGTCGGAACCGCGCAGGCTTTTGATAAACGCGGATATCTGGTTGTAGTGCTCGTCGCCCATGCGGTCATAAGAGAGGCTGGCGCTGGTGGTGGCCTCTTTGGCGATGTCAATGGAGATGCTTTCCGCCTTTTGGGAGCGCGCCAGTGACAGGCAGAGCTCGAGACCGTTCAACGCCCGGCGGGCGTCGCCTTCAGAGACCCGGGCCAGGTACTCGAGGACCTCGTCGTCCACCGGCAGAGGCTCTTCCAGGCTGTAAAGCCCGCGTTCGCGGTCAGAAACCGCGTTCTGAAGTATGGCCTTTACGTGTTCCTCCGTAAGGGGGTTCAGCACGCATACCCGGCACCTGGAAAGGAGCGGGCTTATGACCTCGAAGCTGGGGTTCTGGGTGGTGGCGCCGATAAGCACCAGCCTTCCCGATTCCACGTGGGGAAGGAAGGCGTCCTGCTGGGCCTTGTTCCAGCGGTGGATCTCGTCCACGAAAAGCACGGTGCGCAGGCCTTCGTACTTCCTGCGCTTGTCCGCCCGGGCGATGACCTCGCGGAGGTCCTTGATGCCCGACATGACCGCGGAGAAGGTCTCGAAGGACGCGTTGGTGCACCGGGCCACGATCCTTGCCAGGGTGGTCTTGCCGCTGCCGGGCGGTCCCCAGAAGATGAGGCTCATCAGTCTGCCGCCCTCGAGGAGCCGGCGGAGGAACCTGCCTTGACCCACCAGGTGATCCTGGCCGGTGAAGTCCTCCAACCTGCGGGGCCTCATCCGGTCTGCCAGCGGAGCTTCTGCAATAAGCTCCCTTTCGCCGGCATAATCGAAAAGATCGGTCATCCTGATAAAATTAGCACGCTACCGATTTAGTTGCAAAGATACCGGCATGAGTTGGATTTTTTGGATATTGATTTTATTTCAGGGGAATTCAGGTGTATGATGAGTCACGTCTTGCACAGAGATTTTGCTTTGGAAGCAGGTCTCTAGGTTTGGAAGGGGTTGTTAGTGGCGGCGACTGATCTTGCTTGGTTATTCAACTGCTTGAAATTAGACAAAAATTAATTTTTTTTAATGTTGGTTTTTTGTGTTGACAAGAAACCTTGATCGTGTATAATTTAGGCGTTGAGGGCTTATTTTTCAAAGGATGGAGGTAATTCCAGCCGATAGATCGCAGTAGATTCTTGTAATTCTTCCATTACCGTATCTTTAAATATAAAAATAGAAGCTCCGTCCCTAAGTTTGTTTTTTAGACAGTTCGGGCGGGATGGAGATCAAGATATAAGCAATTCGGGGTTTAAAAATGGTTGGCGGGATGGTTTTTCCCGCGCGATGAGCCGATTTTTCGGCGGAAGAATACCAAAAAAGGGAGGAGAGACACACATGTCTAAATCAGACACCCCCCTTCTTGACGAACTCGAGAAGGGGCCATGGCCAAGTTTTGTAAAGGACATCAAGATGGCTGCGGAGAGGAAGCCGGAAACAATGGACCTTCTTCGCCAGCTGGAGCTTTCTTACAAGGAGAAGATTGGTCACTGGAAACACGGCGGTATTGTCGGTGTGCGGGGATACGGCGGCGGTGTTATCGGCCGTTACTCTGACCGCCCGGACCTGTTCCCGGGCGTGGAGCATTTCCACACCATCCGGGTGAACATGCCTTCGGGGTGGTTTTACACCTCTGACGCCCTTCGCAAAGTCTGCGACATCTGGGACAAGCACGGCTCGGGTATGACCAATATGCACGGCTCGACCGGCGACATCATTCTTCTGGGCTGCCGCACCGAGGAGCTTCAGCCTTGTTTCGACGACCTTTCCGACGCCGGGTTCGACCTGGGAGGTTCGGGTTCGGCTTTACGTACGCCTTCCGGCTGCGTGGGCCCGGCGCGTTGCGAGTGGGCCTGCTATGACAGCCTGGACGCCTGCAACGACATCACCCACACCTTCCAGAACGAGCTTCACCGTCCCATGTGGCCCTACAAGTTCAAGTTCAAGTTCTCGGCCTGCCCCAACGACTGCGTGGCAGCCATTGCCCGGGCCGACTTCTCGGTGATCGGGACCTGGAAGGACGACATCAAGATCGACCAGGAAGCTGTAAAGAGCTACGCTGACGAAGGCATGGACATCCAGACCGAGATCGTGGACCTGTGTCCCACCAATTGCATGAGCTGGGACGGCAAGAAGCTCGCGATCGACAACAAGAACTGCACCCGCT
>CAYQTK010000314.1:0-2937 GCA_964420375.1 uncultured bacterium
AGTGCGCTTGTTATGGGACTAGTGGCGGATCACATTAAAATTTATAAGCTGCGTGCGGGCGACTTCAGTCGCGAAGAAAGCCGCTCGCACACTATGCGTCAGTGTAAGCTTGACAGATCACTAGATGAATGAACGTGTTTGAGGTATAACAAGATGGAGATAAAACCCGAGACCAGGATTCATCAGCTTCTCAAGGACCATCCGGGCGCCGGCCAGGTGCTTTCCGGGTACGGCATGATGTGTGCCGGCTGCGGCGGAGCCCAAAGCGAGACCCTCCGGCACGCGGCACAGAACCACGGACTTGCCCTGGAAGAGCTTATAAATGCCCTGCTTCAGGCGCAGAAGTAGAACATGGCGTCTCATGCCGGCTTGCACGAGGTTATCACCAGGCTTAAAAAGCCGCTCCGGTTTGCAGCCGGCCTGGACATGCAAAGACTGCGCGTCTTAAAAGGCCTGGAGAAAGACATTAACACCATCCTGGAGAGGAGTCCGGGCTCGGAAACTTCCCTTGCCGGCTTCAAACAGGTCCTGGAGGGCCTGGATTCCCTTCCCCCAAAAGAACGTAAACAACGCATCCAAAAGTTGCTTGCCATGCTCGAAGAGCTGGAAGGCTGGTCGTCCGAGAAAGAACGCAGCCACAAGAGACAGCAGCGCTCCTCCATAACCCGCGCGCTCAAGGAGCTTGACACCGAGGTCCAGTACGTGAAAGGAGTGGGTCCGCGGCTTGCCGAGCGGCTGGAGCGGCTAGGCATCTACACGGTCAACGACCTGATCCTGCACATCCCCACCCGTTACGAGGACCGCAGGGAGGTCAAGAAGATAAGGGACGTGCACGCAGGAGAGCGGGCCACCATAGTCGCCCGGATCATGGACTGCGGCATAGCCCGATGGGGAGGCCGAACCCGCGGCTACCAGATGATCCTTTACGATGATACCGGCTTTATCAACGCCCGCTGGTTCCATTACAGCGGCGACTACCTGGAGAAGAAGTTTCCGCGCGGCCAGACGGTAATCGCCACCGAGGTCATCCGCCAAGCGGGCCGCAGCCTGGTAATGAATCACCCCGAGCTGGACGTCTTCGACCCTGAAGGTGACGACGTTTGCGACCAGACCGGCGTGGTGCCGGTGTATCCTTTGACCGAGGGATTGTTTCAAAAGACCGTGCGCAGGATAGTCCGGAACGCACTATCGACCTACAAGGACAGCATCCCCGAGTTCATGCCGGACAAGAACCTGGAAAGCCGCGGGTTCCCTTGTCTTGCCGATGCATTGCACACAGTGCATATCCCGCCGGAGGACGCCGACCTTGACGAGTTCAACTCCCACCGCTCGACCGCCCACCAGCGACTGGCCTATGACGAGTTCTTCTTTCTCGAGCTGGGACTGGCACTCAGGAGGCGCGGCGTGACCGAAGAGCCGGCAAAGCCCATACCTCCTGCCGGAGATTTGACGCAACGTTTCCGGGAGTCGCTGCCTTTCACGCTCACCAATGCGCAGGAGCAGGTGATAGGCGAGATAAGACAAGACCTGGAAAGGCCCCATCCCATGCTCCGGCTTTTGCAGGGAGACGTGGGTTCCGGAAAGACAGTGGTGGCTGTACTCGCCGCCCTGTCGGCCATCGAGGTCGGCTGCCAGGTGGCGATCATGGCCCCCACCGAGATACTCGCAGAGCAGCATTACCGCACCATCCGAAACATGCTCGCCGGCCTGGACATCGAGTGCGTTCTTCTGACCGGGTCGGTGCGCGGCAGGGAACGGGAGCGGATGCTCTCCAGGATAGCCTCAGGAGAGGTGCCCCTGGTGATGGGCACCCACGCGGTGATCCAGGAAAAGGTCAAGTTCAAAAGCCTGGCGCTGGGCATAATCGACGAGCAGCACCGTTTCGGGGTCATCCAGCGGGCACGGCTCAAGGCCAAGGGACCGGAAGGGGCCACCCCGCATCTGTTGGTGATGACAGCCACGCCGATTCCCCGCACCCTGGCAATGACCGTCTATGGTGATCTGGCGGTGTCGGTCATCAAGGAGATGCCTCCCGGCAGGCAGCCCGTTGTCACCAGGGTATATAAAGACAAGCAGGTAAAAGACGTGCTTTTCAAGGTGAGAAAAGAGCTTGAACAGGGAAGACAGGCTTACGTGGTGTATCCCCTGGTGGAGGAATCGGAGAACATGGACTTAAAGAATGCTTCCGACATGGCCGCATATCTGCAAGCAAAGGCGTTCCCCGACTTCCGGGTCGGACTGATCCACGGCAGGCTCCGCTCGGAAGAGAAAGAAGCGGTGATGCGGTCTTTTCTGGAGGGAGACATCCATGTTCTGGTGGCCACCCCGGTAATCGAAGTCGGCATTGACGTTCCCAATGCCACGGTAATGATGATCGAGCACGCGGAGAGGTTTGGACTGAGCCAGCTCCATCAGCTTCGGGGAAGGGTAGGGCGCGGCGAGTACGCATCCTCCTGTTACCTGGTGTCCGCCTTTACCCGCTCGGAGGATGCCTGGCGCAGGCTTAAGGTCATGGAAAAGACCAATGACGGCTTCAAGATAGCAGAGGAGGACCTGGCATTGCGCGGACCCGGCGAGTTCTTCGGGACCCGGCAGTCAGGCTTGCCCGACTTCCGGGTGGCAAATATCATAAGGGACATGGACGTGCTCCAGGCGTCCCGACAGGATGCTTTCGATCTGGCACTGCGCGATCCCGATCTAGCCGAGCCGGGCCACGAACTGATCGCAACCGTGCTCCGGAGGAGATGGGGAAAAAGGCTCCGCCTGGGAAGCGTGGGATAAAGGAAACAATAAAAAGCACGTTATAACATTGCATCTTCATTACATAAGCTGATGCGTGCTGACGTTTAGTTTACTTAGTTCTCGTTGCAAAACAGAAGCCCTGCCTGCTTTTGGCGGCCAATTTGGAGTGCGGCAGCTTGCTGCCGCTTTTTCCGC
>CAYQTK010000315.1:0-2931 GCA_964420375.1 uncultured bacterium
TTCCGACAAGCAAGCTTCCCGGCGGAAAAAGCGGACAGCTTGCTGCCGCACTCCAGAACCGCGCCGCAAACATAAATTAAACCTCCGTTTCGCATCAAGAACTAATTAACCACGGCCCGGCCGGCTGCGCGTTGTCAGGTGGGGACTGAAGCTCAGGAGATGTTCTCCCACGGCGGTTTTATCGGCGGCACGTAGAGGGTGGAGAGGTGTTCGATGTAGCCGGTCTGTTCCTTGAGCTCGGCAAGGGGGAAGGTTCTTTTTACGTTCTTATAATCAGGCATGCCCTCGGACCAGATAAGGGTCACCTGGTGGTGGGGCGGGAATTTCTTTAAGAGCGAGGCTTCCACTGCTTCGGCGTTTTTATTCGGCGATGCCGGCTCGTTCTCCGCGGGCAGGCCGACCTGGCCGATAATGAGGCCTAGCTTTTCGGTGTAGGGATAATCTCCGTAATGGCCGAACCCGGACGCGTTGAGAATCTGTACGCCTTCTTCCGGGTCGATCTCCAGCTCGAGATAGAGTATCTCCAGGAAGCTGAGTCCGGGGATGACGCGCACGCGGACGTCTTCCCCCGCCCGGTCGTGGAGCCAGCGGGGCGTGGTCTCGAACACGCAGGGATTGCCGGGCAAGGCGTACACCACCCTGCCGAACTTGCGTGCCGACTTGACCAGGGTCTCCAGTATGGTCTCGTAGACCTTGTTATAGGTCATGCCGGGCACGCTGTAGAGGTAATCAAAGCTGTAGCATTTTTTGCCGTGGTCCCGGACCCACTGGAACACCGGATGGGCGCTGAAACGGAAGTAGACCTCTTTCTCCTCGAAAAGGATCTCAGCAGCCTCCCTGGTAAGCTGTCCCACCGGGCCGGGGCCCATGCCCACTACCCATATCTCCTCTGCCATTATATGTGTCCCCCTAACGTCTGCTCCAGCTTTAAATGCCGGACTGCCACTCCATGAGATCCTCTACATCCCTCTTGTCCGGAAGACTCTCTACCGCTCCCATACCGGTGGTTGCCAGAGCCCCCACCGCGGATGCGAACCTGACGGCCCGCTCGAGCACCTCAAGCGAAGGAGGCCACTCCTCGCAACAAAGGACATGGATAAGCCCTGCTGCAAAACCGTCGCCCGCGCCCGTGGTGTCCTTTACCTTGACCTTAAAAGGCGATACCTGCCCCTCGCCTTGGGAAGAGAAAAAGTAAGCCCCTTCATCGCCAAGGGTGACAACCACAACCTCGGGACCCGGCTCCGCTATAAGGCGGGCCCCTTTCTTGTAGTCCGACTCGCCGGTCAAGAATAAAAGCTCGTCCCCGCTCAGCTTGGCCAGGTGCGCGAGACCGAGCGCGTCTTTTGTCATCCTGCGCAGGTAGTCGTGGTCCTTCCACAGGTGAAGCCGCAGGTTGGGATCGAAGCTTACCTTGATGCCCGCTCTCCGGGCTTGCCTGATAAGCTCGAAAGTCGCACAACGCGCAGGCTCCCGCACCATGGACACCGTGCCCGCGTGAACAAAGACCGCTTGATCCAGGACCTCCGCGCCGATCTCGTCGTACTCGAGCATCATGTCCGCGCTGGGATTTCCAAAGAAGCAGTAGCGGGGAACCTTCTTCTCGTCCAGCACCACGAACACCAGGCCGGTGGGGTATTCTTCGGAAACCAAAAGCCGGCTTACGTCAACTCCTTCGCGCCTCAGTACGTCCTTTAAATAAAGCCCGAAAGGGTCGGAGCCGACCTTGCCCACAAACCGGGCCCGCTCGCCAAGGCGTGCCAATCCGACGGCAACGTTGGCCACTGCTCCGCCGGGTGACTTGATAAACCTCTGTGCCTTGCCGGCGTCAAGGGCTGTGCCCTCAGCCATGAAATCGACGAGGAGCTCGCCTATGCATACCACCGTGCGGCCTTCCGTGCCTTTCATCTCTTCATCCGCCACTGTCTCCGTCCTTTTGAAAACTGCGCTCTTTTGAGATCACTTCGGGTTTTTTACAAGCCGCAATGCCACGAAACCGGCGCGGGGATCAGCCCCATCAGTGCTTTGTTCCACCTCGAACCGTGACTCCAGGGGCGAGCTGTACAAGGTCGACCGTGACTTCTCCAATGATAGCCCCGCGTTTGACGACGTCTCCAGCACGTCATTGAGCGGCGAGAAAAAGGCTCCAGCAAAAAAGGAGTCGTTCTTGGCTGCTTTTCCCGAGTAGTACTTCCCCCATTCGCTCTCCAAGGGGACTACGCCCAGGATGAGATGGCCGCCGGGAAATATCACGCGGAAGGCCTCTCTGACAAGGCCATCCCGATCACCTGCAAAGGGCAGGGTATAAATTATAAATACCGCTCCCATGGAGCCGCTTTCGAAGGGAAGCTCCTGGCCCCATGCGATAACGCCGGGCACCCCTCTTTGGACGGAGATGCCGAGAGCTGCGCCCGCGGGGTCGGAGGCGTAATCTGTTCCCAACTCCACGGCAAACCTGCCCGTGCCTGCGCCCACTTCCAGCCACGGCCGCACCAGTCCTGAAAGCAGTGGCCTCAGACAAAGAAGCTCAGACTCGTAAAGAGGCATTCCCTCTTCTGAGTCGTACCACGAATCATATGCCTCCGGATTTTCGTCAAACACCTTGTATACAGGATCTTCCATAACTCATCCTTGATGATGACTGAAAAAAGACTGTTGTGCCTCCGTTTAAGCTGCCGGGGCAATAATCTTTTCCCCCGCCTCAAAGAACCGGGTTTGAACACCCCGGCCAACAGGATCACTCCTCCTGCCCCTGCCGGCTTTTATTTGCCCGTCGCTAATCCTTTCAAAGGCTTACAAACACATATAACCCGGCGAAGAAAGTCCTTCATCAGCTCCGATGCAGGACCCTTATAATTAGTGCTTGTTGCGAAACTCCAAATTTGGAGTGCGCCTGCCTGTGCCGGACACGCCTGCCTGTGCGGACACGCAGAC
>CAYQTK010000316.1:0-2922 GCA_964420375.1 uncultured bacterium
CTAAAACATAAATTTTTCAAGGAGTTAGGGGAACCGACTTTTTACGAGGGCATCACTTTTGTGCCATATCAAGATAAGGACTGATCAGTAACCGAGTATTGTACGCCCTGATTTGTCGGCACAGGTGGCTGGCGCTCATCTCGTTTGAACCTGTCCATTAGCTGTGTAATCATTTCTGTCATTGTCAAGCGTCATGACTCGAAGTCCGAAAGATATTCCCCAAGGCGGACGGAACCAGAAAGGGGCGTAATTCCCTTTATGAACGCGATTAAAAAACCGGACAGGATGAATCTTTATGTCGCGGGTGCACTCTTTGCGGGGGGACTCGTTCTCTATGCGTTAATTACAGCCTGCTTTCCCTATGTTTCTTCCGACGGTTTCCTCTACCTCGACCTTGCCGGGAACATCTTTGACAAGGGGTTTGTAGCAGACAGCGAGCCGCGTGAGAAGTTCCTGCCTTTCTATCCGGCCCTGATAGCCCTTGTTCACCTGGCCGGCCGCGGTATGTTCGAGCTTTACCTTTGCGCACATGTCCTGGACATAGCTTGCGGGGCGGCTGTCTCCTCCCTGGTTTTTCTGATTGCCCTGGACATGGGTGCATCGCGGAGGACGGCACTGTTTTTCGCTGTCATCCAGCTTGTTTTGCCGGTGGGACTGGAGCAGTACCGCGAGGTCAGCGTGCGGCCGCTGTTTACTTTTCTCATGGTTGTTTTGCTGTTTTTGTTGCGCAAAGATAAGCTGTTGTTGGCGGGCATGATGGCCGGTCTTGCCGTGACCACCCGCTATGAGGCCTACCTTTTTATTCCCGTATTTGTGATTGTCAACATTAGAAAGCCCAAAAACCTGTTGTACGCCGGTCTCGGCTTCGTGATCGTAGCTTCCCCCTGGTGGATAAGAAACCTGTTCAAGTACGGCGGTTTTATCCATACCTTTTACATGGCGGAGCTGTTTACGCGCCCGAGGTTCCACCTCTTCGAGATCGCAGAAGGAATGTTGTGGGAGATGGGCCCCATGGTCCTCTTCCTGGCGGCCGCGGGCATCTATAAGCTCTCCCGCGACTGGAAGGCATATCTTCTCGGTTTCGGCTTTTTATACGTTGCCCTCCATACCGTCTGGTGGTTTTATCACAACAAGTTCCTGCTTCCTCTCTGTCCGTTCATTATTCCTCCCGCTGCCCTGGGCGCAGACATCGCCTGGAAGTGGCTCCAAAGCCGAAAGCCGGACAAGAAAAGGCTGCTTCTGGTTGTTTTAATCATCCTCATAGCTCTTCCGCTTCTCCTCCGCCAGGCGTTTTTCTTCCATCAAATGGTCGCTCGAGAGCCGGAGCCCTACAGGCAGGCGGCCCGGGCGTTGGAAAGGGTCCCGGCAAACGTGGCCTTTTTAGGATCGCGTAACCACATACTCGAGCATTACAGCGGACACAAGGCTTACACCTGGAAGCTAATCGGCGATGCCGACCCCCATGCCTATGTTTTGCATCATTACCTGGAAAAGGACGTGGGCATGCTAATATGGACCAATACCCATCCCATCGATTACCAGAGATTCGCCTTTTTAAAACCCGGCAAAGACACGAGTGCAAGGGTTCGAGGACCGGATGGAGTCTACCTTTTGTCATATCAATATTATGCGACCTTTGGCGAACATCCCCGCTTGGTACATGTGTATAACCTCCTGGCGGAGAGACTGAGGCCGCCTCTTGAAAGGCCCGGCGGATAAACACGGGTTTCGGCGCGGCAGTCGAGGTCTGGAGGAGATCGTGTCCGGCTGTACGCAGCAGCAGCGGCCGGGACTCCGGCCGCTGCTGCTGGTGCGCTCGGATGATTATGGAAAAGGTCGGAAGGCAGTCTTTAGAATGTGTCTTCCGGCTTCCACTCTTTCCAGACCTTGCCGGCAAGGTCTGGACCGGGTTTGAGCGTCTTTTTGCCGGGCTGCCAGCCCGAGGGAGTGACCTCCCCGGTCTTCACCACGTGCTGGAAGGCTTTAACCTGCCGGATCAGCTCTTCAACATTGCGGCCCACTTCCGGCGTCAGGACCTCCATGCCCCGGATGATGCCGTCAGGGTCGATTATAAATCGGCCCCGAATGTCGACACCAGCGTCCTCTGCATAAACTCCATAAACTGAGCCGATCTTGCCCCCTGCGTCCGAGAGCATGGGGAAAGGAACTCCACCGTCAACCATCTTGGAGAGTTCCTCTTCCTGCCAGATCTTGTGAACGAAACGGCTGTCAGTGCTCGCTGCCAAAACCTCGCAACCCAACTCCTGAATCTCCTTGTATCTGTAGGCGACCGCCGACAGTTCGGTCGGTCAGACAAACGTGAAATCACCAGGGTAAAAACACAGTACCACCCACTTGCCCTTATAATCAGAGAGCTTGACGTTCTTAAACCCTCCATCTATAAAAGCACCGGCCTCGAAATCAGGGGCCGGCTTTCCTACTTTTGCCGTCATCTTTTCCTCCTTTCGATTAAAAACCTCTTCATGCGGACCTTCTTCCTTGTTAAGACCTATAGGTCCCTTGGCTGGCTCAACACAGGAATCCTTAGACTCGGTCATATCTTATCACCTCCTTTATTCAGAAATTTATTATGTTATAAGACATTTTCAATAAATGGCAAGCAACTCTCCTAATAAGAATGATTTTCAATAAATATAGTGACGAATACTTGACTTGTCAACAGAAAAAAATCAAGAACTTCCCCAATTTTTTAGACACCCGTCCCGAAAACTTCTTTAATCGCGGAGCAATAAGCAAGGCCTTATGTGAAAACCGGTAAATCTATGCTGACATGGTCGGCGAACGGGCCGGGACATGGTCACGGACTTCACGTCTACGGAAATCCAGAGGATTCCTTTGCGTCCTTGGCCTTTGCGTGAAAAAAAGCGGCGCATGGGCTTGCCGAGGAGTAAAGTGAGGCGC
>CAYQTK010000317.1:0-2867 GCA_964420375.1 uncultured bacterium
CGTTTTTAAACTGGGCACAGAACTAAATCCGCCAAGTCAGGAGTTCTGAACTTAGTGTTAGGGGTCAGATCTCTACAATTAAGTTTATGCCTGGGAGCTTCTTACGGAAAGCGGCGTTTTTGTCCGTTCTAGTGTTAGGGGTCAGATCTCTACAATTAAGTTTATGCCTGGGAGCTTCTTACGGAAAGCGGCGTTTTTGTCCGTTCGGTCACTCCTATTCTTCGGGCTCGGCCATGATAGCGGCGCGCAACGGGTTCAAGTGGATGTAGGCGGACGAGCGCGAGATGTGGGATTGCGAAGGCTTTTGACATGGGGAGCGCCGGGCACCAGCCCGGCAGTAGGCTGTGGCTTTGCAGTCCACGCAGTTTCGATGCCGAAAAAGCGCAGTGCTGCCCGGGGCTTTTCAATGTCCCTTGACCAGTTCCCTGGAGGTTATGAGCCTCATGATCTCGGAGGTGCCTTCGAAGATGCGGAAGACCCGGGCGTCGCGGTGGAGCTTTTCTACCAGGTAGTCTCTCATGTAACCGTATCCCCCGAGTATCTGGATGGCCATGTCAGTCACCCGCGACGCTGTCTCCGAGGCCAGGCACTTGGCCATGGCGCTTTCTTTATTGAAACGCCTGCCCTGGTTGCAAAGCCAGGCCGCTTTCCATGTCATGAGCCGGGCGGCCTCGATCTCCATTGCCATGTCTGCCAGTTGAAAGGACACCCCTTCGAACTTGGAGATGGGCTTTCCGAACTGGGTGCGCTCCTTGGCATAGTCCAGTGCTGTCTCGAAGGCAGCCCTGGCAATGCCCAGCGCCATGGAGGACACGTTAATCCTGCTCTCTTCGAACATGTGCATGGAAAGCAGAAAAGCCTCGCCTTCCGCTCCCAGACGGTCTTCTTCCGGGACCTCGACTTCGTCCAGGATGAGCTCCGCGGTGTGGCTGGCACGGATGCCCATCTTGTCCTCCACCTTGCCCATGGACAGGCCGGGAGGATTGCCGTCGATTATAAAAGCCGTCATGCCCTCCATCCCGCTCGTACCTTCCAGCCGGGCATAAACCACGGTAACGTCAGCCACACCCGCGTTGGTGATGAATGTCTTGGTACCGGAAAGAACGTAGCGGCCGTCCTTTCTGCGGGCGGCAGTCCGGATGGAAGCCACGTCGGAACCGGAGTTCGGCTCGGTCATTCCCATGGCAGCCACTGTTATGTTGTCGGGATCGCAAAGCCGGGTGATATACTTCTTCTTCTGCTCCTCCGTGCCCATGTGAAGTATGGGCGTAGCAGCAAGGTTGGATGCCAGCATGCAGATGGTAAGACCGGCACAACCCCAGGCCAGTTCCTCACGGATCAACGACCAGGTAAGCCGGTCGTCTATTCCCCCGCCTCCATACTCCTCCGGGTAGTGGTAGGAGACAAGACCTGCCTGGTGGCCCTTTTTGATGAGATCATCCGGGTAGCGCTCCTCGCGGTCGCAGAAAAGCGCAGCAGGCCGGAGCTCACGCAAGGCAAACTCGTGCGCCGTCTCCCGGATGGCACGCTGCTCATCGGTAAGTTCAAACTCGACCATGTCCTCGCTCCTTTGTATATATAGATGTTTATGCAAGGCGCTATCATATCACATCTTGACGAATGGAAAAGCTTTTTCGGTGGGGCGGCCGGAAAAAGTTTCGGCATTGCCCCTGGCAAAAAGTTATAGAATGGTTATATTAGATATTGCACGGGGGCGAAATGGGTTCGACGGAGACAGTTGAGCTTCTTTGGGTGCGTGCCGTGTTCCGCAAACACGTTAAACAGGCGGAACCAAATAACTGGCGAATCATACGATTACGCTCTCGCGGCATAAAGACCGCGACGTCCGCTCGTCCTTGTCTGTCGGGACGATAACGGGCGCCAGGTAGACGGGCCGATCCCCATCCGGAGTGCCCTTCGCCGTTTGGGGGTTGAAATAAAGGCGGGGCTCGCCGGAAGATTCCGTGCCCGTGAGGAACCTTTCGGCTAAACAAAACCACGGGATACGCACGTAGGACCCGGAAGCAAAGGTCTCCGGACGCGGGTTCGATTCCCGCCGCCTCCACCAAATTCATCTGAACAAGACCATGACAAGTCTTGTACAAAACCATCACATAAACCCACAAAAGCAAATAGAAAACAGGATCGCAAAGGCGGTCCTGCGCACACTTGTCCTACATCTTCCGAACACTCTCCAGACCATGTTTTGCCCGAAAAGTGTGTCCAATGTGTGTCCAACTTTTTCGACCAGCTCCCTGCCGAGCTGGATTTTTTGATTGGGGTCTGGCCTGATCTCGCCGAGGAGATCAAGGAGAAAATCATACAATTGATCTTACAGGAGGTGGATTCATGAAACTGACGAACATCACGCCGAAGGGACTTTTGTGTCCGGCAGGGGGGTGCCCTGCCGTCTATGAAACGGAGCGGGAGACGTACCTTATCATCGGAACCAAGGTGGATCCAGAGGCCGCTCTGCCGCCCGGAAAGGTGGGCGACGGGGAGGAGGTAATCGAGGTGCCCGCGGCCCTTATACGGGGCTTAGAGTCGAAATAGAGGCATTGTAGACGCGGAATCAGGCCAGGCCGACACTTCCCGCGCTGCGCCGCCGCCTCCGACGAGCATTTTGCTCGCCCATTCTCGGCGGCGGCGCAGTCGTGTTTGAACCACCGGAATCGCCGGGTTCTCCGGCTTTATTCCCCCTAATTAACGGTACCACGGACGAGATAATGTAGGTCCTGCGGGCATGAAATGTCGAAATCTTAAGGTGTGGATCAGGGTGTGGCTATTATATATCCACACCCTGATAGAGGTGAAAATCGTAACTTCTCAATAACTCCGGGCGCGGTCTGTTTATAAGCCTAGCCAAG
>CAYQTK010000318.1:0-2844 GCA_964420375.1 uncultured bacterium
GATTAAAATGACGCATAGCGTCGCATAGCGTGCGAGCGACTTTTAGTCGCGACTTAAGTCGCTCGCACAAAAATGACTGTTTTTTGTAAGCGACAAAAACAATTGTAAACAAACACTAGTGCTCTGTCACTCGAAAAAAGGGGAACAGGGCCGACGGAAACCGCGGCTGAAGCCGCTCGCAGTATTCTCTTCTATCCCCCGATAAGCATTTGACAGGGCACCAGTGGCTTGTCAAGATTACACTGACGCATAGTGTGCGAGCGACTTTTAGTCGCGACTTCCGCTGCTCGCACGAAGAAAATCTGTCTTATAAGCGACGCGAAACGCTTGACAGTGCACCAGCAGAATCGTTTGATTCTTGCAAGCGCCGGCAAGGATGTGCCCCTTTAACCCCAAGGCTGTCCTTCTTCTTGGAGGAGATGAAATACACTCTTTGTAGGAGCTTGCATGACTGTTATTCACCCACAGATTCTCGTGAGGAGCCTAACTTTTTACGAGGCCATCAATCGTGAACAATCAGTCCTGCAAGTAGCCCAGCGACCTGATCGTTTCAACCAGCTCAGGCGATATCTTCCGCTCTTCCGGCGGAACAGCATGGGGAAGTCCTTCCAGGTAGTTGTGAAAGATTCTTTTCTGTCGTTCCAGGCGCCGGGGGCTTTTCCTGGAGAGGTCCTCCTGTTCATTGAAGTCCTGGGCAAGGTTATAAAGCTTGTACTGTCTCTTGCCGGTATTGTTGTGCCGGTACTCGATTATTTTCCACTGGCCGTTAATCATGGAAAAACAGCTCATGGGCCGGTCGTCATAGTATGATGGCAGCTCGACGGAGATGGCAGGCGAGGACTTCAACGGATACAGATGAGAGTAGGCCCTGTCTTCCCACTGTTTCCCTTGCAAGAGATTCAGCAGGGATCGGCCCGTAACGTCAGAGGTCTTCTCCCATCCCAGCATGTCTTCCAGGGTGGGAAAAATGTCGGCTAGCTGGACCACTCGATCCACCCTCCTCCCCGGCAGGTTCGGTCCGGAAAGCACCAGGGGAACGTGGATAACCTCGTTGTATAAAGTGAAGCCATGAAGGTAAAAACCATGCTCCAGGAACTCCTCTCCGTGATCCGAGGTTATTATAAGAAGGGTCTGGTCCATCCTGCCCGATTTGGCGAGGTACTTTAAAAGCCGGTCGAACTCGTTGTCCCAGTAGCGGACTTCGGCGCTGTAGAGGCTTTTATAAGCGTTTAGATAGGACTCCTTCATTGCCAGGCTGCTTTTAAACTTGCCGATGAAAGGCGCGTTAAGATATGCTGCCAGCGAGACCTCTGCAGGCAGAAGTCGGAAATAGTCGGAAAATCCCAACTGGGAATGGTCCACCATGTGCCCTAACGGAGCCAGATAAGGAATGTGGGGGTCTGAGTAGTGCAGATAAAGAAAAGCCGGGCTCCTGTCTTCTTTTGAAAGCCAGTCAATGGCCTCATCCGTGACCCAGGCCGCAGACCTTCCGTAATAGCTCCGCAGAGGCTCAGGATGGAGTACAAAGGAATCAAACCCCTGGTCAAAGTTGCTCTCCGGAGATATGATCCAGTTCGAGGAAACAGCACCCGTTATATAACCATGCTCCCGGAACCGCTCCGCCATGGTGTAGGCCTTTTCGGGGAGGTAGTTCTGTTTCTTGAGACCCAGTTGGTGCGGGACTCGGCTGGTGAACATGGAGGCCACCGAAGGAGGCGTAAAAGAGGACTGGCTGAAGGCCCGCGTAAAAACCAATCCGCGGGAAGCCAGGCGGTCCAGACAGGGGGTGACATCTTCCGGGCCGCCAATTGCGCCTACGTGGTCCGCCCTAAGAGTATCAACAAGTGCAATAATCACGTCCGGCCTGTCGCTGCTTTTTACCAGGTGAGGATCGGTGAGGTAGAAACGATATGAGGCAGGCACCCGGGAATTGTCGGCAGGGTCGGAGAAATACCCTTGCAACACTATGGCGCGGCCTGTATAACCGGGGGGAACGTCTATATACAGATCGTGCCAGTTGCTTCTTTGCAGGCCGTACTCCTTTGAAGCCAGTTGCTCTCTTCTTCCCGAGTCATGCACGTAAAAGACATCAAGCGTGAATTTCCCCTCGGCAAAAGGGATGCGAGGAAGGCCTACACCAAAGTAGATGCGGCCCTGGCCCGGCACCGGCATGGTAAAAGAGTCTCCGAAACGGGCGGGAACGCACCTGCGGCTTTCATGGTTCAGGCTGTGTTTCTCAACAGCACGGCCGCTTTCCTTTTTGGCTGCAGACCTTTTAAACGCCACATCGAGCCGGCGGTATTTATCAGGCTCGGGAAGCAAAAGAGAAAAGAGGATCACTCCCCCTGCAAGCAACACCGTAATAAAAAGAATCGCTCCTCTGCGCAGAATCCCCCGGACCAATATAAAAGCCACGCCATAAAGGAGTACGCCTGCCAGGGCGCCCCACAAAAGGGGGGTTGTCCGATCAATAAAAGGATGAATTCGGAAAGAGTAACCAAGGCGAAGGGAGTACGCGAAGACAACGCAAAAAATCACTCCGGCAACAGCCGCAGGATACCATCTCTTTAACTTGCCTGTTTTCATAACTTTTATATGAACCAGCCATATATACACCTATTGTAATGGCCATGCCTCCCCTGTCAACAAACCCGCTTGGGTGAAGTTCCCCCAATTTTCTCCGCTCATCCTTATTCGCATTTGATCGGCGTGCGCAACCAACGAAGAACCCGGCCGTGAAACAGCCTGATCGGTAGCGTTCGCGCAAAGCCTGAAACATTCCCTTTGCGCCCTTCGCCTTTGCGTGAGACAATTCGACGCCGGGAAAACCCCGCGGCGCCGGCG
>CAYQTK010000319.1:0-2759 GCA_964420375.1 uncultured bacterium
TTCCCCAACCTCATCCTCACCGACTTCTGCGAGTTCCGGCTCTACAAGGACGGGCAGTTCATCGAGTCGGTAATGGCCGCAAGGCCCGCAATACTCAACAAAATAGGCAAGGCCCCGCCCGAAAAGCCCGACGAGCTTATCAACCTTATCGAGCGCTTCTTCGACTTCTCCATGCCCGCGGTGACCACTGCCGAAGAGCTGGCAGTACAGCTCGCCAAAAGGACCCGGTTTTTAAGGAACGTAACAGCAGACCTTTTAAAGGAAGAAGAAAAGTCGCCCGGGTCCCTGACCGGCTTTTACGAGGCCTTCCAGCAGTTCCTGATTGGAGACCTGGACAAGGAAGAGTTCGCCGACCTCTACGCCCAGACCATAACCTACGGGCTCTTCGCCGCCCGCTCCCGCGCGCAAAACGGCTTTACCAGGAAAGACGCTTTCGACAACATTCCCCACACCATCGGCGTGCTCCGCGACCTTTTCCGGTTCATCTCCCTGGAACAGCCGCCCGAGCAGCTCGTATGGATTGTGGACGACATCGCCGAGGTCCTCGATAAGGCCGACGCCCCCGGCATACTCGACGCCTACTTTCACCAGGGCAAAGGCTCAGACCCCATCGTACATTTTTACGAGACATTCCTCGCCGTCTACGACCCCGAAGAGCGCGAGAAAAGGGGCGTCTACTATACACCCGAGCCGGTGGTGTCTTACATCGTCCGCTCCGTACATGAAATACTGAAGTCCGAGTTCCAAAAACCCTACGGACTCGCTGACAACGGAGTGACGCTCCTCGACCCCGCCGCAGGCACCATGACATTTATCGCACGCGCAGCAGAGCTCGCCGTGTCCGAGTTCCAAAAAAGCTACGGCGCCGGCGCCCGCGAGGACTTCATCAAAAAACACGTGCTCCAGAACTTCTACGCCTTCGAGCTCATGATGGCGCCCTATGCCGTCGGCCACCTCAAGATGGCCTTCTTCTTAGAAGAGCTCGGACACCGGTTGAAAGACGACGAGAGAATGCCCTTCTACCTCACCAACTCCCTGGACACCGCAGAGATGGAATCAAGCAAGCTGCCCGGGTTATCGTCCCTTGCCGAAGAGTCGAGCCTCGCCAATGAAGTCAAAAAACAAAAACCCATACTCGTCATCCTCGGGAACCCGCCGTACTCGGGCGAATCCAGCAACCAGGGGACATGGATAAGAGGACTGATAGACGATTATAAAAAGCTGGACGACAAGCCCTTGCAGGAAAGGGCCTTGAAGTGGCTCCAGGACGATTACGTGAAGTTCCTCCGGTTTGCGCAGTGGAAGATAGATCAGGCAGGACAGGGCGTGGTCGCCATGATCACCAACCACTCTTACCTCGACAACCCCACCTTCCGCGGAATGCGCCAGAGCCTTATGAAATCCTTTGACCATATCTATGTGCTCGACCTCCACGGCAACTCCCTGAAAAAGGAGACCGCACCCGACGGATCGCCCGACAAAAACGTGTTCGACATCAGGCAGGGAGTGGCCATTGCGCTGTTTATAAAGCACGGCAAAAAGAAAAAGGACAAGCAGAGCGTGCGACATGCCGAGCTTTACGGAAGCAGGGCGGAAAAGTATGAATGGCTTGAAAACCATGAAAGAAAAAACACCGCCTGGACAGAGCTTGAACCAATGCCGGAGTTCCACCTGTTTGTGCCCAGAGACAACGGCCTGGAAGAGAAGTACAAAACCTTTATCAAAATACCCGAGCTGTTCCCCAAAAACAGCGTGGGCATAGTGACCGCGCGGGACAAGCTGACCATAAAATGGACGCCGGAAGAAATATGGAAAACCGTTACCGTATTTTCCAAAATGGAGCCGGAAACGGCAAGGGAAGGATTTCAGCTTGGAAAGGATGTAAGGGATTGGAAAGTGGAGTTCGCCCGCCAAGACCTGTTGGAGTCGGGTCCTTCAAGGAAAAACATTGTTCCTGTTCTCTACCGGCCCTTTGACATTAGATATACCTATTACACAGGGCATTCAAGGGGGTTTCATTGTATGCCTCGCCCCGAAGTCATGCGCCACATGCTGGCGGGTGAGAATTTGGCGTTGATAACTCCCAGGCAGAACAAATATGAATTCGGAGCCTTGGTAACTGATAAAACAGCCGCTCATAAAACCGTAGCTGCCTATGATATTAATTACCTTTTTCCCCTCTACCTTTATCCCGTCTCCGATCTTTACTCTAGTCAGGAGGCTTCACAGCGACATCCCAACCTTTCCTCTGCTGTGGTTGAGGCCCTTTCCCGGGCTTACTGCGGCCGGTCTTCGCCGGAGAAGATATTTTATTATGTTTATGCCGTGCTTCACGCACCGTCATATCGGGACAAGTACGCGGAGTTTTTGAAGATGGACTTTCCGCGGGTGCCTTTTACCTCTGATGCCGGTCTTTTCGACGAGGTCGCGGGTTTTGGCTCTCGTCTGGTGGAGCTTCATCTTTTGCGCTCATCCGAGCTTGACCCTCCGGCGGTGACCTTCGAGGGCGAAGGCGACTGCAAGGTGTCTCGCACCAAGGGCAAGGGGTTCGGCTACGACGCGGAGGCGGAGCGGGTGTACATCAACAAGACGCAGTACTTCGGTCCGGTGCCCCTCGAGGTTTGGGAGTTCATGGTGGGCGGCTACCAGGTATGCGAGAAGTGGCTGAAGGACCGGAAGGAGAGGGTGTTGAGCTTCGAGGAGATCAAGACCTACTGCCGGATCGTGACCGCGCTCGGCCGCACCATGGACATCCAGAA
>CAYQTK010000320.1:0-2748 GCA_964420375.1 uncultured bacterium
CGCCTTCGCGTGATATCATTGTCAGCCTTCCTTCCATGTTTTGGACAGCAATGATCCTCAACATATTATTTGATCGTGTCTTTATTAAGCTCAATCACCTTGCAGACATACGCGTTCTGAATAATCGCCCGCAGCATCCTGCAAAGACGTGTCCGGCTCAACCGCCACGTATATGTCAGTGAGGTTCTGTTCGTTTCCGGCCTCGTATTGGAACCGGAGTACGCCTCTGTCATAATGGAAGGGCTTTTCTTCCACCTTGCCGTTAAAGGTTACCCGATAAAGACGGGCGGGTCTCCGGTCGCGCCGGTCCGAGCGGATCATGACCTCTCCGCTGTCGGGCGCGCTCGCTATGACGTAATCCGGCTGGTTCACTACGGTGGCAAAGCTGCCGGTGAAGGACACCTCGTCGTTGTTATAGGTGTAGCCCCCTTTGCCGCGGTCATGGTCTATCACCGCCGCGCGGATGTCTCCGTTCTCGAGACTTACAAAGCCAACCGCC
Organism: uncultured bacterium; assembly: GCA_964420375.1. Classification (GTDB taxonomy): domain Bacteria; phylum RBG-13-61-14; class RBG-13-61-14; order RBG-13-61-14; family DATKZS01; genus CAYQTK01. The sequence continues at coordinate 500 of CAYQTK010000320.1, forward strand.
TTGCCTCCCAAGCGGGCGTGAAAGCTGTCTTCGCCCTCTTGGAAATACACCGCCCGGTTGTAGTCCTTTGCCGAACGATTGGCAACGGACACCACTGCAAGGCCCTTCTGCTGGTAGCGCCGCTCGGTAACGTCAACGTCCTCCGAGTCCGCGTAGGCCTTGCGGAAGGTTATACCCTTCTTCCGGAAAACTCGGGGGTCAACCTCGTCTCCGCCCTCCGGCGGAAGATAGAGAGTATAACCGCCATCCCTCTTTACGAGCGGGCCTTGCTCCGGCACGGGGTTTAAAGGCGAGGCCGGCACAATGAGGAGCTTATATCTCTCTTTCTGACCCGGCTTCAGATGGTCCAAGTGGATCACGTCAAAGTCGAAGTCCTTTTTTACGAACTCGCGGGCGATAAGCTGGGTGCGGTTGGCCGTGTTGGTCCCTTTTACCGTCTGTTTGAGCTCCCGGTGCCTCACCCGCTTGTGGGGCTTGTCAAAGTTGAACCGGAACTCCCAGTTCCAGGCGTGCTCCGGCTCGTGGGAGTAACCGAGCGCCACTTCCGGAAACTCTGCTCCCGGTAGAAAGCCGCCCGAGTGCTCCATGAAAAGATAGGTGTTCTTGCCGTTCCAGAAACAATCGCGGACCTCACCGGTAGCAGTCACGCAGGCTTCCATGCCCCACGATCCCTTGGGCGCTATCCTCTCATTATCCTCGGGGGTCTGCCAGCCCACGTAAATGTTCACGGCGTCCGCGCCCCATGCCACCGGCGCCTGGAAGTAGAAGCGCTCCGAGCAGGTTATCTCCGGCACGAACGCAGGATACGGCTCGGAAAGCGTGCCGGAGAGGCGCGTCCGCCACACCGCCATGTGCACGTACTCGTCCCAGTTGTACTTGTAGGCCAGGTTGCCTACGAATATGGTCCATAACCGGTAGACCTCGGCGTACACGTTGGAGCCTATCCATCCGCCGGAAGCCTCTGCCATGCCTCCCATGTCGCCCAGCAGGCCGGAGAGGTCCCACGGCATGCAGAGCAGGTCCTGGTAGGCGGGAGCGTAAAAGCCGGATTCAAGAAGCATATGCCGCATCCTGCGCAAGGCCTCCACGTACTGGTACTCCGCGAACCTGTCCAGGTCCATGAAAATCCGGAACTCCTCACGGTTCTTCGGGCCGGTCCATTCGTCGGGCATGGGGACCTCGGCGAACGAGGAGTATGACGTCCCGTAAGCCCGGTTCAAGGACTCGATGAACCCATAACGCTCCTCGAGCCAGGAGGGCCAGAGATCGTTTTTATAATAGCTGTTGTAGTCGGCCTTGAAGTTGTGGGTGAAGAAGTTGCTCATGGTGATAAAGCCGTCGCCCGGTGTTTCATTGTCGACCTGCACCGCGATGATGGGACCCTCCGGCCATTGCAAGCGGGCGGTCCGCTTGCCGAGCTCGCCAAAGTACCTGTTGACCAGCTCCAGGTAGCGGGGATGAAGATACGATATTCGCGGCATGCCCGAGTCGCCGTGGATGAAAGGCTCGCCCTTCCGGTTCACTGCAATAGTCTCCGGGTATTTCTCGAACAGCCACTCCGGGATGCCGCCAGCATTGGTCTCCGCGTCTATAAACGGTCCAGGCTTCAGTATGAGCTTCAGGCCCTTTTCATGGCACAGCTCGATAAACCCGACAAGGTCCCGGCCGGGAAGCGTCTTGCCGGTGAAGTCGAACCTGCCCTCCTCATACTCGTGAAAACCCCAGTGAACGTAAGTGGATACGGTGTCGGCATTGTACTGCGACATCCGGGTCAGCAGCAGCCCCCATCGGTCAGGCGGCACCCGGAAGTACTGGAGCTCGACGCTGCGGAGGGGCTTTTTTAAACCGTGCCTGAAGTAATCCGGGCTTTTGTCTTCCGCTCGCGTAGGGGTTTTGAAAGACATCATGATGATCGGAAGACAAAAAATCAATAACCCTCTTAATTTAAGCATTAAGCATCCTCCGAATAGGCTTTGATTATAGATAGTGTTTGTTACGAAACTCCGTTTTTGGAGTCATCATGATTAAGATCAAATAATCGGTTAAAGTCGGTGGTCTCCAACGAGTCTGATATAATCAGCTCAATTTCTAAAAATAAGGAGGACCACCGACAATGAGTAATGTAACCAAAAACGAAGGCTACGGCAAATTTCTTTTCTGCGGGCTCGATCTTCATGACAAGAGCATGGTAGGCGCGGTTTCCTGCTTGCCGACCGTCTTTCAGAGGAGGGCTTTCAAGTGTCCGTGCT
>CAYQTK010000321.1:0-2700 GCA_964420375.1 uncultured bacterium
CTGCCCTGTCTGCGTGTCCGCACAGGCAGGCGTGTCCGGCACAGGCAGGCGCACTACAAAAATCGGAGTCTCGCAACAAACACTAGTTATTGCCGCGCACGGTTATCTCACCATATCGCGCAGGCTGCTTGCATCGACCTTTATACCCGGCCCCATGGTGGGGGACAGGGCCACGTTCTTAATATACGTTCCCTTGGCAGTGTCGGGCTTGGCCTTCAGGACAGCATCATAAAGGGAGAGCAGGTTCTCCTTGAGCTTGTCTTTACCAAAGCTCATCTTGCCGACCGGGCAGTGGATGTTGGCCCCCCGGTCCACCTTGAACTCGACCCTGCCGCCTTTGACCTCGTTCACCGCCCGGGCCACGTCCATGGTCACCGTCCCCACCTTGGGGTTGGGCATCATTCCGCGGGGACCCAGTATCTTTCCGAGCTTTCCCACCTGGCTCATCATGTCGGGGGTCGCGATGGCTTTGTCGAACTCGAGCCATCCTTCTTCCTGGATTTTCTTTACCAGGTCCTCTGCCCCCACGTAGTCGGCGCCGGCTTCGAGCGCTTCCTTTTCCTTTTCGCCCTTGGTAAATACGACCACCCGGATCGTCTTTCCGGTTCCATGGGGCAGGTTAACCGTTCCCCTTACCATCTGGTCGCTTTTACGCGGGTCTACCCCCAAACGCATGGAAGCGTCCACTGTCTCGTCGAACTTGGCTGACTTGAGCTCGGTGAGCAGGTCAAGGGCCCCCTCTACCGGGTAGCTCTTGAACGGGTCTACCTTCTGGCGAAGGTCTTTGATTCTTTTTCCTCTTCTTGGCATTACTCCTCCTAGTCTCCGCCCCGGGAAGGACTTACTCCACTACCTGGATGCCCATGCTCCGGGCCGTGCCTGCGACCGTCCGGACCGCGGTGTCCATATCATTACAGTTCAGGTCCCTGAACTTATACTCCGCTATTTCCCTGACCTGCTTCATGGAGACCTTTCCCACCTTCTCCCTCTTGGGGTCTGCGGAACCCTTGGCTATCTTGGCCGCCCTTTTGAGGAGCACCGACGCCGGGGGGGTCTTGGTCTCGAACGAAAAACTCCGGTCACCGTAAACGGTGATTTCCACCGGTATTATAAGTCCGGGCTCCTCCTTGGCCGTCCGTGCGTTAAACTCCTTTACAAAACCGGCAATGTTGACCTGGTGCTGGCCCAGTGCCGGACCCACGGGCGGGGAAGGAGTGGCCTGTCCCGCTGGAATCTGCAACTTAATATTGGCGATTACTTTCTTCATTTTTTGAAAACCTCTCTCCAGCCGGTTTTAAAGCCCTGCAGCCGGGGCTCAGATGGATTATCCTTTTTCCACCTGGACGAAATCGAGTTCCACCGGCGTTTGTCTTCCAAAGATGGAAACCAGCACTCTTACCTTGCCTTTTTCCGGCCTGACCTCGTCTACCACTCCGTTGAAGCCCTGGAACGGACCGTCAACAACCTTGACCACCTCGCCGCTCTCGAACTTATCCATGGGCTTCGGTCTCAAGCTCTCTTCCGATATCATCCTGGTGAGACGCTCGGCCTCCTCATCCGGCACCGACGGAGGATTGCGAGTTCCTCCCACAAAGCCGGTGATCTTGGGCGTGTTCTTGACAAGGTGGTAGGTCTCGTCGTTTAAAATCATCTTCACCAGCATGTAACCGGGGAAAAACTTGTGCTGGGACACCTTCCGCTTTTCTCCCGACCGCTCGACCACTTCTTCCGAGGGAATGAGGACCTCGCTGAAATAGTCCTCCATCTTGCCCTGCCGCACCCTCTCTTCGAGGTTGGTCTTGGCCTTGTTCTCGAACCCCGAGTAGGCGTGGATCACGTACCATTTCATCTCGTCGGACGCCATGGAATATACCTCTTCTGCTTCAGGCCAGCTTGAAAAGCAAACCGATCAGGCCGTCAAAAATCTTGTCGAATAAAAAAAGAATAAAAGAAACCACCAGGGTGACGCCCAGAACAACCAGTGTGGTCCCCCGAACGTCCTTGGAAGGCGGCCAGGCAACTTTTCTGAGCTCGCTTACCACCTCCACGCCGTACTTGTTGGACTTGGCGTTCCTGCGTACGTACTCCGCCGCCCCCATTGCTATGCCCAGCGTAACTATGGGGATCAAGTTTGGAAACGACCCCACCAGGGGCACGTTCACCATCTTCAGCGGATAGTAAAACTCATCCACCACGTTTATCACCGAGCCGAAGGTCCGCCAGAGAACGTACCACAAAACCAGGCCCAGTCCGTAAAGAGAGTATTGAAGAAGCCTCTGATTATCCATGGCAACCTTTCCAAAAACTCTTAAATGGAGTTGTCCAAGTCGGCGCCTGAAAAACAGCGAAAATGGCACGCCAGGAGGGACTCGAACCCCCGGCCACCGGTTTTGGAGACCGGCGCTCTACCAATTGAGCTACTGGCGCACACGCTTTTCAATTCAATTTACAAAAGCGTCACTTGGTCTCTTTATGAGCCGTATGTTTCCTGCAGGAGGGGCAGTACTTTTTAAGCTCCAGCTTGTCCGGAGTATTCTTTTTGTTCTTCATGGTGGAGTAGTTGCGCCGCTTGCACTCCTGGCAGGCCATCCTGATTATTATCCTTGCATCCTTAGCCATCTATTCCTCTTGCCCTGATCCGTTATTCGATTATCTCGGTTATAACGCCCGCGCCCACGGTGCGGCCGCCTTCGCGGATGG
>CAYQTK010000322.1:0-2683 GCA_964420375.1 uncultured bacterium
AGGCGATGGCCTGGCCGAGCGGGCTCTTGGGCAGGACCTCCGCCTGCTGGTCGCGCAGCCACTTTTCAAAATCATCGAGTAATTGCCGGCTCTTTTCCTGCCGAAGCTCGCGAATTTCTTCCGCGCAAATCCCGGCGTCGGCGGCTTCCCGCTCGACCTCGTACAAACGCTTGATCCAGGCGACCGCGGTCAGCGAGCGCAGCGAATCGCTCGACTCCGACTCGACGAACTCCCGCCGGCAATAAGCGCTCACCGTCAAGCCGCTCTCGGTCTGGGCCAATATCTGGCCCCGCCAATACGTCTCCTTCGCCCTGTCAAATTTACTACGCTTCGGCACAATCCACTCCTCCATCCGTCATTGCAAAATATATTGACAGCCGAAAAGGAAACTGACAAGATGTGGTTCACCGGACGGTTACGTCTTATCTGGAGTACACGGAGCAGATCACTTACCTTTTATTTCTCAAGATGTGCGACGAGCGGACGGGTCCGCCTTGGAACAAGCCTGCGGTGATACCTTCGGGCTACGACTGGCAGAGCCTGGTCAAAAAGGACGGCGCCGAGTTGGAGGACCATTACCGCAAGACGCTGGAGAAGCTGGGCAGGGAGCGGGGCATGCTGGGGCTTATCTTTCGGAAGGCCCAGAACAAGATACAGGACCCGGCCATGCTGAGGCGGCTGGTTTCCGACCTTATTGACAAGGAAAACTGGCTTGCCATGACCGCAGACGTTAAAAGCGACGCTTATGAGGGGCTTCTGGAAAAGAACGCCCAGGACGTAAAAAGCGGTGCTGGGCAGTACTTCACACCGAGGCCCTTGATCCAGGCGGTGGTCGAGGTCATGCAACCACAGCCGGGGGAGACTATCTGCGACCCGGCCTGTGGTACGTGCGGCTTTCTTATCGCGGCCCACGATTATATCGCGGACAACTACAACCTGGACAAAAAGCAGAAAAGGGCGCTCCGTCTTGACAACCTTCGGGGCATTGACATCGTGGACGGCGTAACCCGGATGGGCGCCATGAACCTTTTTCTGAACGGGATCGGTCCCACGCCGGAGGTGGACGCTGCCCCTCCCCTGCAAACGGACGACGCCTTGCGGGACGAACCTTCGGAGTACTTTTCCATGGTGCTTACCAATCCGCCCTTCGGCAAGAAGTCGAGCGTGCTGGTAATTAACGGACAGGGCGAGGCGGGCCGCGACTCGCTTACTTACGAAAGGACCGACTTCTGGGCCACCACCTCGAACAAGCAGTTGAACTTCGTCCAGCACGTAAAGTCGCTTCTCGCCGTTCAAGGCCGGGCGGCAGTGGTCGTTCCCGACAACGTGCTTTTCGAAGGAGGCGCGGGCGAGACCGTGCGGCGCAAGCTTCTCCACGAATGCGACGTGCATACCCTGCTCCGGCTCCCCACCGGCATATTCTATCGGCCCGGAGTCAAGGCCAACATCATCTTTTTCGATCGCAAACCCGCCAGCGAAAAGCCCTGGACGCAGAAGCTATGGATTTACGACTTCCGAACCAATAAGCACTTCACCCTGCGGGAGAACCCCCTCGACCGGGAGGACCTGGACGAGTTCGTGAAATGCTATAAGCCCGACAACCGGCACCAGCGGCGGGCCACCTGGTCGGAGAAAAACCCGGAAGGCCGGTGGCGGCCCTTTACCTATGACGAGATAATCCAACGCGATAAAGCCAACCTCGATATCTTCTGGCTTAAAGACGAGTCCCTCGCCGAGTCCGAAAACCTGCCCGAACCCCACGTCCTCGCCCAGGAAATAACCGACGACCTCCGCACCGCACTCGAACAAATGGAGCAGATAGCGGAGGATTTGGGAGGGGGAGAATAAAAAAGGTTGCCCCTGCACCGAAGAGCCTGAGGACGCACGCCATGCCCGACCACGGACCACTGGCGGCGCTGGGCATAGATATGAAAACCGCTAAGCCGACACAGCGGGAGGCTCGTAGTCCTGGTCCCGCAAACTGTCCTCTTGATTGATGTGGGCGATCATCATGGAAGCAAGCTGGTCCCAGCATTTGAAGCTCCTCGTCCGGTGATCGCAGTTGTACTTATCAACCAAGCGCTTGAACTCGCAACGAGACAACAGCTTGAGAAACTCCGCCAGCATACAAGAGTTTTCATGTATGATAGGACGCCGATAGATGGACTTAAAGGTCTCCTCTTTTTACAGAACCTCCCTGTTCAGCGTCGATGTTTGACCGGGCCTAAACATGTTAATATAATGCTGGGCATGTCCGAGGCTGGTAGCAACGCCGAATCGCTGGTGGTGGATGCCCTGAAAAAGCAGCTTCCCGCAAGAGCCGAAGTGATCTCTTCCACCCCTTATGTCTCTAAAACCCAGTCTAAGGTCCTTGTTGAAGGCGAATTTGATTGCCTGGTTTTCGATCCTGAACAGGGCATACTTGTTTTTGAAGTAAAAGGCGGAGGCATAAGGTATGACGGCAAGCTTAAGAAGTGGTATTCGGAAGACCGGGAGGGACAATGGCACAAGATAAAGGACCCTTTTAAGCAAGCCCAGAAAGCGTCGCGAGCATTGTATAATGCGATCAAGGACGCCGACATTTTCGATTCCCATGATATCCCCCTGCCGGTAGGACACGCCGTATTTTTTCCCCATATAAGATGGAACAGCGAGGCCCGTCTGCCTCCACATGCCGGCCCCG
>CAYQTK010000323.1:0-2597 GCA_964420375.1 uncultured bacterium
CCAATGGCTGCATCCGCGCCTTTTTGTTTCAGTTCCATAAGAATTCCTCCCTTAAGGTTATTGGCAATAAAGCTAGTGCCCTGTCAAAAGCTTTTTGGGGAATTGAAATTAATCGTGCGAGCGGCTGATACCGCGATCTTCATTGGATCCGTTCCCCTTTTTTAGAGTGACAAAGCACTAGTGCCTGATGCGAAACTCCGTTTTTGGAATGCGTCGGCCTGTGCGTTCACACGCAGACAGGAAAGCTTGCTTTCGCTTCCATAAGTTCCGGCTTTCCGGAACTTACCAAAAGGAGCCTTGTAAACTGTGAGCCTTCTGTGGAGCGCATTTCCGGGAAGCAAGCTTCCCGGCGGAAAAAGCGGCAGCAAGCCTGTCTGCGTGCGGAACGCACAGGCAGGCTGCCGCACTCCATAGTAGCGCCGCAAAAGTCAGCAAGACCTCGGTTTAGCATCAGGCACTAGCTGCTGTTCCAGGCCGGGCTCCTGTGATCGGGTTTTCCCACTCCGCCGCAGAAGTCCAGGTAAACAATACCGTGAGCTGGATGTATGCTCCGATTTGGGCTTTTGTACCTTGTTGCTTGAGTTCCATCATTAATCCTCCACCCCGGAGCATGGCTCTGGTCAGGGCAAAACAATTAAGGGGACTTTAAGCCTATCCATTTTTGCAGGAGCCCGAAAACAGACCTCCCCCAAACTGATCATGTTTTTCAAACAGGACTGATGCTCTCTAAAGCGTCTTTCGTCGTATCCGAGAAAATAATTTTAGGGCGAGCGACATCAGTCGCGACTAAAGTCGCTCGCACGGTATGCTGCATTTTAATCTCGCACGGCATGCTAAATTTTAATTTTGACAAGACACTAATCGATCTTATGCATCTGCAGCTTGAAGTTAAGCTTATCGTGGACCTTCTTGGCGTTGGTCTTGATGTGGGACAGGAGCGCTTTTTCGTTCTCGTCGTAGGTGTCGTCTCCCTCGATCCTGCTGATCAGCCAGTCAGCCTCGGCTTCGTCTATCTCGCCCGGCGATTCCTCGTCCTCCAGAACGTGCTTGGCAAGAGCCTCCACGAAAAGGTCCTTCCACGCCGGCGAGTTGTCTTTACCGCTGGCGGCGTCATTCAAGTCGAAAAGAAAGTCAGCCTCGGCCCGGTCCACGCCTTCGCCTGCGCCGCCGCCGCTGCCGTAGATGACCTTCTTGATCATGTCCACTTCAGCGTCGTCAATAATCCCGTCCTCCAGGACCGCGGCCTTCAGCGACGCCAGCACGAACGAGTTCAGCGACTCGTGGCACTCCTTGGCGTTGGCCGTAACGTTTACCAGGAGCGCCAGCTCCACGTCGTCCACCACCCCGTCGCCCTTGATCTTCTCGATGAGGTAGGATGCCTCGTCCGCGTCAACCACCCCGGGCGATTCTTCGTCCTTGAGCACGTGGTCGCTCATGGCCTCGACAAAGAGGTCTTTCCAGGAGGGGTCGTTCTCCTTGCCGGAGGCCCCGTCATTGAGCTTAAAGAGGAAATCGGCCTCATCGCGGTCAATAATGCCGTCCTCGTAAATTCTCTCTTTTATTCTTCCCACTTCTTCCGCGTCGATTATCCCGTCATCGAGAATGTCGGATGCAAACTCATCCAATGATTTGCTCATATGATCGCTCATTCTTTTCTCCCTGTATTCAGGTTTTCAGGTTATCCGTTAATGATGTCCATCAGTTGCTGAAGATTGGACAAACCTTTAAGCGTTCCCGCCTTGCTGCTGTTTATCAGCTTGATCCCCACCGGGCTGGAGTTGTCAATGGTGGCTAGAAGGGCCACATTGCCCATATCGCCGGTATCGAGCTTTACGTCGTGGCCGCTGCCTTTATCGTCCATAACCGAGAGGCTCACGTCGCTCTCTTTAAAGCGGGCTGCGGCTCCTTCCTGAACCTTGCCGTAGTCCCAGCAAAGAATCCACACGTACTTCATGTCATCCAGCTTGGTGATGCGCATGGTCTCCTCGTTGTCTCCGCCGGTGTCGCCCACTCCCTCGTCGCCGCTGAGCTGCATGTAGGGGAATGCGTTCAAGTCGCCCAGCTCGCCGAAGTAAACCAGCCCCTGCTTGCCGTCCTTGCCCTCGTACGCCGCCGCCAGGTCGAAGTCAGCGGCCGTCGTCCATTTCATGGACACCATCAACTGATTGAAACCACCTACGTTTGCTTCGCTACCTTTCTGTACCAGATCCATTGTTTCCTCCTTTTCTTCTTGTTCCAGGTTATTAGCATAAAAATTGTACTTCAGGTCTTCCACCCTGACACGGAAAACCCGCCCAAACTAAACGATGCCCCCAAAAGGACAGGCTAAGCATTGTCCAAGTTGATGCACCTCGTCAAGAGCTCGAAAAATAACGGAAAGAGAAAAATTATTAGCCTTTAAAACCGTCTGGAGAGCCTTGATGTAAAAATGTTATTATTCATGAAGTCTTTATACACAGCACTGAAAACTCACCTGACCGACCACTAGCTCACGGCAGAATGCATACTACCTAAAATGGACTTGATTGTCAAGGGAGTTTTACAAAAAGGGCCTGCGACATAGAAGGGGGTTCCGGATTTGACTCTTCTTTTTTGCC
>CAYQTK010000324.1:0-2499 GCA_964420375.1 uncultured bacterium
ACTAGTGCTCTGTCAAGCGTTTCTCGTCGCTTGCAAGACAGATATTCTTTGTGCGAGCGACTTTTAGTCGCGACTTCCATCGCTCGCACACTATGCGTCAGTGTAAACTTGACAGGACACTAGTCCCAAAATAAGCGCATATTTTCAGGTCCATAATATTCACAATCGGATGGAACCGTTTTTTCCCATCAGCGGAAAATAATCTTGATAAAAATGGCTGTGCTATCAATCCCGAGCATTTGTTTTCCGAACTCGAATGAACAAGAAATTCCCGACTCTTCGCGCTTTTGCGGCTTTGCGTGATATTATTCTCAGCATTCGTTCCATGTTCTGGACAGGAATGATGGCGGGGATTGAATTGAACGTCCTTGTAAGGCAATGTTTGAAATAAAATCGCTTCTTGACTCTTCTGCCGACGTATGCGACTATAAGATCCATGCAGTGCCGGCGTAGCTCAGTTGGCAGAGCAGCTGATTCGTAATCAGCAGGTCGTCGGTTCGAATCCGACCGCCGGCTCCATGAAAACAGATAGTTATAGATTGCGAATCCCCCGCCCGGTCTTGTTTGCTACCATTTTGCTACCATTTGCTGCGGCTTTTATGCTGGTACTCTCCCATCGCAGCCTTTAGCTGATCTAAACTTGGCCCCTTGTCATAGCGAGTAAAGGTACTCATTGTCCGGTGCCCGGTTATTGCCATAATAACTCGATCCGGGACGCTTTTATCTCGCATCCGGGTGACAAAGGTATGGCGCAAATCGTGAAAATGGAAATCCTCTAGTCCAGCTTTCCGGCAAGCGTTATCAAAACTATGCTTTGTATGTCCCGTTCTTTTTAATACGCCCTTGATCTCCCTCCGAAAAACATAAGCGCCAGTGTTGATATGCACTGTCTGACTCGCCTCCGAATTCCGCAAAGCTCGGTATTTCTTTAATAGGTGGGAAGGCATTGGTACCCGCCTGCCTTCTTCCGTCTTAGTGTCCTCGGGTCTCAGGTTGATAAAACCGGCTTCCAGGTCCACTCGGTCCCACTTTAGGTTCTCGATCTCTCCTCGTCTCATTCCCGTCTCATAGGCCGTCATGATGATTAGCTTAAGATGCTCTGAGCTGTGTTCCAAGAGCTTTTGATATTCCTCTTCGGTAATAATTCGATCCCGGACGTTGTTCTCCTTTAATTTCTTGACCAGGACCACCGGATTACGTTCTAAAAGCTGGTTTTGGATGGCATGGTTGTAAGCGGTTTGTAGGAGGGCCCCCTTGTGTTTCCAGCATATGGTTGAGTTGAGTCTTTTCCGCGAGGCACTTAATGTCCATGGTGTCTTTGGTGGCGATGTGCAAGTAAAAGAGAGCCAGGGTCCATAAGGATTAAGGCCCACAGTAACTTCTTGCGGTAAAGGTAAGGTGTATGTTCAGACTTCCCTCTCCTTATAAGACTTGCAGGATTTTCTCCAGATGGAACTGCTCCGTCTGGAGAAGTTGTATAAATAGCTGTTCCCGCCAGGCTGCCACTGAACCTGCTGAACCTATATAAGCATCTATAACATGAATCTATGAGAATCGGCAGGGCTTTCGGGTCCTGCTTTTTTTATGTCTGAAGATAGGTTGTCCTGGCCCTTGGAAAGGATAAGTACTTGATATTTAATGAGCTTTTCCTCGTGCCATTGGCGGCCCACCGGAGTTAATGCGCACCTGTTCCGTGAGTTCACCCAAAAAACGTCCCAGACCCCGCTAAAGGTTCAGAAGGTTCAGCCCAGGGAGATAATGGAAGATTCTGAAAGGGAGAAGGCAGCTAAATTTATCATAAAAATCAATGGTATAGGTTGAAGGCCGTCCGGTCCCGGTCTGACTGAACCTTCCCCCCGAACCTTTTGCCGGGGGTTCCGCTATGAAGCCCTTTTGCCGCGAGGAGGTCCGGATTGTCGGCCCGGCCTGACTCCATTACGGGCCGGAGCGGACCGGCCTGGCTGATAAGGGACTCGAAAGACGCCGGAAGTCCCTTTACTTCATCTCCGCCCTGCTCAAAACCTTGCCCCAAAGCCCGTCAACATGGTAGACGTCCCAGTACTTGTCAGGGCCATAGGTTTCCATGCCCACGTGTCCTGCCTCTCTTGGCAGCTTGGAAGCTCTGGGCAAAACCTCTTTACAAAAATCGTATGCCTTCTGGAGGGCAGGCAGCTCCTTCTTCATTTCTCAAAAAAATTTCGCCGGGAAAGCGGCCCCAAAAGCTGTACCAGTTCTCGCCCGGTTGAGGATCAAGATAAATCAATCGAGGTTTACAGTGCAACGAAAAAACAACCCCCTCGCCACGTTCAGCAAAAAAGCCTACTTGCCGCGAGGGGGCCTTTCATATTCGGCCCGGCCTAAATACCGGCCCGGGAAGGGGGCCAGGACTGATGGGGCTCGCTCCACGGGAAATCCTCCCGAGGACTCCGGTCATGCCTTCAGGCCGCCGCGCCTGCCAGTTATGGCAATGGCGCAGGCGGGAAGGAACTCATTCCCAAC
>CAYQTK010000325.1:0-2459 GCA_964420375.1 uncultured bacterium
TCCGAGACCGAGGAGTTTTTAAAATCCCGGTACAAAAAACGAAAGATGTTCTTTATAAACCAGCACAACGACCTGGCCAACGTCTCCGGAAAGCTGCTCCGGATGATGAGGCCCGATATAAAGGACCTACTTCCCCTTTCCGCCGCCACGGCGGCAGCGCTGATAGCCAAGGCGTACTGGAGGGGCACAACTTCACGCATTACAAATCCGTTCTGAGACGTTCGCCCGGAAGGAAGATATTTTATGGACTACGACGTTATAATCGCCGGTGCCGGACCAGGCGGCTGCATTGCAGCGCGCGACTTCGCAAATGCGGGATTCTCCGTTGCCCTGTTCGATACGGAAGAACCGGAAACCCTGGGCAAGCCCATTGTAGTGGAAGTGGAAAAACAGATGTTTCACACTACCGGCGTGCCCCTTCCCGAAGGAGAGGAAAAACCCTATCACCAGAAAAGGATGCGGGTCTTCTCTCCGCGCCGGAAAGAGGCCTTCACATTGGAAGGGGAGCACCCTGCAGTATCTCTGAAGCTCGACACCTTTGCGAAAAGGCTTCTGGGATATGCCCAACAAGCGGGAGCAAAGTTTATAAGCGGGCATAAGGCGCTCCGCCCGACAATAAGAGACGGCACAATCCGCGGAGCCGTGTTTTCAAATGACGGCGCAGAGGTCGAAGTCACGGCAAGCCTTACCATTGACGCTACCGGCTTTGCAGGCGCACTGGCTCGGGAGCTTCCGCCGGAGACCGGTATAGGGTTTCAGGACTTGAAGCGCGACGTTGTTCTGGCAGAGAACCACTGGCACGCCATAGACGATGCCGGTGCGCGGGACGCGATCAAGGGAGGACTCCATTACGACAACGAGGTCTGGAACCGCCTGGGGGTGTACGGAAACTATTCCACCGAGTACTCCTACCTTTCGCTTGCGGACTCGCGGGCCTACATCCTGATCGGGCTCAAGGCTTCAGCAGATCAACCCGCCTTGCCGGAGCTGATCGACAGGTTCCGAAAGGAGCAGGGATACTTCAACGACCGCCTTTATGGCGGCAGCGGACCCATCAGGGTAAGGAGGGCATGGGACGGACTTTGCGCGCCCGGCTTTTTGGCACTCGGCGAAGCTGCATGCATGGTCATACCCGCGCACGGCTCCGGCGTGGCAAGCGCCATGTACGCGGGAAAGCTGGCAGCCGAGGTCGGCGCCAAAGCATTGAAAGAAGGAGACCCCCGCATGGAGGCCTTATGGCCGTACTCTTACAAGTACCAGACCGGCAGGGGAGCAGTCCTGGCAACCTTTGACGCCAACAAGCTCATGGTGGAAAGTTTTGACAACCAAGATATTGCCGCGCTCATGGAAAGCAAAGCAATGCATCCCCAAGACCTGTGGAACGCCGCGGTACCCGCGCCCATCAGCATGTCCGCCCGATCACTTCCTACGCGCCTTAGAGGACTTGTAAAAAACCCCGCCCTTATCCGTAAAGTAGCAAGCCTCGGCCGGGCAATATCCAAAGTGAAAAAACACTATGCCGCGTACCCGAAAACATGGGACGAGCAGAGCTTCCGGGACTGGAGCAGGGAGACACAAAGAATATTTGCACCACTTACCGGAGGTGACTGACTGTTTCAGAAATATTTGAAAAGAGCGCCTGTTTTTGGAAAGCGCCTCCGCAAAGGTAAGTGCTTTATACCGCAAAAACCTCATCCTCATGGCCGGTCTACTGTTTTTCGGCGCTGTTTTGATTATTAAGGCCGTACTTAAGACGCCAGACGAACCCGGCGAGCCGGTCCTCGTCGACGGGTTCTCCGTCGTTGTAGACGAACAGCACGGGCAGCTCTGTCTTTCTTTTCAACTGCGCTTCCGTGATCAGGGAGGGCCCGCACCCCCACGGCCCTACCGCCACTATGCCGTCCACGTTCCTCTCGCGCCACGAAAAGCGCGCTGCCCATGGCGGGTATGGACTCGACCAGGGGCCAGCGTTCAAGCAGCTCTCTGCTTTCCCGCTCTACCTTTACGGCATTGTCCCACTTGACCCAGGGATGTTTCTGCCGGACCACTTCCACCAGCCGGGTGGTAGCGTAATCCATTGCATATCTCATGAACCGGTTTTTCAGCCGGCTTGTTTCCAGCTCGACAAGCTCAGCAGACCGATAAAGCGCCAGGAACTCGCCCAGCTCTCCGTAAGGCTCGAGCATCACGCGGAGACAGAGGTTGTTGAGCTTGCGGGCCAGGTCATCGCTTCCCCTGTCGTCCACCCGAAGGAAAACGTCACCGCAGAGGAACACCGTGGGGGCATTAGCTTCCTTGTCCGGGTCACAAGGCATGACTGCGAACTCCCCGGAAGCTTCGCCAAGAAGGTTCTCTACCATGGAAAGGCTCCTTAAGGTCTGGCGATAAGACCTTCGGTCTCGTAACTAGTCCCATAACAAGCGCACTTTTTTAGCCCATGACATAAAAAATACTTGAAA
>CAYQTK010000326.1:0-2307 GCA_964420375.1 uncultured bacterium
TCGACAACCGCCCCCTCAGAATCATCTGGACACCCTAAATAATGACGCTTATAATAGCTGTGAAAATCGGTGTTTAACATAGGGGAAGTGTCTCATCTATCTTGGCACAGAGGGGAGGTGGCAAATATTACCGCGAGAAAGTCATGTTATTTTTAAGCCGTGCAAAAGATGACTGCTTCGCCGGGCAAAGTTTGGAGTTAGGCTTCCAGGGGGTAAAGAAATGAAGAAATCTTCAATCATCGCAGTTACAATCGTACTCACTACCGTTTTGTTCATCATCGCCTGCCATAAATGGCAGCCGCTTGGCCTTATCCATACTCACAGTGGATATCTTCCGCCCGAGTTTGGGTATGAGAAAGAGCCGGTTTCCATCGACGTTCTGGTTGACGAGATGGGGCTGGAAATTGAGGGCGACGCTGAAATCGAGCGCCTCGACTCGCACCGCGTTCGGCTCACATCCCAAACCGGGAACCTGGCCATATCTTTGAAAGACGGAGAAGCCATCTACGGACTGACCGAACGCACTGTGGACGACAGGGAGC
The DNA here is from genome assembly GCA_964420375.1 of uncultured bacterium. Taxonomy (GTDB): domain Bacteria; phylum RBG-13-61-14; class RBG-13-61-14; order RBG-13-61-14; family DATKZS01; genus CAYQTK01. The sequence goes on from CAYQTK010000326.1 coordinate 543, forward strand.
AGAGCGAAACAAGACCCGCCGAAATAGGCGGACTCGACCGCCGCAGCCAGATGATCACCATGTGGATCAAGCCCACCATCTCGGCTTACGTTCCCTTTTACATCAGCTCCAGAGGATACGGCATGCTGGTGGAAGGGACCTGGCCGGGAATCTACGATATCGGAAAGACGTCCCCCGACGTTTTGAAGCTTAAGTTCTACTCCGGCGAAGAGGGCTTCTCCTGCGTGTTCTTCTTTGGTGAGTCCTATACCGACATCCTCGATCGTTACACCGAGTTCACCGGCCGTCCATTTTTGCCGCCCAGATGGGTGTTCCTGCCCCTTAAATGGCGCGATCAGGTCGGCAAGTACAAGTTCGAGGACCTTGACGGCGTGACCATGAACGCAGAGGTTGTGGACGACATTACCATGTTCGAGGAACTCGACTTCCCGAAAGGCATCTATATGATTGACCGTCCCTGGGCGGAAGGCTTCATGGGTTATGGCAACTATAGCTGGGACCCTTACCGTTTCCCCAACGGTGACCGCATGGTTGAGGTACTGCATGAGAGGGGCTGGCGGGTCATAGTCTGGGGCGCGCCCTGGGCTCTGGGCACTGGCAAGGACCACTTCGGACCTGAAGCTCGTAAAAAGGGATACCTGATCGGCGATCGGACCATCGATTACACCAACCCTGAAGCCAGGCTCTGGCACGTGGAAAAGATCAGCCAGTTCGTGCGCCGCTCCAAGATAGACGGCTGGAAGCTCGACCGCTCTGAAGAGTGGAACCCTTCCACCACGGAGGACATATACCACGACGGCCGCAGCGGTATCGAAGTACATAACGACTATCCGCGCATGTACATCAAGACCTATTACGACGGGACCAGGAAAGTGCGGGGCGACGACTTCGTACTGGTCCCCCGCGCGGCATATACCGGCACCCAGGCTTGGAGCATCGTATGGGGAGGAGACACCAAGGCCCATGTCGACCGCGACACATCGACTGACCTCGGCCTGCGCTCCACCATCATCTCGCTCCAGCAGATGGCCTTTATGGGATTCCCGGTATGGGGGTCCGACACCGGCGGCTACAGCGTGTTCACCGACCGCGAGGTCTTCGCGCGCTGGCTCGAGTTTTCTGCGTTCTGCCCATTAATGGAGATCGGAGGCTCCGACTCCCACGAGCCGTGGGCCATGCCCACGGAGCCTTCTTACGACGAGGAGATGATAAGGATTTTCAGACGCTACACCTGGATCCACGCCAGGCTCGCGGACTACAGCCATTCCCTTGCAGTAAAAGCCCACCGGACTGGCGACCCCATCGTACATCCCCTAGTATTCGACTGGCCCGACGACGAAAAGGTCAAAGACATGTGGGATGAGTTCATGTATGGACCCGCGCTCCTGGTAGCCCCGGTGTGGAAAACCGGGACCCGCTCCCGTGAAGTCTACCTGCCCGCCGGCGAGTGGGAAAGCCTGTGGGACCCCGCCGAGCAATATGAAGGCCCGGTAACCGTGACCGTCGACACGCCAATGGATATCATACCCGTGTTCATTAAAGTGGACCAGAAAGACTTGTTGCCGGAAAATCTGATCGAGGGGCTGTAGGACCGGGAGTACGGATGTGAGAATGGTTCGCCGCATACTGCATCCTAGTGTCTTGTCAAAAGCTTTTTGGGGAATAGATAATAATCGTGAGAGCGGCTTTCTTCGCGACTAAAGTCGCTCCCACGCAGCTTATAAATTTTAATGTGATCCGCCACTAGTCCCATAACAAGCGCACT
>CAYQTK010000327.1:0-2249 GCA_964420375.1 uncultured bacterium
CTTAGCAAGAGTCGGAAGCGGGCATTGGCGTCGCAGGTTTTGGAGGAGGTCATGTCGGGGTATGACTTCTCTGGTGCGGTGGATGCCCCGCTCCATGAATTGACGGGCGTTCCGGAGTTACCGGCGGGGGTGCTGTCCTTGAGCGAGATGGAGGGATTTTTCGGCGAAGCGGTGAATAAACCGGAGCGCACTGCGGAGTATGGCCAAGCCCGCCATACTATCCGCAAACCGCTTAAAAAACCAAGAGCCGCTCTCGTTAAAAAGTCAAAATCTAAACACCGACACGGTTCTTTAGCCCCTTACAGAGGGGCAACTTGAAGTTTATTCGATGGCAACAGGGTATTTTTAAACAGGCTTTAATAGTCAACCAGAAATGACCAATCCCTGCGAAAATTATAACGGCCGTCACAGCAGGAAGAATGCGGGCGGGCCCCGCTCAAGCCGGGCCGCTGGGGGCCGACATCTGCACTCCTATGACAATGTTCAAAGCCAGGTAAACCAGGGCGGCCACTACCGTCCATATTGCCAGGCGTATCCTGACGTTTCTCTCCAGATCGAAGAACTCCGCCACGTTGGACTTGAAGTAATAGAGCATGATAAGTCCCTGCACCAGTATGACAATAGCAAAGCTGCTGTAGGCGGCGTCTATCTCAGATGCCGGCTTTAGCTGGGCCATCACCGGAACCAGGAACACCTTGGTCAGGTTCCGTAATAACATAAGGGACAGAAAAAAGAAGCTCAAGACCCAGCCCCACTTTCTGCCCATCAACAAGCCCGCTCCCGCCCCCATGTTGAACGCGCCAGTCAAGGCGAAAGTGAACACCGCGAAAACAGGCGCCATACCCTCGAACAACTTTGCCGGGCTCTCCCGCAAAGACATTGCCAGGCTGACGGTAATGGCCACCCCCCCCAATAAATGCAGACCGGCAAGGATTATCACCCCGATAGGACGCTTGCCCATGTTAACGACTCCCCTCCATCATCCTCGACCATGCTTTACTGCCAGGACCTTCTTTATGCCGCTCAGTTGCCGAAAGATGGCGCCCTCGCCGGCTTCGCAAAATACCTGCTCCTTGTCAGTGACCACGCTGCCCGCAACTGCGTCCGCACCGTAATCGAAGAGCACGGGAGAGAGCGGGGTGGTAGGCCCCAGAACCATCACCCACTTGTCGCGGGCAAGCTCCAGAAGGCCCTCCACCGTACCGTTCGAAAACGAGCTGCCCGTGATCGCTACCACGTCCGCGGAGGGAATGACTTCGCTTGCCCGGTCCGCGGGTATGTCCCCCTCCTTCGGTTTCAGCTCCAGCACGGACAAGCTCCTTGCGGTCCGGGCGAGACGCCTTACAAAAGCGAAATGACCGACCACCGCCAGACTCTTGCCTTCCGATTTCCTGGCAAGAAGCTCCACGCTGTCCGCCTCGCTGTAAGTAAGCCCCTCAACGGAAAGGCCCGCGTTCAGCGCAGCCATGCCCAGGCTCCGCTCCATGGGCTTGTCAGAAAAAACCAGTCCCGCTAAGCTAGAAAGGCTCCGGCCCGCAAGGTCTCCGGCATCATGAACTGCGCGAGCGGCGTGAACCTCGCCCTCCGGATACTGTGTGGTGGAAAGACCGCACCTCTGTCCCGAACGGACCAGGGTGATAAAAAAACCGCTCAATACCCGCTCCGCAATACCATCATCCATCATATTCAGCAAATCATCGTATATGCTCATAACACCAGTCCGGACAAAAACAATAAGCTCCTATTGTAAACGCCGACCACCTGATTTGAAAGAGGGAAATTAAAAAAGTACATTACGGATTCGATAAAAACACCTGATTGCTGCCGGTTGAGTTTCTATTTTCGGTTCTACGTATTTTAGCGGGGAAGGACAAAAAAAGATGCGTTTATCGCTTTAGGACTGTAAGCGGGGGAACAGGGAAAAGACAGACACCGGTCCGGACCCTCTGCCCACTATATAGACACCGGCCTCTGCGCTCGGGTCGCAAGCCTTGAGTTGCCCTGTCTTCCGGGACGGCATGGGTACAATATCAGTCAAGAAGCCCAAAGGCAAAGGGCCGGCGACATATTGGGTGGTCATTGCCTCCCGTCGTCTTCCCAACCGGCAGTGTCTGGCGTCCTATCTCCTCTTCGATCCCGTCACCCCAGTGCATTCCATCATCTTCTTCTCGTCCTTAATAAATTCGATGAATTTGTCTACGCCGCTTGTTCCGCTGGAATACTCTACGTAAAAAACCTTGCCCGGCCCC
>CAYQTK010000328.1:0-2200 GCA_964420375.1 uncultured bacterium
CAGGAAAGCTTGCTTTCGCTTTCATAAGTTCCGGCTTGCCGGAACTTATGAAAAGACGCCTCGTAAACTGTGGGCCTCTTGGGGAGCGCATTCCCGACAAGCAAGCTTCCCGGCGGAAAAAGCGGACAGCTTGCTGCCACACTCCAAAACAGCGCCGCAAAAGTCAGCAAAACCTCTGTTTCGCATCGTTCTATATCAACAATATTGTGAGCTCTTTGAAAAATAATTAACATCTTGCCCCCTTTGTGATAGACTCTGTTCAGGCGGGGTAAGGCTTTTATTTTTAATTCCGGGCCCTTGGTTGGTTGGTGCCTCCAGGCACTAAATATCTTGGAATCGGAGAGGGCAGTGATGGACTATGATGTTTTTATCATCGGCGCAGGACCTGCCGGATACGCGGGCGCGCTGCATGCCGCCCGCGCGGGCATGAAGGTCGCCATTGCCGAGAAAGAGCGTCCGGGAGGAACATGCTTGAACGCGGGCTGCATACCCAGCAAGGCACTCCGCCACTGCGCGGACACCCTGACGAAAGTGCAAGGGGCGTCCCGCTTCGGCGTACAAGTAGACGGTGAGGTCGGGTTCGATTTTCAAAAGGCCGCGGACCATCGCGACCAAACAGTGGAGTCGCTTGTCGCCGGGGTCAACACCTTGCTCAAGACCCGCAAGGTTTCAGTGTACCAGGGGGAGGCACGCCTTGCCGGTCCTTCACAAGTAGAGGTTTCTTCCAAAAACGGACCCGTCAATGTATCAGCACGAAACATCATCATCGCCACCGGCTCTGCGCATTCCGACCTGCCGGGAATAAAGATCGACCAGGAACGCATCATGTCCGCTGACCGGGCGCTCCTGCTTTCCGAGTTGCCCGAGAGTATGGTCATCATAGGCGGGGGAGTCTTCGGCTGCGAGTTCGCGGATCTCATGAACACCTTTGGAGCACGGGTCAGCGTGATTGAGGTCATGGACCGTATCTTACTTACCGAGGACAGGTCCACCGCCCGCACCGTGCACAAGGCGCTTACCGCTCGCGGAGTCGAGATCATCATCGGCACTAAGACCGAAGGAGTCGAGCTCAAAGATGACTGCGTGCTTTGCCGGCTTCCTGAAGGCAGGGACATGGAGGCTGAGCTCATGGTGGTAAGCGTGGGCAGAAAGCCTGCTTTGTCCGGCTTGGGGCTGGAAGCCGCGGGCGTGGAGGTTGCGAACAACGCCATAAAGACGGACGGACACGGTCGGACCGGTGTGCCGGGCGTATGGGCCGCAGGCGATGTTATAGGCCCGCCCATGCTGGCCCACACCGCGGTCCACGAGATGGAGGTTGTCATAGACAACATACTTGGCAAAAGCCGGGAGTTCGACAGGAGCGCCATACCGTGGGTGACCTTTGTAAGGCCCGAGGTCGCCACCGTGGGAATGCGGGAAGACACCGCACGAAAAAATAAGATAGACATCGAGGTGGGAAGGTTCTCCTATGCAGCGAGCGGCAAGGCCCGCTGCATGGGCGAGACCGAAGGCTCGGCCAAGGTCATTGCAAAAAAAGAAGACGGCGTCATCCTGGGCGCAACCGTGATCGGCGCCCGCGCCGGAGAACTTGTGCACGAGATAGCAGTGGCATTGCAAGCCGGGATGAAAGTCAACGACTTTAAAGATATCATCCACGCCCACCCTACACTCTCCGAGATCATGCAGGAGACGGTCGCGGACGTAACAGGCGAGGCCCTCCACAAGGCAAGCGGAAGGTAACGTATATCCGGATTTCGGGCGGGATTTTAGAACCGTTTGTGCGTCAAAGACAAAGTATATATGTTTCCACTCTTGTCCAAAATAGAATTTTATGATTCATCCGGTTTATTGGTACATGAACAAAAACAGGCGGTTATCGCTTTGTCGGCTGCCGGCGGGGAGCTTGACCTTCCCATGCTTAGCGGCTATGGTATTAATGCCGGCATGGAGGTCAGGGCAACTTATTGATTTATGCAGAAATAATGGCACCGGAGGAAGCGCTGGAGCGAATTTATGTCGCGACTGAATGTCGCTCGCACGTATCACCGGAAGTCGCGACTAAAGTCGCTCGCACGTATCAGCTTACTTTTACAGAGCACGATAAGGCATTCGACTCGAGCGCCTGTGCCTTGTCAAGCTTACTATGACGCATAGTCTGCGAGCGTCGGAAATCGCGACTGAATGTCGCTCGCACGTATCA
>CAYQTK010000329.1:0-2178 GCA_964420375.1 uncultured bacterium
GTCGAGCCGGTGGTCCCGCCGGTGGTGATGCGAAAGCCGGATTTCATCTGGGCGCCGTCTCCCATGACATGCCACATGTCCGGCTGATGGACCCCTTCAAACAGTTCCATGTTTCCGTGGACTATACAGTCAACGTCCTTGAGATCAAGACCGGAATCGTTTAGAGCGTCTTCCACCGCCTCCCAGCACAGCTCGGGCTCGTTCACGTCCTGGCGATGGCCCTTGTGATAGGTCTGGCCGATCCCGGTTATGGCAACATTCCGATTCATTAGAACCTCCTTTCTTACTGGGCGGATAAAACCATGACGCTGTGGTGCTGGGACGCCGGCCCGGTCGAGCCCTGGGCCAGGGCAAGCCTCGCTCCGTCCACCTGCCGCTGTACCGTCCGGCCGGTCAACTGGAGAAAGCACTCCACAGCGCGGGCCAGTCCTCCCAGCAACGCCGGATTTCCGGAAATCATGCCGCCGGACAAGTTGACCGGGAGATCGCCGCCCAGGTCGGTCTTTCCGCTTTCTATAAAAGCTCCCGCCTTACCGTCGGGCACCAGTCCCAGGCATTCCAGCCAGAGCAGCTCCTGGTAGCTCACCTGTGCGGCGATCTCCGCCAGGTCGAACTCCCGCGCCGGGTCGGTCACGCCGGCCATCTTATAGGCCTTGGCCGCCGCCTCCCGGAGGGCCTCGTCGTCGGAGATGTCCCGGTCGCCCAGGTAAAAGGCGTTGTAACAGTTGCCGAGCCCGTTGATATAGACGGGCTTGTCCGTGAGCTGCCGGGCCCGTTCTTCCGTGGTCACAATGGCGGCGATGGCCCCGTCACTTACGGGGTACACGTCGAGCTCCTTTAAGGGGTCGCAGATGTAGGGGGAAACCATGACCTCTTCCGCGCTTATAGGAATACGTCTCTGGGCATGAGGGTTCATGGAAGCGTGCTTCCTGTCGCGGGCCACGGAAAGAGCGCATTGCGCTTCGGTAGCGCCCGTCCGGCCCATGTATGCCCGGGCCTGGAGCGCGCAAGCGTTCAGGTAGTCCATGCCCATCTGCCTCTGGAAGATGGGATCAAAAGCTGCGTGGCTGATACGGTTTCGTGAAGCTGACTGGCTCTCCTTGCAATGGCCGGCCACTATGGTGATCTCGCTGTGCCCGGAAAGAACGCACGCCGCAGCGTAAATCAGCGCTTGCAGTCCGTCCTGGGGGACCTTTTCCTCGGTGCCGTAATGGGCGCCCACCAGGTCGCCGACAGCGGCGTCGGAGATGGTGCGGGCGTCCAGGAAATCGTCCGAGCAGGTCACTGCGTTGTCAATGTGTCCGGGCCGGGGCTGGTCGGGTTTGTTAAACCCCAGACCGGTCTCTTCCCGGACCTGCTTGACAACCTCCCAGACCATCTCCTGGAAGCGCTCACCCCCTTTCTCGGGTTCAAAGCGGGTCTGAGCCATCGCAACGATGGCCGCTCTTTGTTTCATTTTGCTCCTCCTTTCCAGGGTTCTGTCCGATTGCGGGAAAGAATAAAATCATCACCTTTCAAGCTGGCAAAATAATATCAAACCATATTCATTTAAGCAAGGGAAATATAAAAAACTTAGGCTGGCTGCCGTAGAGGATGTGTAACCATCGTTTTCCAGAGTATAGGATGAATGCGGCGAATATTTCAGCCATGGTCTGCAAGGGAGAAAGCGCTTGAGAAGATCAGAGACTATGGCTTGTCTAATACGTTGGATGAGATTGAAGCCGGAGGCGAAAAAAATCATTTCAAAAGTCCGGGCATGCTTTTGCAGGCTGGGAAGAATGATAATGGAACAGCGGGGTAAAGACGTGGGTTTTCATGTTCTTGAAGGCGGGCGTTGTTTTCGGAGCGGAAAAGATATCGGGGTGTTAAATCCGGCTGAACTTTTTTCCCGCCCTTGAAGCATTGCTATATAGTGCCTGTTGGAAAACTCCGTTTTAGGAGTGCGCCTGCCTGTGCGGACACGCAGACAGGGCAGACAGGCACGCAGACAGGAAAGCTTGCTTTCGCTTTCATAAGTTCCGGCTTGCCGGAACTTACAAAAAGACGCCTCGTAAACTGTGGGCCTCTTGTGGAGCGCATTTCCGGGAAGCCTTGCTTCCCGGCGGAAAAAGCGGCAGGAAGCTGCCGCACTCGTGCGCCTGTGAGCGCACACAGCCAGAAGGGTGGAAGTCCCTTCCA
>CAYQTK010000330.1:0-2171 GCA_964420375.1 uncultured bacterium
TCCGCGATTAAAGAAGTTTTCGGGACGGGTGTCTAAAAAATGGGGGAAGTTCTTGCATCCGTCCGCTTGACTGTTACCGCTCTTGCTGTTAGATATATGGCCACCGCAGGAAAGAGGAAACCGTGAAAAGGAGACAGAAATGCGATCGTGGGAGTTCACAGAAAAGTTGCGAATGCCTTCGGGCCGGCCGGTGATCGGCTCCTACCTGGGCAGGATCATCGAATCGGTTTCGCTTGCGCTGGTCCCCGACGGGGGAGACCTGGAGGTGTCGGTCTACGATACCGATTCCTTCGACTTCATAGGACGTTACCTGCGCGACTCGGACGCGGGCGCCCGGCGAGGCATCAAGGCCCTTCTCATCATCTTCGACCTTTTGCCCTTTCTTTTCATCGGGCGTTTCCGGCGGTTTGTAAACCTCATGCCCGCGGAAAAGGAACTCTACCTTGCCGACTGGGAGGCGTCCCGCATCTACCTCCGCCGCATGGTCCTGGTGCTTTTGAAAACCATTATGGGCATGGGCTACTACAACGACGACAAGGTCCTCTCCGAGCTCGGCTTCCGGCTTAAATGTGAGGGAGCGAAACCATGATAACCGCCTATAACGATGTTACAAAGAGGGTTAAAGAAGAGGCGGACGTGGTTGTAGTTGGCTCCGGCGCAGGCGGCGCTGTTGCCGCCCACCGGCTCGCCCGGGCGGGAAAGTCGGTTGTCCTGGTTGAAGAAGGAAGCTATGTAAAGCCGGAGGAGTTCTCCACTGACTCGTGGGCCGCCATGCGCCGGCTTTACCGCGATAACGGCATGCGGGCCATGGTGGGAAGCATGATCATTCCCACCATGCAGGCCCGGGTCGTAGGCGGCACAACGGTCATAAACTCCGCCATCTGCTTCCGGCTGCCGCCTGACGTGCAGGAAGAATGGGTGGAAAAGCAAGGACTTTACGGCCTGGGAACAGGCTCACTGGACTCCGCGTTCGAGGAGATCGAAAAGGAGCTTAACATCTCTCCCGAGCCCGACGACGTTCTGGGCATGAACAACCTTCTCATGCGCCGCGGGTGCGAGCGGCTCGGCTGGGAAGGCGAGGTCATCCGCCGCAACTCGAAAGGCTGCAAGGGCTGCGGCGTGTGTATGTCCGGCTGCGTCGAGGGGGCCAAGTGGTCCACTGAGCGGGTCTACGTGCCGGAGTTCCTGGACAGCGGGGGCCGGCTTTTTACCGACTGCCGGGCGGAGAAGGTTATTGTAGACAACGGCCGGGCGGCGGGCGTCTCCGGGGTTTTTGTTGATCCCGAAACTCGGCGTCCCTCGGAGCACTGCTTTGAAGTGCGCGCGCCCGCAGTGGTGCTGGCCTGCGGGACCATGGGCACACCTGTGCTCCTCAAAAAGAACGGGCTTGCCAACTCCTCGGGCATGGTGGGCAAAAACCTGGTAAACCACGTAGCCACCGGCATGCTGGGTATGTTCGACGAAGAGGTCCGGGCATGGGAAGGCGTTAACCAGGGATACTGCTGCACTGCTTTCCGTCGCGACGGCTTCATTGTCGAGGTTGCCTGGGCCCCGCCGGACGTGATCGGCATCCGTGCGCCCGGCTTCGGCCTGAAGCACAAGGACATCATGGCGCGCCTTTCCAGGCTGGCCATGTGGGGAGCCATGATCCGTGCCAAAACCGCCGGAAGGGTTGTCGCGCCCCGCAAGGGATGGAGCCCCACCATTGTCTATAACATGAACCGCCGCGACGGCAGGCTGATGCAGACCGCGATGAAAGCAACCGCGGACCTTCTGTTCGCCGCAGGCGCAAAAACCGTCATGCCCGGCATCAACAAGGTCTCGTCACGCATGTACCGGCAGCGCGACGCTGACGAGATACTCAGCGCCGATTTGAGACCCGCTGACTTTAACCCCATAGGCAACCATCCCCTGGGCACCTGCCGCATGAGCGAGGACCGCAAGAAGGGAGTGGTGGACTCGAGGGGAGAGACGCATGACGTAAAGGGTCTTTGGATCGCGGACGGCTCGATTTTTCCTGATGCGCCCGGGGTAAACCCGCAGGTCACCATCATGGCCATGGCCTCTCATATAGCCGGAGAGGTGGAAAAGTCACTTTAGGAACACTTAAACATTATGGCTCCTCTAAAAAATCTGTGGGCAAGTTTCAGCTTATGGCGATGAGAGAACAA
>CAYQTK010000331.1:0-2140 GCA_964420375.1 uncultured bacterium
GGAGAGCGACGCGTTCGCAACGCGTAGGTCGGGGGTTCGAGTCCCCTATCCTCCATTTCCCAAGGGTTACTAACCCTCTTCTCCATGTGCCCATTACTGAAGGATTTTTTGAGTGAGTTGTTAAACCCTTCGGAGCAACCATAGTGCATATACGAACCCCCCGGCCTTTTCTGCCAGCTAACCGTCTCTTGTTTTTTTCATCATGGTGATATGACGGAGTGCCAAGTCTTTAAGGTTGTCGGTTTAGGATTGCAGAACCGCGGGTACTATATTAAAATAGGTTCACTATAGCGGGTAGAGTTTCTTGTTCGCTTCAAGAAGGGATACTGTAATGAAAGTGGACCATGAACTTACAGGCGAGATCATCCGGCGGATACTCGAGGTCGCCCAGCCCGAAAGGATTATCCTTTTCGGCTCGGCCGCTGCTGACCGGATGACCCGTGACAGCGACATTGATCTCTTGATACTCGAAAAAGAGCCGGATGGGAAGAGAGAAAGGAGATTACGCATACGCCAGGCCTTGCGTGGCATGGGCTGTCCTTTCGACATCATCGTAATGGACACCGAGCGCTTCGAGGAGAGCAAAGACATCATCGGTGGCATAGCTTACCCTGCTCATAAGTACGGGAAAGTCATTTATGAGGCCGCCTGAACAGATCAAACGCGAACTTGTCCGGCAGTGGCTTGCAAAAGCCGAAAAAGATTTCGGGCTGGCCTCGCATCTTGTCGAGGAGAGTTCCCCTTATCTTGAGGCCATTGGTTTCCACTCTCAGCAGGCCGCGGAAAAATTCCTCAAAGCCTATCTGGTATCACAACAGGTCGAATTTCCCAAGACACATGACCTGGACGAATTATTGGACCTTATCTTTTCACGGGACAATAATCTTGCCGAGTCCCTTAGAGACGCGGGCAGATTAACGGATTACAGCGTCGAGATCCGCTACCCTGGCTATACGACGGAAATTTCCTTTGAAGAAGCCGGACAAGCAGTCGAACTGGCCGCAAAGGTGCGCCAAGCAATAATGAGATCATTGAAAGAGTACCTGGATCAAGGTGAGAGATGAAAGAGAGGCCGTCTCCTACGTTGCCGCCCATAAAAAAGCCTGGAAAAAAGTTCCAGGCGCTCTAAAATGGCTCGCCGGTCATATCAATTCCTGAAACGCCTCCAACTGTTCCTTGTGGTCATCAATCCGGGGTATGGGCCAGAGTGCCCGGTCGGTGATGGCGGAGCGTTGGGCGGATTTGGGCAGGTTCAGGAGATGGTGTTGGTATCGCGTGTTCGGTTTTGGGTTCGATTCCCAGGTGAACGGGCGATGCTGTCTCGATACCAACAGCTAACCAAAAAGGGGAATTAAATCATGCCATTATCGTACGCCAAAGTGAAAACGCCAAACCGGCAGATAAACCATACAAGCTAACTGATGGTGGAGGCTTATATCTTTACGTCACCAAGACAGGCGCAAAGTCATGGCGGTTCTCTTACCGCTTTGCAGGCAAGCAAAAGACTTTGACGCTGGGCCTGTACCCGGATGTTCCCTTGCAGGAGGCCCGAAAGCGGCATCAGGAAGCCCGGCAAAAACTGGCTGACGGTCTTGCCCCCGCCGTTGAGAAAAGGATATGGCTGCACAAGCTCCGTACAGCTATGGTTCGTCCCGGCCGCGACCGCCTATCGGGAATAGTAGAAGTAGATGAGACACTTATTGGCGGCAAAAAACCAGGCAAACGCGGCCGAGGTGCGGAAGGAGAGACCTTGGTTTTAATTGCAGTAGAAGACAACGGCAAGCGTTTTGGACGAATCCGTCTTCACCGCGTAGTCGAAGCCTCTTCAAAAAGTCTTTTACCTGCTGTGCAAGAAAGTATTGAGGTTGGAAGCGTAGTGCGTACAGATGGCTGGAGCGGTTATACGGAATTGCCTTCAAAAGGTTATAAGCATGTGGTCGCTCGTAAGGACGCTGATGTCGGAGATAATCTTTTGCCTCTTGCCCATCGTGTAGCCGCTTTGTTGAAGCGCTGGATTATTGGTACACACCAGGGGTCTGTGCGTCCGTCACATCTTGACTACTACCTCGACGAGTATACGTTCCGATTCAACCGAAGGACTTCGGCGTCACGCGGTAAGCTGTTTTATCGCTTGGTTCAG
>CAYQTK010000332.1:0-2121 GCA_964420375.1 uncultured bacterium
TCAGAACAGCATCCAGAAAGGCAGGTCGGCGCAACAGCCAGCAAATATGTCGCACACCCGGTCGGAGCATACATTGCGGCTTATGTGCAACCGGTGATCATCGCGCCTTCTGCAATCCATGGAATCCGGAACCGATGAAGAGGTCCGCGCGGAGAGTATCTTTTTGCCCGCTCCTTGCAGATGTTTTCTCTTTTGGGACGGCTTTTACTCTTCTGCAAAAATAGAATTTACAATTCTATAGTTCTGCTTTTGGTATGACTTCGTTAAACCAACGACATATCTGATGAGAACAGACCAAGGAGAACTTTTAGGAATCTTGACGAGATATACCGAACCATGTCCCTTGATGATATCCCCTGGAACAGGAAATAGCCTCTGCAGGCACTGGTGGAGATTGTGGAAACCGGCAAAATCAAGCCCTGCCGGGGTCGGTGGAGTTGGGCCGGGGTCGGTGGAGTTGGGCCGGGGTCGGTGGAGTTGGGCTGCGGCGCCGGCAACTACGCCGTCTGTCTTGCCGGCAAAGGCTTTGACATGACCGGCATAGACGTCTCGCCGATGCGGTGCGGAGCGCTTCAGAGCCGTGCGGGCCTGACTTGCGAGTTCCCGGTCGCGGACCTGACCGGGGATTTTGAGGTAGACCGCCGGTTCAGCTTTGCATATGACCGGGAGCTTTTGCACCACATCTTCCCGGAAAAGCGGGGGAGATACGTAAAGAACGTTTAATATGCTGGAGAGCGGTGGTGTCTCTATTTCTCGTTGTGTTTCAGTGAGAGCGATTACATGGCGGAGCGCGCAAAATATCGCACCACCAGACCGGGCACGGTCCTGTACTTCTCCTCCGAGCAGGAGATCAGGGAGCTTCTCGAACCGCACTTTAGTATCCTTGAACTTACAACCCTCCGGATAGAAGGCCAAATTCAAGCCTCATAGTGCGGTTTATGGGACGGCGCAAAAAAGGCAACTATTTGTTTTTTTTAGGTGGACCTGAAAAGATGCATCCCCGGAGGACAGCCCCCTTTTGGGCCTGCGACATGAAATGGGGGCAGATGGAACGACGGCGTCCCTGGGATCGCGTGCGTCCCGCCCGCTTTTATCTGCGGCCGAGACAGCCGCGTTCCCAGCTTGAAAATCGATGTAATTCTCGAAACCCCCTTTTCATGTCGCAGGCCCCCTTTTTCTGCACGTTTGCATCAGCACATACAAACTGTTATGCTGATTTTGTTATCAAGAGATGTTAAATGCACGGTGATTTTCGATTAACTTTTCCGGGTCGAAAGCAATTCATTCCCGGCAAGGGGGAGACGAGATGGATCTGAAGACCTTAAGAGAGACACCGCCCTGGGATTGGCCGGAGGACGCAGGAGAGAGGCTCCTCGAGGTTTTAGAGGACAAGGGAGCTGATGCAGACGACCGGCTGACTGCCGCGGAGCTTGCCGGCGAGTATGTGGTTATCAACGACGAGCTTGCCCGTATTTTGCTTTCTCTCGCAGGCGACGGCAATGAAGGGGAGGACCTTCGGGGCAGGGCCGCGATCTCGCTGGGCGCGGCTTTGGAGTCGGGGTACATTTACGGGTTTGATGAAGCCGATTCCGATAAAGTGCCCATTACAGAGGAGACCTTTAACGCGATCCGGAAGTCTCTTTACGAGCTTTACAATGAGGGGGATGCTCCCCGGGAGGCCCGCCGGATGGCCCTGGAGGCCTCGGTGCGGGCGCCGCAGGAGTGGCACCATGACGCCGTGCTTGCAACCTATGAAAGCGAAGACCCGTCGTGGGTACTAACCGCGGTCTTTTGCATGAAATACATCCGGGGTTTCGATAAGCAGATTCTCGAAGCGCTTCAAAGCAAGGACAGTGACATCCTCTACAACGCGGTCCTTGCCGCGGGCGAGCGGGAGATTAAAAAGGCATGGCCGGCAGTCTCCAGATTCCTTGACGCGGATTCGACGAATGACAAATACCTCATCCTGGCCGCGATCGAGGCGGCTTCCGTCATCAATCCGGAGGAGTCCTTGCCCCTTCTGGAAGAGCTTGCCGACTCCGGGGATGTGGACATAGCCGAAGCTGCCGAGGATGCCATGGATATGCTGGGCATTCTCTTGGAAGATGACGATGACGATGA
>CAYQTK010000333.1:0-2073 GCA_964420375.1 uncultured bacterium
ACGGCGCGTCGGGTCACTTGAATCCTCTCTTGCGATGATTGCGCTTTGAGAAGCGCCGATTCCACCTCCAGGCGCACCTGGAGTTTCAGCTTTCTGAGCCGTTCCCTGCCGGCGGCCAGCTTCGCCTGATTTTCCCGGATTTGCGATTCGACCTGACCTCCATCGTAAAGCGGGATGCTCACGTTGACCCCGATCCGGCCGAGGTCTCCAGCTTTATCTGCCTCGCCGTAAGTCTCGCCCAAAGCCCAGCGCCCACCATAAGCTCCATAAAGATTGACTTCCGGCCAACGACCGGCCTCGGCGATTTTCACGTTGCTTTCAAGGGCCTGGACTTCGGATTCAAGGGCCAGATAGTCCTCGCGCTGGGCCAGGGCCCTCCGCCAGGCCGTCTCCAGGTCCGGAAGCGGCACCGACTCCTCAATCTCCAGGTCTCCATGCAAAGGAAGGGGGCCGGAGTGGCGGGGGAGGCCGAGAAGATTGGTCAAGGCGCGGTCCTTGACTGACATCACGTTTTTCTCACTGAGCATTTTCTGGTCCAGGTCCGCAATGGCGACCTCGACACGGCTTTGATCAACCGGAGGGGCCTTGCGCATTTCGACCAGGTATTTGATGCGCTCCAGATGTTCCCGCAGCACCTCGCGGGAAAACTCGATGGATTCAATGGCGTGCCGTTGATAGAGGATCGAATAATACAGACTGGAGACATTGAAGGCCAATTCTTCCCGCGTCCTTGCCAGGCGATGCTCCGCCGATTCCTGGAGAAGTTCCGCCGCGCTCACCTGGTTCTTCAGCCGTCCCCCCGTGTAGAGAGGGATGGTCAGGACAATGTCCGCCGCGGCCAGGTCCCGGCTAAACATCATCGGCTCCCCCGGCCCGCTAACGGGAAGCATTTTTTGCGGGTCAAGGTGATGATCGTAGGAGCCTCGGGCCGAAACGTTCGGCAGCCTGCCCCCCGCGGCCCTGTCGCGCCGGGCCTCCGCCGCATGAACATCATGACCGGCGGCGGCTACGTCGGGATTGTTGGCCAGGGCGAATTCAACGAGCTGGTCCAGCGTCAAAGGGCCTTCGGGCAGTGCCCGGGCTTGTCCCGAATCCGCCTCTTCGCCTGCTGATTGAAAGCCCAGCGCCAGGCCGGCAAACAACATCACAATAAGAAGTATCAAACGGTTTCCTGTTATCATCTCGTTTCGGCTTCCCCCTTTTTACCCGTTGGTTCCATTTCATTCTCCGAGCAGCTTTGCCAGTTGTTCGGCGGTCCCTCCGCCCTCCGGGCCGTCGGACAGTTCCGGGCACATCTCCGGCATGGTTTCTTCCTTGGTGAGCGCGACGGCAAAGGCCATGCAGGTCGGATACCCGCATTTGCCGCACCCGGACTTCTTGGGCAACAGCTTCATAACGTCAATGACGGTTGGAGGATTGAAGGGAGTAGTGTCCGGCGTGATCGAGTCCTTGCGTTGCTCGATGTCCTTGAGCAGGGCGACCACTTTTTTCACGCACTCTCGGGCCGATTCGTCATCTCCGAACCCGGCGATGGCGATGCAGTCATGGTCAATGGTCACCGGACGGCCCCGAAACACGAACTTGATGTACGGCCCCTTGGGGAAATACTTCACGTTGTCCAACTCGCCCTTTACGAACGGCAACAGGTCGGAGACGTCGCGGTCGAGGGAGGCCTTGACGTTGACCATCTCCGACGAGGCGTCGCAGGGAGGCCGGAACGGATTTATCTCTTTTATTTCCATTTTGCCCTCTCTTTCACTCGATTTGCTCACTCGCTTTTTCCAACAGTTTCTCGATCCCCTTGCGATTCGGGGCCCTGCCGACAGCGGCCAACTTGCCGTTGATAACCAGGGCCGGGGAACCCATGATCCCCAGCCTTTTCATCTCCTCGATGTCTTTCACATACTGGTAATCCACTTTCAGTCCTTTTTGAGAAATGACTTCCATAACTGCCCGGTCAAGCTGCTCGCAACGGGGACAGCCCGGCCCATAGACGCGCACTTCCAGTACTCCCGGTTTTTCAGTTCGCGATTTTTGTTGGCCCGTGTAAACCAGGTACTCGTCGTACAGGTC
>CAYQTK010000334.1:0-2068 GCA_964420375.1 uncultured bacterium
TCATCCATCTTATGTTTTCTGTCGGGCTCAAGAGACAATAAATAATCTTTCCATTCTTTTTCATTTACGTTCCGGGGGAGACGGAATGCTTTTAAACGTCGATATCTCAACGAATCGTAAAACGCCTTTATCAACATGGCCGCATAAGATTTTCCCGAGTTGTTCGGCCCTGTGAAGACGGTGAGGTTTTTGAGCTTTATATTGCCCTGGGCGACAGGCCCGAAGTTTCTTACTTCAAAATCGGGAGAGGATTGGGACGCGGTGATGTTTTTTTCTTTGTCAGTAGTGCTCTTCATCCCCCTTCTCCTTTGTTGCCGCAGATTATTTCCATTTTCATTCGTTCCTCAAGGCTTCGCAAGGTTGTGCACTACTCCCCAATCTTCAGCCCTTTCCTGGCCATTTCCACTGCTCTCATCATGGCTGATGACTTGTTTACCGTTTCCTCGTACTCGAGGTCGGCATCGGAGTCCGCTACTACTCCTCCACCGGCCTGGATGTTCAGCATGCCGTCTTTTATCAGTATGGTGCGGATGGCGATGCACATGTCCATGTTGCCGGTAAATGAGAAGTAACCGACCGCACCGCCGTAGCATCCCCTTTTGCTCGGTTCGACCTCTTCGATGATCTCCATGGCGCGTATCTTGGGCGCGCCGGTGAGCGTTCCCGCGGGGAAGGAAGCCCGGAACACTTCATAGGCGTCAATCCCTTCTTTGACCCTTCCGCGGACATTGGACACCAGGTGCATGACGTGGCTGTAGCGCTCGACAACCGACAGTTCGGTGACCTCGACGGTGCCGATCCTGCTGACGCGCCCGAGGTCGTTCCTTCCCAGGTCGACCAGCATGATGTGCTCGGCCATTTCTTTGGGGTCCTCCTTGAGCTCCTTCTCCAGTGCCAGGTCATCCTCGGGAGTGCTTCCCCTTTTGCGCGTGCCTGCAATAGGTCGCAGCTCCGCCCGGTCGCCTTCCAGCCGGATGAGGACCTCGGGCGAGCTTCCCACCAGGGTCTCGCCTCCCAGCTTCAAGAAGAACATGTAGGGCGACGGATTGATCCTTCGGAGCGCCCGGTACAGGTGCAAAGGCTCGACCTTGGCTGGCGCACGATAACGCCGGCTGGGGACCACCTGGATGATGTCGCCCTGGCGGATGTACTCCTTGCACTTTTTGACCACGTCTTTATATGCATCCCGGCTGAAGTTCGAGTTGTACTCCAGGGGCTGTTCGTAGACCTGGGGAGCAGTAAGCCGGCCGGGCTCGGACAGTCGACGGATAAGCTCATGGATTTTACCGACAGCCTCGTCATAGATGTCCTGCAGCTCCCGGCCTTCCTCGATTTGGGTGTTGACCACCACCTGCATGGTGTGACGAAGGTTGTCGAACACGATGATGGTGTCGGTGATGATAAAGTGGGTGTCGTAACAGGCGAGCTCGTCAATGGTCTCGTCGGGCATGCGCTCGAAGTGGCGGATCATGTCGTACGCTGCGTATCCCACTGCCCCCCCCACGAAGCGGGGAAGGCCGGGCAGACTCACCGGCCGGTACTCGCTCATGAGCTCGCGGAGCGGCTCGAGAGCGTCGTCAAACCCTTCAACAACATCAGCGCGGGTTTTCCTGATTATCTCCGCACGCTTGCCCTTGGAGCGAAAGATGACCTGGGGGTCCGCTCCCAGAAAGGAGTAGCGGGCCCACTTTTCCCCGCCCTCCACGCTCTCGAGAAGGAAAGCGTAATCCGAGCTCTCGATCTTGGCAAACGCAGAGACCGGAGTGTCCAGGTCGCCCAGTATCTCGGCGTACACCGGTACCAGGTTTCCTTTCCCGGCGAGGTTTTTAAACTCGGCAAAATCGGGTACTATCTGGTAAGACGCGTTCATTTTCATATCTCCGGCAATTTCGTTTTTAATCTTGGTTGCATGATATCATAATATTTAAGTCTTTTGACTGCAAAGGTTTTGCGGGTGAAGCTGTTACGGCAGGCGATATTATTTAGTGCCTGTTGCGAAAACTCCGTTTTTGAGTGCGCCTGCCTGTGCGGACACGCAGACAGGGCAGACGGGAAAGCTTGCTTTCGC
>CAYQTK010000335.1:0-2056 GCA_964420375.1 uncultured bacterium
CACTAATGATAACCTGGATTTTACAGACTATAATCGGGGCTTATATCCTGCTGGTGATCGCGCACGTGATCATGTCGTGGACCGGGGCACTGCGCAACACCGAAGCCCAGAGGTGGGTCAACACCGCGGTGGAGCCGGCGCTCACGCCGCTCCAGCAGCTATTGGACCCCATCCAGAAGAATATCGGCCTCGATTTTTCTCCGGTTCTGCTCATCATTATCCTTTCCCTGCTGGAAGGGTTGTTGACCTGACGGGGAGGAAAAGCGGCGCTTGGAAACGGAGCGAAGCACAAGGAGAAGCGAAAGCGAAATCGGTAGAAGTTCTATTCGGATGATATTGGGGCCGGCCTGCCGGGTTTTGGGGGACGCGGCGGTCCGGAAGCGGAAACGGAAGCTCTTTGCAGAGGAGGACCTGTCATGAAGATCACGCCGCTGGACGTGGGGAACCATCGTTTTCCCAAACGGTTTCGAGGCTATGACCGCCGCGAGGTGGACATTTTCCTGGAGATGATAAGCCAGGAGATGGAGGAGCTCATCCAGGAGAACCAGTACCTTGCGGAGGAGATGAAAAAGCGCACCCAGCAGTTGAACGAGCTCAAGGAGAAGGAGCAGCTTCTCCAGGAGTCCATGCTCACCGCACAGAAAATGTCCGACGACATGAAGAACAACATGCTCAAAGAGGCCCAGGTAGTGGTGGCCCAGGCGGAGCTGGAAGCAGAGCAGATCATCAACAAGGGACGCGAGCGCCTGGTCCGGATACAGGACGATATCATGGATTTGAAGGCGGAGCGAACGAGGCTCAGGGAAGAGCTGCGTTCCGTGATCCGCACCTACGGCAGCCTGCTCGAAGCCGGCGAGGAAAGGGACAAGGAAGAGGACGAAGATGGTATAGAATCGACCCTCCGCGTCATGCCGACCATATCCAACAAGTAAGGCGGAAAAGCGCCCTCCCTGGAAAGAAGATGGAAAAAAAGTGGGCCGTCCAGAAGCCGGAGGGCGTATTGCTCCGGGTCAGGGTCAAACCCAAGTCCGGCAAGGATGGCATTGAGAGCGCTCAAGATGAACTCGTGGTAAAAATCAGCGCTCCCCCTGCGGAGAACCAGGCCAACCGGGCGCTGATCGATTTCATATCGAAGAAACTGGGCATGCCCAAGTCCGATATCCACCTTCGGAAAGGCGCAAAGTCAAGGAACAAAACATTACTGGTGGAAGGCGCACGAAAAAAAGAGATTGAAAAATTGCTGTCCACGCCATAAAGTTGTATCTTTAAGAAGACCGAATCACTGGGACTACTGCAAGGATGCAAGGAGCACATCCATGCCGGATGAGCGCAAGGTTAAAGGCAGCGTAGTATCGGATATGGTCAAGATTATCCGGGCCATGAAAGACCTTCCCTGGGACAAGTACCTCTGCCCCGAAGACTTCGAGATAATAAACTCCATGATTATTCCCACTGCCTGGTACCCGGTGGGCTTCTTCCAAAGGACCGGCATGGCTGTTTACAAGCTGGCCGCAGGCTGCAATGACGAGCTGGTAAAAAACTTCGGCGAAAAGGCCATGCAGGAGCTGTTCCAAGGACCGTATCGCCCCTTTCTAGATCACGGCGACCCCTTTGTGGCCGTTCAGAAGTTCCTTGACCTCAGAAGGCCGCTCTTCAATTTTACCAAGATGCAGGCGACCCCAACCGGACCAACCTCGATGACGGTATCCATCACCAACTGCGGAAAGTTTGAAGAAGGACTGGAGATGTTCCTTGTCTTTACCGGCGCCCACTTCACCAGACTTATCGAGCTAAACGGTGCAAACCAAGTGGACCTTGAAACGTTCTTTTCAAACCAGCATGAAGACGCCTCACTCGAGTTCCGACTCAGTTGGAGTTGACCTTCCAAAGGGAGGCACTAGTGCTCTGTCACTCGAAAAAAGGGGAACGGGTCCAATGAAGATCGCGGTATCAGCCGCTCGCACGATTCTGTTCTATTCCCCGAAAAGCATTTGACAAGGCACTAGTGCTCTGTCAAGTGTTTTTAGTCGCTTACAAGATAAATATTTTTTGTGCG
>CAYQTK010000336.1:0-2029 GCA_964420375.1 uncultured bacterium
TTTACGGGTGAGACGCGGTCAGGCGGCATAAACTTTGCTGGGAACTACTTTTTCTTTCCGAAAAACCCTTTTCCTTTTTTCTCCGTGGCTGGCGCTGCTTCCTGTTTTCTCCTTATAAACATGAGCTCGCGCTTTATGTCAGTGTCCCGCGGCTTCATCTTTTGTGCCTTCTCCAGGTTTTTCTCTGCATTGGCCATCTCGCCCGCTTCCTTGTCGAGCATGGCCAGGTAGTAATAACCGTCAGCCACCTTGGGACGCTGCTCCAACACTTTAGCTATTTCCGACCTTGCTTTCTTGGCCTCGGCAGGGCCTTTTACTTTGTAATTCGCCCAGGCAAGGTACATGGAATACTCCGGTTCTTCCGGCTGAAGCTTCACAACCTTCTCTAAAATCTCCCTGGCGTCATTCCACTTTCCACGCTGGAGAAGTATCTCTGCCTTCTGGAACTCCATTTCCGCTTCTATGGCTCGCTGGGCCTTGTCCATGTCCTCCTGGGAAAGCTTGCTGCGCATGGACTTTATGTACTCGCTTCTCTTCTTATCATCGCCCAACACGTCATAAGCCTCGGATATCTTGGTGAAGAGGTCCTCGACCTTCTCCCGGACCTCGCCCTGGAAAAGGTCGGGACGGGCGTCGGGATGGAAACGTCGGGCGAACTTGAAGTAAATCTTTTTGATCTTTTCGGGCCTGGTGTTCTCGTCCACGCCGAGTATGTCCATATAAGTCGTTTCCTTGCTCATGGCGGCTTCCAGCAGGTTGTCGATCTCCTCTAAGAACTCCTCGTCCGGCATGTCCTTGTCAAGCATCTCCTCCACCGGAAGCTTCTTCTCCTCGGGTGGTTTTTTCTTTTCTTTCTTGGCCCCTTTCTTTTCGGGGTCTTTCTCCTCGGCAGGTGTCTTTTTAGGTGCTTCTTTCTTTTGTTCTGCCGGCGTGACATATGCCTGACCGACGGGGAAATCCTCCTGCTGGGGCGGAAGTGTAAGAATACCGGCAAAGTAAAGACCGAGCAGTAAAGACTGTGCATCCTCCGCCTGGAGGGGGAGGCTTTTCTGGGCCGACTGCCAGTTAAAGGAATCTTTCATGTTCTTGATGACGCGGATTACCTTGGGTCCCACTCCCGCGGCGATCAGCCTGGACTCGAAGTCAGGGTCCACCTGGAAGCTTTTCTTCTCGATACCGGGGAACTCCTTTTTAACGCGGGCCTGGGGGTACTGCTCGCCACAGCCTTCTATAGCCAGCTTCTCAGGGGACATCTCGAGAAGGCCGTGCTTCATTACCGCGCTTTTGGGTTGGGGCTTGAACTCGTATGTGCCCCGGATGAGACTGAAAAGCTGACGGATCTTCATCGCGGTCTGATCGGCAATGGCGTCAGCTATCTCGCCGGGCGGGATCACCGAGCCGTTCTGCATCATTTTCTCCATCTCGTTATAATCGCCGCCCGTGTCGCTTTTCAGCTTTTCGTAAGTCTCCCGGCTGATCTTTTTCCTGTTGAGAAGAAGGTTGGGAAGGGTCTCCTGCACGGTTCCGCCTTTAACGGCAAAGCTTTTACCATCGGCCATGATGATCCGTTTCAATAGCTTGCCGCCCTCGGTAGCAGGCTTGTCCCGGATGTCTAAAAATCCCGTCCTGCCTTGATGGCACAAGCGGGAGAAGACCTTTCCAAAAGGAGTCGAAGCAAGGTCTCCCCTTTCGCCCTCGAGGTTATCGAAAAGCTGTTCACTGGTCGTGCTCATTGTTTATCTGCCGGTCCTAAAATTTTTATCCGGGAAAAAACCCCTTGCCCGATGTCATTACATTCGGATACAAAACATGTGCCTTTTACACATATAATAAGATATCACGGCACCCGGATCAAGCATGAATTCCACTTACAATTTACGGTTGCTAATTTTACGGCTTTATGATTTAATAACCAACTTATGCATGATTGATGCTCATGTAAAAAGTCCGAAATCGGCCTTTTTAGGCCTCGCAACTAGTCCCAAAATAAGCGCATATTTTTAGGCTCGACATTTTCGCCGCCGAACGG
>CAYQTK010000337.1:0-1972 GCA_964420375.1 uncultured bacterium
AAATTCGCTCCAGCGCTTCCCCCCATACCATTATTTCTGCATAAATCAATAAGCGTGAAGACCTCAAGCTCCCCGCCGGCAGCCGACAAAGCGGTAACAGCTTGTTTTTGTTCAGGTACCAATAAACTGGATGAACCAAAATGACGGCTGCTTTGCGAGCCGCTTGTGTCGCTTGCATACCGGCTCATCTTTTCCCGACCGCTGCCAGGGAGACCTTGACCGAATGACGGCAGCCGCGCGCGATCAATAAACGGAGGAGACACCTTCCATGCCATGCTGACATCCGTCCCGAAAGGCGAACGATCAAGCCATGATGGAATTCCTTGTTGAATCCCTTGGAGAGCGTCTTGCACTCCCGCTGCAATAACTCCTCCCTGCTTCTGCTGCATATTGGCTTGGCTGTCGTCACCCCCCACAGAGGTGTATGCAAGGGGGAAACAAATGACCCTGGTTTGATACCCGAAAAAAAGGTTAGCCCCAGCAACGACATTGTCTTGAAACAAAAAGTCGGTTTAACTATACTAATAGACAAAGCTCAGGCAAATCATAAGGAGTTGATGTACGACGATGTCCGTAATTAACGTGCTATCCAAAGTCGGAATAAAGATATTCGGCTCTAAGAACGAGCGGGTGCTGAAGCCTTATTACCCGGTGGTTGACGAGATCAACGAGCTGGAGCCGAAGTACGAGGCCATGAGCAGTGAAGAACTCCAGGGACTTGCCGGAAAGTGGAGGAGACACATCTTCGGCAAGGACTGGGAAGAGGTCAAGAACAACGGGCATGAGCTAAGCGACGATGATTGGAAACAGTTCGCGTCCAAGTTAGAAGAGCTACTCCCCGACGTGTTCGCCGCTACCAGGGAAGCATCCAAACGGACGCTGGGACAACGCCACTTCGATGTCCAGCTTATCGGCGGCATGGTCCTCCACCAGGGAAAGATCGCGGAGATGAAGACCGGTGAAGGCAAGACCCTGGCCTCCACCTGCCCGCTGGTGTTGAACTCGCTTGTCGGGCTCGGTGTCCACGTGATTACAGTGAACGACTACCTGGCCCGCCGTGACGCCGACTGGATGTCGCCGGTCTACAACATGCTGGGACTCACCGCGGGCGCGCTCCAGAACCAGATGCCCGACGACGAGCGCAAGCAGGTGTACAACTGCGATATCACCTACGGGACCAACTCGGAGTTCGGGTTCGATTACTTGCGCGATAACCTTAAGATCCGGCCGGAGGACATGGTCCAGCCGGACCCGCTTTATTTCGCCATTGTTGACGAGGTTGACTCGATCCTGATTGACGAAGCGCGGACCCCCCTGATCATCTCCGGGGAGGTTGACCGTGATGATACTGCGGTCTACAACGAGCTCAAGCCCGCGGTGGACAGGCTGGTCAAGAAGCAGAAGCAGCGCGTCCGCAAGCTGTTCCAGGAAACGCAGCGGATGAGAAAGGAGGGCAATGAAGGAGAGGACTACTACTTCAAGCTCCTCCAGGTGCAGCAGGGAGACCCCAAAAACCGGGAGTTGTTCAAGCTCATGACCGAGGATAAAGAGACCAAGAAGAACATGGAGCGGGTCCACAATCAACTCCGGATCAACAAGAGCACTCACCAGCTCCGGGACGGGCTGCTCTATGCCCAGTCCGAGGAAGAAAACGCCATTGACCTGACCGAGGAAGGACAGGAGGAGCTCCGCGACATGATCGGCGACGTTTTCCTGCTTCCCGAGCTTTCCACTGAAGAAGCCCGCATCAACAACGAGACCGCGGACCAGGAAGAGAAGTCGGAAAAGCTTGCCGCCCTGCACCAGGACTATCAGCAGAAGAGCGAGAAGCTTCATACCATCACCCAGCTTCTCAAGGCCTACAACATGTTCGAGGTTGATGATGAGTACGTGGTCGAGAACGGCCGGGTGGTTATAGTTGACGAGTTCACCGGCCGGAAGATGGAAGGCCGCCGTTTTTCCGACGGTCTTC
>CAYQTK010000338.1:0-1953 GCA_964420375.1 uncultured bacterium
TGCTCTGTCACTCGAAAAAAGGTAAACAAGGCCGACGAAAATCGCGGTATCAGCCACTTGCACGAAAATCGCGGTATCAGCCGCTTGCACAATTCTCTTCTGTTCTTCGAGAGGCGTTTTACAGAGCAGTAGTGGCGGATCACATTAAAATTTATAAGCTGCGTGCGAGCGACTTTAGTCGCGACTTCCGTCGCTCGCACGAAAATCGCGGTATCAGCCGCTCGCACGATTCTTTTTCATTCCACGCAGTTTCGAGGACAAAACCGCGTGGGCTCCCCTCCCTGAACTCCCCGCTCGCTTCAAGCTTTTCCAACAATGGCTTCCTTCTCTTTTCAATGCCGACTTCGCTCTTGTCCCTGTCTTTCTCATGATGATCTTAGATACTATCAGATCAGTGTCGCCAAAAAGCAGGCCGGCGCAACAGCCACCAAATATGTCGCACACCCACTTCCTCAATACCACTTGCCGCGCCTTACTTTGTAAGCCTCCACTTAAGAACCGCAGACACAGCTTCGTGGTCGGAGAGCTGTTTGCCTTTTTCGGTTTCGAATCTTTCTACTTCAACCTTATAGGTTGTTGCCCGGAAATCGATGGAGTCGTTGCCCCTGAAGAGGATGCGGTCGATCCTTTCATGGCCGCATTCCGTCTCGCGGCAGGCGTCGGCCAGGTTTTGATTGTCGATCAGTCGCTGAAGTACTTCCAGGTCGGCGGGCCTTTTGCCGGAGAGGTTGAAATCGCCGGCGATGATTATCGGCATGCCCTTGCTGTGTTTTTCCATGTAGGCGATAAGCTGGTCCATCTGCATGCTTCTCGTCTGCTGGTCTTTTTTGCTCGAGCCCGCATCCATATGGAGGTTATACACGTGTACCGGTGTTCCCGACGGCAGCTCATGGATTGCCGTGGAGAAGCCCTTTTTGGTCAGGCAGTCGTTGGCGTGTCCGAAGTGGCCGTGACATTCCTCCCAGGAGACGTGTTTTACCTCGCCTCGGATGGGGAATCGCGAGAACCGAGCCAGGCCGTCGCCCAGCGTTCCCGCGGTGCCGGGCCGCGAGGAGTACTCATGGTCCGTGCCGGAGCTTAAATCGCTGTGGTAAGAGAAGTCCTCCTGGACCAGCACCAGGTCAAAGGCGTTCAGCCTGGGGCTGATAAGCTCGGTGTAAAGCGACGGATGAGAGCCGGATATGAGCTCGGGAAGGCCCGCTACGTTATAGGTAAGCACGGTAATGCTGCCCTCTTCAGAAACGCCACCCGCGGCGTCCGCCCGGGACATGACAAAGATTCCCCATACGACCGCCAGACAGATAAAGTAAAAAACCGTTTTTCGTCTCATGCCCTATGTCTCCTTTTTCGATGTCTATGGGGAACTATTTTACCAATTATTTAAATCCGTTTGCAAAACCGGTGCTGAAAACATCCGGCTCAGAAACTTAGCGAGCACGGGCCGGTTATATTTCAAGGTCCCCAATCGGCGGGGATTTTTTGAGAACTGGCTCGGGAAAGCTGAGTGGAGGGTGTCTTTTGATGTCGGCTTGCTTTGGTAGGAAGGCGTTTCAAGGTAAACGATCAAGAGGATGCCGGCTTTCAGTCTGGGCGGCTCATTGTGGACCGGGTTGGGCTTTTAGTTCTTTGATGAGCTCCGGGCAAGCGGATGCCGGGGCTCCGCACTTGCACCGTGTTCAACTGATGGAAGGCTGGTGCTTTGTCATACGTTTTTCTTCGTTTCCAAGACAAGCGCCTTTCGTCCTCTTAAGCCTGAAAGACGCCGGCAGAAGCTCATAGGCGAGGGAGCAGAGGAGCAAGGCTATATTGAAGCCGGGAACATGTCGGAATGTAAGGTTCTCCGGGGGGCATTTGAATTTTGGTGATTGACTTTGAGAAAAGTAATATTATAATAGTCAGATGTCATCAAGGCGGGTAGCTCAGCCGGGAGAGCGTCGGCCTTACAAGCCGAAG
>CAYQTK010000339.1:0-1940 GCA_964420375.1 uncultured bacterium
TTATGTTGCTATACTTCGGATGCAAAGAGACAGGCTTATTGCCGACAGCACTATCCAGAGGAATACAACAGGTATTACAAGCAGATCGAGGAGATGATTTTTAACAGCGGGCTTATTGACAAAGTCCACCAGGATGAAAGATTCAAAACACGGGAGGAAAAGCTTTATCACCATGGATTCGCTCATTGGCACAGGATAAGGGCACAGAAAATCCTTGGAGCATTCAAGCAAAAACTCCCTTCCGGAACATTGGCTTACCGCATCCGAAATGAGGAATGGATCGACACGAAACATTTAGCTCCAGTTAGAGGCAAGTGGACTCGTAAAAAGGATGAAATTCGATTCTGGAACGTGCCGGAAAGAGTGGCCGACACCCTTATCAAGAGAATGATCAACTGTCTTGACTGCGGATTCTGCATGGTTGAATGTTTCCCATCCCGGAGATTTGACCGTCAAACAAAATCGCTTAAGATAGAAAATTGCACTCAGTGTGGAAGGTGTTTAAGCCTGAAAAATTGCATTGGCTGGCGGCATCGCTTCTGGCGGAGAGTTATACGGGACGGCAATTAGCTATGGATGAACATGATCAAGAAAATAGAGATTCACTTTTCCCGGATTACGACTTACGGGCCTATAAAGAGCCGATACTGATCAGCGCCTGCTTTCTCGGCATACCTTGTCGCTGGCATGGCCATCGGGCCAAGAAGAGAGAAAAATTGATTGAGAAGTTGAAAAAGAAATACGTCCTGGTCCCGGTCTGCCCCGAGCAGCTTGGCGGCATGCCCACGCCTCGCACCGGGGAGTACTTGAATGGTACGGGTGCCCAGGTTCTTGACGAGGGGCTCAGGATCATCGTCCCGGAAACCGGGGAAGACACCACCGATTACCATGTCAACGGGGCAAATTACACCTTGGAACTGGCCCAAATTATCGGCGTTAAAAAGGCCTACCTGAAAAGCGGTAGCCCGTCCTGTGACCGCGAAGGAGTCACCGGAGAAGTGCTGAAACGCGGCGGGATCAAAGTTATCAAGGTTGGATAGTTTCTACTTCTTGGCAAGCTCCCGGAACGCGTCCAGTTGTTCCTTGGGATTTTCAATAAGGGTAATTACCCGGAGTGCCCGCTCGGTTACCGGAGGTCGGTTAGCAGTCTTTGGCATGTTGAGAATGTGATGTTGAATATGGGGCGAGAGGTTCAGGAGGGACATGATCTGGGTGACGCGGGCGCGGGTGATGCCTTCGCGCTGGGCGATCTCGGCCTGGTTCCTGACCTCGCCGGAGTTGAGCATTTTCTGCCACTCCTGGGCCTGGAGGAGGAGTTCCTTGACACGAGGCACTCTGGGCGCCTTGGGTGGCCTCGGGTTGGCCTGGCTGGGAGGTATGGCGCATACTACCTCACCGGTGGGCACACGGCGCACCAGGGTGGTTTTGGTGGCCTCTTTGAATCCCACATTGGGACTCACAGTGACATGCACGGGCTGGTCGCAGTACCTGCCTGCGCCAAGGCTTTGGCAGGCAGGGCCGTCGTCTCCGTTATCACCTTGAAATTTATGCAAAATTCGGAACGTAACCTGTGGCTCGGCAGCCTGGTCGCGCCGGGATCGCCATGATATGGTCGGGGCTTCAAATTTAGTAGACACTCCTGCCCATGGAGCCAAGAGGACATCACATCAAAACCATCCCCCTTTTGATGGTTCAGCATAAGCGGCCCTATGTCCGGCAACGGGCGCAGGGCTATTTTTATGTTGCCGTGGTCCGAGTCGTAGAGGACCTCCTTTATCAGGAGTTGGAGAAGCTCTCTCTTTTCCGAGGCCTTCAGTTCCTCGAAGACCTCTCTGAAGGATGCGAAATTCTCGTAAGCGTCCGGTGAACCCCATCTTGTCAGTTACCTTTTCGGCTGTCAATATATTTTGCAATGACGGGCCTGCGACATAGAAGGGGGT
>CAYQTK010000340.1:0-1887 GCA_964420375.1 uncultured bacterium
AACTCGCGGCCGCGCATGACCCCGAAGCGGGGCCTGATCTCGTCGCGGAACTTGACCTGTATCTGGTAGAGGTTCTGGGGAAGGTCCCGGTAACTGCGGACCTCGCCGCGCACCAGCGAGGTTATGACCTCCTCGTGGGTCGGTCCGAGACAGAAGTCGCGCTGGTGGCGGTCTTTCAGGCGCAGCAGCTCGGGCCCGTAGGCTTCCCACCGGTTCGACTCCTGCCAGAGCTCCGCGGGCTGGACCATGGGAAGAAAAACCTCCTGGGCGCCGGCGCGGTCCATCTCTTCCCTGACTATCTGCTGAACCTTGCGCAGAACCCGCAGCCCGAGGGGGAGCCAGGAGTATATTCCCGCGGCAACCTTCCTGATCATGCCCGCCCGCAGCATCAACCGGTGACTTATAACCTCGGCCTCTGCCGGGGACTGCCGGAGGGTGGGAAGGTACATCTTCGACATTCTCATGCTGCTGTAATCCTTTCTCGTAAAAGAGTTTCGGTCTATTTTACACGGGCAGAGGGGAACCGGCAAAAACCTTGATGCCCGGGGACTCTTACGAAGGCGGCCTTAGAACTTGAACTTCATGGCCTCGTCGAGCATGGCCAGGTAGTTCTCGGCGGGCATGTAATTGGTCACCGAGTTCCCGGTTCCGAAGGCGAACCTGTTGGGAAGGCATGCGGAGAGGATTTCGCGGCACCTTTTTCGGAGCCGGTCTTGGTCCATCCTCACCATGAGGTCTACGTCCAGTCCGCCTATGCCGGCCACCCGGTCTCCATAGGTTTCCATGAACTCCTCTACCGGCTTGATCTCGTCCTGGAAGGAGTGGAAGGCGTCTATCTTAACGTCGTCTATAAGATCGTCCATGATGCCGTAGATGTTTCCGCAGGAATGGAGCCAGAACATCTTGCCGGCGTTGTGTGCGATCTCGGCGTACTTTTTAAGCCAGGGCAGGACCAGCTCGCGGAGCTTGGCGGGGCTTATCATGGTCGCGGTCTTGTAGCCCATGTCGTCGGAGTGGAAGATGAGACCCACTGCGTCGCACTTTACCGCCTGTCGGTAAAAGCTCTCGGTTATCTCTCCCCACTTGTCGAACACCGCCTTGACCAGGTCGGGCTGGTCCACCAGGTTGTAGAAGAGTCCTTCGTAGCCCATGAACCGCTCGAGGACCTGCTCGAAGATGCTGAAGTTGGCCGCTATCTTCATGCCCTCGGGGGTGTTCTTTTCCCAGAAGCCGGACCACTCTTCGAGGTTCAGCTTGAGCCCCTCCCAGTTGAATGAGTCGAAGTCCTCCCAGGAGGTGATGGACCCTTTGCCCTCTTCAGCCCAGGTGCGCTTGCCGCGGGAGAGGGCGGCGGTGTCGTCCGCCAGCCGCAGCGAGGACATGGTAAGGAACATTATAAACCCGATGGGCGCCATGTCGGTCACCATGTCGTAGCCCATGCGGTGGAAGAAGGACAGGTACTGTTTCCAGAAGACCTGTTCGGACTCTCCCGCCATGGGGAGTATGCCCTTGCCTCTGGAGAGGATCTTGCCGACCTCTTCGGGAGAGTAGGCCTCGGAAAGCGTCAGCATCTTCTCGTTGAAGACCTTATAAAGCACGTCAGCCACTATCTCGAAGTCGGCGACCAGTTCGGCAACATGGACCTTCTCCGGCTTCCTCTCGCCTTTGATGACCGAGGCCAAAGTATTGAAGTCGGGTTCCGGTTTTGGAGGCTTGAAATCGAGCATGGTTTTTCCTCCCCTCATGTAATAATGTGCGAGCGACTGATATCGCGAGTAAACTCGCTCGCACGAAAAACATCTATTTTTTAAGCGATGAACAAGGCTTGCCAGAGCACTAGTCCCAAAATAAGCGCATATTTTTAGGCTCGACATTTTCGCCGCCGAA
>CAYQTK010000341.1:0-1849 GCA_964420375.1 uncultured bacterium
CTAGAAATTCTTTCTGCTGTCCAAGAGGAGCGTGACCGGCCCCTGGTTGGTGAGGCTCACGTCCATCATCGCCTGGAACCTGCCGGTCTGCACGTGTACGCCCGCTTGTTTTACCTTTTCGGCGAACTCGAGATACAGGTCCCGGGCCTTGTCCGGTCCGGCAGCGCGGGAGAAGCTGGGCCTCCTCCCCTTTCTGCAGTCGCCGAGCAATGTAAACTGGGACACCACCAGCATCTCCCCTTTCACGTCGACAATCGAAAGATTCAACTTGCCTTCATCGTCCTCGAAAACGCGCAGGCCGGCTATCTTGTCCGCCAGAAAACGGGCGTCCTCCCCGGTGTCGTCGGAGGCGACCCCCAGGAGAACCAGGAAGCCGCGGGTTATCCGGGCCACCTCATCCTGGTCAACCTCGACCCGGGCCTCGCTGACCCGCTGCACCACCGCGCGCATACTTGCTCCTTGTTCGCCTTGACAATAACTTTGATGCTACTTTCTGACCTTGCGGCCCAGGTGCTTCTCCACTGACTCGACCTTTCCCGCCAGGCGGCCTTGTGCGCCCTCCCGGTCGTCTATCTTAATGGTGGTTATCACCCGTGCCGAAACCTCCCGCATCTTCTGGTGGCACGATCGAATAAGCTCCATCACCTCGTCCATCTCGCCTTCTACAATGGTCGCCATGGGAGTGAGTTGATAGTCAATCCCGCTATCGTCTACCAGCTTGATGACCTCTGCTATCCACCCGGCCACGCTCTCGCCCTTGTCGAGGGGGACCACGGAAAACTCCGCCATTACCATTTTTATTCCTCCTTGTCACTCGATCACGTCGCCCGGAGAGACGCTCCTGCCGGACAGGAAGGCGCCGGCTTCCATGCTGCGCTTGCC
The DNA here is from genome assembly GCA_964420375.1 of uncultured bacterium. GTDB lineage: Bacteria > RBG-13-61-14 > RBG-13-61-14 > RBG-13-61-14 > DATKZS01 > CAYQTK01. The sequence goes on from CAYQTK010000341.1 coordinate 883, forward strand.
GGGCGGCTTGAGCTCGAGGATGCGCAACGAGCCATTGCCGCACGCAGCCACTATTCCGTCATTGTCGGCACGGACCACCTTGCCCGGAGTCGAAGCCGGGCCTTTCTCCGGCAGGGCCCTGGTGATCCGGGTCTGCTCTCCGCTTATAAAAGCATATGCTCCCGGCCAGGGATCAAATGCCCTTACCTTCCTGGCTATGGTATCAGCGTCTTCGTTAAAATCGATTCTCCCGTCCTCTTTCTTAAGCTGGGGGGCGTAGGTGGCCTTGTCGTGCTCCTGGGGCCGCGGTTCTATTGACCCTTTTTCAAGCCCTTCGACCGTCTCGGAAACAAGGCCGGCGGAAAGGCCCGCCAGCTTGTCGTGAAGTGTTCCGCCGGTGTCTTCTTTTAATATGGGAACCTGCCGCTGGAGCAGGATGTCGCCGGTGTCCATTCCTTCATCCATCCTCATGGCGGTAACGCCGGTTATGGTGTCGCCCATGGCTACCGCCCATTGAATGGGCGCTGCTCCGCGGTGGCGGGGCAGTAACGAGGCGTGGGCGTTAATGCAGCAAAGCTCGGGGATGGAGAGGAACTCTTTGCCCAGTATCTGGCCGAAAGCGATCACTACGATGACGCCGGGCCTTGTCGCGGCGATCTCTTTTACAGCCTCCGGCTCGCCGATTCTCTCCGGCTGGATAAGGGGGAGTTCCAAAGCCCGGGCCATCTCTTTCACCGGCGATGGCTTGGGCTTCCGGCCCCTTCCGCGCGGCCTGTCCGGCTGGGTGACCGCCAGTGCAATCTCGTGTCCGTCTTCGACAAGCCGCTGCAATGAAGGCACGGCAAAATCAGGCGTTCCCATGAATACAATGCGCATGGCAACACAACATTATAAACCGGAGTCGGCCCGGATTAAAAATTCAGCACTTTTATTTGATGCCCTCGTAAAAAGTCAAAACAAGCCTATTAGATCTCTGAAAGAGCGACGC
>CAYQTK010000342.1:0-1822 GCA_964420375.1 uncultured bacterium
TTCAGCATATCATCAACCAGATCGACCTCGGTCCCTTGAACGAGAAGTACCAGCGTCTTATGCGGGTTAAGTTCAAGGAGGAGGAGGGGAGCCCAACCTTCCAGGAGGTCTTCACCGAGTTCAAAAAGGGGGTCGAGGCGGAGATAGCTTCCCAGGATTACGAGACCCGCTACGACCTGGCGATCGCTTACCACGAGATGGGGCTTGCCGAGGATGCCTTCCGGGAGATGCTCAGCAGCCTGGACGGCGCTCTCCGGCAGGGAGCATACGACCGGGCGGGCGAGATCATCAGCGCGCTGTTGTACTTTCATCCCGACAGCTCTCGCGCGATAAGCGGCATTTACCGGACCATGTCGGATGCCGGCATTCAACCTGTCTCTTCTTAGGGGAGTTATTGTCATTATCCGAAAAGGAGCATAAGCGGTGAACATTTGCATGATAGGTGTTGGTTACGTGGGCCTGGTTGCGGGGACGTGTTTTGCGGAGCACGGCAACGAGGTTGTGTGCATGGACATTGACGAGTCCAAGATCAGGGTGCTTCAGAAGGGCGAATCCCCCATTTACGAGCGGGGGTTGGAGGACATCCTTGAACGCAACCACAACGAAGGCAGAATCCGGTTTACCACCAGTTTCAAGGACGCGGTTCCGGAAGCAGAGGTTGTCTTTATTGCAGTAGGCACACCTCCGGGGGACCACGGAAAGGCAGACCTTTCCGCGGTGTACGATGTGGCTGAAAACATCGGCCGGCTCATCACCGACTATACAGTGATAGTGATGAAGTCCACCGTGCCGGTGGGAACCACCGATGAGCTCCGCGAGATCATCAAAAAACAGACTGATGTGCCTTTCGACATGGTGATGAACCCCGAGTTCATGAAAGAAGGAGCGGCCATTGACGACTTTATGAAGCCCGACAGGGTGGTCATAGGAACGGACAGCGAAAAGGCAGGCAGGATCATGACCGAGCTTTACGAGCCTTTCGTGCGCACGGAAAATCCCATCCTGCACATGGATATAAGAAGCGCGGAGATGACCAAGTACGCGGCAAACGCCATGCTGGCCACCAAGATATCCTTCATAAACGAGATAGCCAACATCTGCGAGAAGGTGGGCGCGGACATAAGCAACGTCCGCCGCGGCATCGGCTTTGACTCCCGTATCGGCTTCCAGTTCCTTTTCCCCGGCCTGGGATACGGAGGATCGTGTTTTCCAAAGGACGTGGACGCTCTGGTCCAGACCTCCCATGAGTTCGGCCACGAGCCCGGACTTATCGAGTCAGCACAAAAGGTAAACCTCGGACAGAGAAAATGGATGACCGACAAGATCGACGCCCACTTCGGGGGAGAGTTCAAAGAGCCCGTCGCGGTGTGGGGCCTGTCCTTTAAGCCGCAGACGGACGACGTCAGGGAGGCCCCCTCCATAGACATCATCCGCCACCTGCTCGAAAAAGGCGCCGAGGTCAGGGCATACGACCCCGTGGCAAACGAGAACGCGGCTCAAGTGCTCGGCGACAAGGTCATCTACTGCGACACCGCGTACGAGGCGCTCGGCGGAGCAAGTGCACTGGTCATCGTTACCGAGTGGAACGAATTCAGAAGACCGAATTTCAAGAGGATGTCGCAGCTCATGAAACAAAAAATCATCTTCGACGGCAGAAACCTCTATGCCCCCGAAAGCATGAAGGAAAAAGGCTTTACCTACTACTCCGTGGGAAGAAAGCCGGTAATTTAAACCGTCTCTCAACTCCAATGCATAAAAAATGATCTGCGTGCGAGCGGCTGATACCGCGATTTTCGCAGTTTTTATTATATCCCCTTTTTCG
>CAYQTK010000343.1:0-1790 GCA_964420375.1 uncultured bacterium
AAAATGAAAGTATACACTGAGAAAGGAGGAAAAAAGCCTTGGCAACTTTGCAGCAAAAAACCTCCAGGGGGCATAAATACTGGTACATTGTCGAATCAAGACGGGTGAACGGAAAACCGCGGCCGGTGGTCCTGGCATACCTGGGCAAGGCAGAAGACCTGCTTAACAGGTTGCAGGGGTTACGGGAGGAGCGGCAGGTAAAGTCATATTCGCATGGGGCGGTGGCGGCGTTGCTTGAGGCGGCGCGGAAGCTGGAGGTCCCGTCGGTCATCAACAAGTACGTTCAATCGCAGAGGCCGTACATGCCGGAGAAGCCGATCCGGAACAACCTCACGGTGGGCATGACCATTTTGCTGGGCGCCATGGGCAGGGTCTGCATGCCCACCAGCAAGCGCGGCTGCTGGAGTTGGGCCCGGACGACCTCGTGCGAGTACATGCTGCGCTGCTCGCTTGCCGGAATCGACAGCCAACATTTCTGGGACCTGATGGACGCGCTGCCGGTTGAGAGCATCGAAAAGATCGAAGCGGAGTTGCTTTTAAAAGTTCAGGAACTCTACCCGATGGATGCGGACACCCTGTTCTTTGACACCACCAATTTTTTCACCTACATCGCCACTACCAACCAGCGCTGCACCGTGGCCCGGCGCGGCAACAACAAGCAGAAGAGGAACGACTTAAGGCAGGTCGGCCTGGCCATGGTGGTCAGCCGCCGGGATTTCCTCCCCTTGTTCCATCTGACTTATCAGGGCAACCGCCACGACAGCCGTGTTTTCGCGGGGGTGCTTGAAAAGATCACGGAGAGAATGGAGACGCTCGGTCTCGACCTGGAAAAGCACACCCTGGTGTTTGACCGGGGCAACAACTCGAAGAAGAACCTCGAGCTGGTCAGCGAGGCCGGGCTGCATTACGTTGGAGCGCTCACTCCATATCACCATGCCGATCTTCTGCAAAAGGCGGAGGGCAAGTTCGAGCCGGTGCTGATAAACGGCGACGAGCTCAGTGTATACCGAGGCCGGCACCGGGTGTGGGGCGAGCAGCGGACCATCCTGGTCTTTGTCTCCAAGAAGCTGAAAGACGGGCAGCTACGGGGGATCTATAGCGACCTGGAAAAGAAATTGGGAAAGCTTTCGGAAATCCAGCAGAGCCTTGCCGGCGGTAAAAAGAAACGGAGTCGGGAAGAGCTGGAAGCCCGGCTCTCAAAGCTTGTAAAAGGTCAGTTTATCGGCGGGGTCATTGAATGGCAGTTGGAGGAAACGGTCGAGGGGCACTTCCGGTTAGAGTACTGGATCAACGAAACGAGGTTTGCCGAAATGGAGGACGAGCTTGGAGTGCGCATCCTCATGACCGACCGGCACGAGTGGGACACCGAGCGGATCATCGCCGCCTACCACGGACAATCATTCGTCGAGCAAGCCTTCAAGAACATAAAAAACCCTTACCACCTCGCGCTCAAACCCGGGTTCCACTGGACCGATCAGAAAATCATCGTCCACTACTTCATGTGCGTGATGGGCTACCTGCTGGCTTCGATCGTATGGCGGGAAGCGAGGGAGAAAGCCGGGTTTTCCGGCACGCTCGATTCCTTGCTCGATGCCCTTAACAACGTAAGGCTGGCCGCGCTCATAGAACAACCCCAAGGCCGGGGCCGGCCCAAGGTAAATTACCAACTCGAGCAAATGTCAAAAGAGGAGGGCAAGCTTGTTGACGCCCTCGGCATCGGCGAATTGCATACGAGGAGACCGCGATTTAAAGGTGTTGGTGTATACAAATAAAGACAGCAATAAGTTCTT
>CAYQTK010000344.1:0-1641 GCA_964420375.1 uncultured bacterium
CGTGTCCGCACAGGCAGGCGTGTCCGGCACAGGCAGGCGGAACGCACAGGCAGGCACACTCCTAAAACGGAGTTTCGCAACAAACACTATTTATGCTTGAGAGGGTTGTTAGAGCCGTTTTAGCTGATATAATATTTAACTTAATGGACGAGTTTCCTGACAAGGTATATTGCATAAGCTGCGGGGAGGAGGTCCCGGTCCAGCGGGTAAGCATCGGCATAGAAGGGGAGGACCTTCTGCAATGCGTTCACTGTCACTCCTACCTCGGTACGGTCAAGCAGCCGCAGACCCTTCCCGATCCTTCCTCTCTTCCCTCGCGTCCGAGCGCTTCGCCGGGAGACTTCCGTCCGGAGGAGAACTCGGGCGCGGAGTTCGTCATGCCCGACCTTCCCAGCGCCATGTCCACGCCACAGCAGGCGGGAGGCGAGCTTCCGGGCGAGGAGACTCGGGCGGAAGGCCCGCCTTTACAGACGGTGATCACGGTAGAGGACTCCTCGCTTATTTCGGCGATTTTGAACGACACCCTGGTCGAGCAGGGCCTTACCGAACGGGTGATTCCCTGCAAGAACGGCTACGAATTTTTGGGCCGATATATCCGGGAGCGGCAGCAGGAGACGTTGGTAGGCCTGGTGGTAATGGACGTAAAGATGCCGGTTTTAAACGGCATCAGCTCTGCTGTTGCCATGCGGGCCCATGAACAGGCCCAGGAGATTGACTCAGTCCCTATTTTGTTTTTCACCTCCAAAAGGTGCGACGATACCTTCCGCAAGGTCCTCCTTCACTGCGCGCCCGCCATGTATATCAACAAGGGTTCTTCCGTGTCCCCCACCCAGCTCCAGGACCGGGTCGGAAAAGTAGTAACCCAATTGATGAGAGAAGAATGGTAGAGACAGGACCCGCTTACATACTCGGTTTGGACTTACACGGGACCCTGCTCGAGCCGGGCGAGATAATCCGTCCCGAGCTGGTCACCATGGTGAGTGAAGGGCTGGCGCGGCTCAAAGACCGGGTCAGCAGGTTTATATGCACCGGAAACGATCTCGCGTTCGTAAAGGACGCCGTCCCTTCCGAGATCCTCAACGAGGTTGACGGTTACGTGTTGGAGACGGGCTGTTCCTTGAGTCCGGACGGATTGAGCGAGAAGGTGTTGACCACCAAGGAAGAGCTCAAGACCATCTGGGAGCTGGAGGGAGAGTTAAGGGGTGGGCCCTTTCCGGAGATCAATTACTTCGCCCACCGCCTTACCACCATATCCATGTTCTGTAACGAGCCGCGTTCCCTGTACGAGAAGGTCAGCGGCTTCGTAGAGGGCACGCCTTTTCAGAACAAGGTCAGGGTGACCTACTCGTCAGTCGCAGTGGACGTCCTGCCGGCGGGATACAACAAGTATACCGGGCTTGCAGCAGTGGCCGGCGACCGGGAGATCATCGGGGTCGCCGACTCCATGAACGACCAGGACCTGCTCGCCGAGTCGGAGTTCTCGCTCGCTCCCGCCAACATCGCTCCCGAGCTCCGTCCGCTGCTCGAGAGCTCGGGAAGGAACGCCGTTCCTTTGGGAGAGGCTTTGGAACTGGTTTACGGGACGGTCCTGGTGGCTGAAAAAGGCGAGACCGAAGGCGTCCTGGAAATCCTCGAGTTCCT